>VGWX01000034.1 GCA_016873615.1 Nitrospira sp. | reverse complement strand
CGGCAGGTCGTTATCTGACATTAAGAAAAGAGTTGGTATTCGCAAAATCTATTATGGCGGCAATCACGGACTGGATATATCGGGACCTAATCTTCGGTTTACGCATCCAAAGGCCCTGGCATCACATTTGGATATTGAATCTGTATCATGCCGGCTCAAGAAAGAAATTGCAAATATACACGGCGCATGGATCGAAAACAAAAAATACAGTGTGAGCCTGCATTTCCGCTCAGTAACGAAGGAGGATATCCCTCGTGTAAAAAATGTTTTTCATGCAGTAGCAGACGAGTTTATTGAGCAAGAAAGGTTAAGTGTGATCAAAGGGAAAAAGGTGATCGAACTGGCCCCTTGTGTGCAATGGAACAAAGGCAGCGCTGTCCTCTGGATATTAAGACACCTGGAGGATAAATGCATGCCTTTATATATAGGCGATGATCAAACCGACGAGACAGCCTTTAAAACCCTTAATAAAAAAGGCATTGCCATACGGATCGGAAGGTCGAAAGAGACTGCTGCACATTACTACTTAAAGGGGTATTGGGAGATGCCAAGATTACTGCAACAGATACAATATACTATTGTGATGGCTCAGAAAGAAAAAGTATTGACCTATTGCCTGGAGAAGTGAAGGTATGAACTGGTATCAAGTCGGCGTAAAGGAATTATTTCAAAAACTCAATACTTCAGAGAACGGCCTGAGCGAGACAGGGATTCGTCAGCGCCTTGAGCAGTTCGGCCCGAACAAGCTTGCTGAAGAAGAAAGGATAAGCAGGCTGAAAATACTTCTTCACCAGTTTACAAGCCCGCTGATTTATATTTTGCTGATAGCAGGAGTGGTAACTCTGTTGCTCAGGGAATATATCGATTCCGGGGTTATCTTCGCTGTAGTAATCCTCAACGCAATCATAGGGTATTTTCAGGAATATAAGGCCGAAGAGAGTGTGCGTGCGCTGAAAAAAATGGTTGTGCCAAAGGCAAAGGTCCTGAGGGAAGGAAAAGAGAAAGAGATACACAGCGAAGAGCTTGTGCCGGGTGATATTGTTTTACTTGCCTCCGGCGTCAGGGTGCCTGCCGACCTGCGCCTTTTTAAAACTATTGAGCTTAAGGTTGAAGAGGCAATGCTCACCGGGGAATCCGTACCGGCTGAAAAGATGACCCATCCTCTGAAGGAGTCCAATCTGACTCCGGGTGACCAGAAGAATATGGCATTTATGGGAACAATCGTTGTAAGCGGCAGGGCAAAGGGTGTTGTTGTGGAGACAGGCAGGAGAACGCTGCTCGGGAGCATTGCACAGGAGGTGAAAGAGGCAGGGCTGGTAAAAGCTCCCCTCCAGGTAAAGATACACAACTTTGCCAGGACCATCGGATTTATTGTTTTAGGAGCTTCTTCTCTGCTCTTCCTTGTCGGCCTGCTGATCGGCGAAAGCGCAAAAAACATGTTTATGACGGCAATAGCTGCTGCAGTAGCAACAATACCCGAAGGTCTTCCCATTGTGGTAACGATTGCCATGGCTGTAGGAGTGGCAAAGATGGCAAGACAGAACGCCATTATCAGAAAGCTTCATGCTGTCGAGACTCTTGGAAGCACAACAGTCATCGGGTCAGACAAAACAGGAACGCTCACAAAAAATGAGATGACAGTAAAACTTGTATTTGACGGACAGCATACATATGAGGTCGGAGGAAGCGGCTACGAACCGAAAGGTGAAATAACCCGTGAAGAGATATCCGTAGACGCCGGGGAAGTAAAAAATCTCATCCCCGTGCTGCGCATAGGTCTTCTTTGCAATGAATCGAATCTCTATGAAGAAGACGGTCAATATAAGATCGACGGAGACCCGACAGAGGGCGCCCTTATCGTCTCGGCTATAAAGGCAGGGCTTAAGCCGGAGGATGAAAAGGAGAAATATGAGCAGATAGCGATCATCCCTTTTGAGTCAGACCGCGGCTACATGGCAACCCTCCACAAGCACAGGGGTAAGAAAATCATATTTGTAAAGGGAGCTCCCGAGAAGGTGCTGGACATGTGTGCGGGCTCTCCCGACGAAAGGGAGTTTAATAAGAAAGAAGTTCACAGGGTTGCTTCGGAATTTGCAAAAGAAGGGTTACGCGTTCTTGCATTTGCATACAGGGATGCGCCGCCCGAACTTGAAGAACTCACCTGCAGGGAAGCGGAATGCAGGGATATCGATTCCGGTCTTGTTTTTGCAGGACTTCAGGGAATGATAGACCCTCCCCGGCCGGAGGCGATAGAGGCAATCGAGGGATGCAGGAAAGCCGGAATCCGGGTGGTAATGATAACCGGAGATCATGCGGTTACAGCCAGAGCCATTGCTAAAAAGCTTGGCCTTGCTGATGAGAACGCAGAAGTCCTTACAGGAAAAGATATCGAAGGGATGGACGACTCCCTGCTTTTTGAAAGAGTGAAAAGCATTTCTGTCTATGCACGGGTATCGCCCCAGCATAAATTGAGGATCACGCAGCAATTAAAGGAACACGGAGAGACAGTTGCCGTCACCGGAGACGGCGTAAACGACGCCCCGGCCCTCAAGACAGCCCATATCGGCGTTGCAATGGGAAAAACCGGAACAGACGTTGCGAAGGAAGCTTCTGATATGGTACTTGCTGATGACAACTTTGCAAGTATCTTTCATGCGGTGAGAGAGGGAAGAATAGTGTTTGACAATATCCGCAAGGTCACATTCTTTTTAATACCTACAGGAATTGCTGCCATACTCTCTATTTTAGGAACAATTATTTTAGGTGTGCCGATACCCTATGTGCCTGCCCAGCTACTCTGGATCAACCTTGTAACAAACGGATTGCAGGATGTTGCCCTTGCATTTGAACCCGGAGAGAAAAATATATTGGGAAGGCCGCCCAGGGATCCGAAAGAAGGAATAATGAACAAACTCCTCATAGAGAGGACCATTATCGTTGGTCTTCTCATATCTGCAGGTGTCGTATATAATTTTATTACAGCGCTCCAGGCGGGTGATTCACTCGAAAAAGCAAGGACTGTTGCAGTGACAACCATGGTATTTTTCCAGTTCTTTCAGGCATGGAACAGCCGCTCGGAACTTCAGTCGATATTCCGGATAAGCCCGCTTAGCAACCCTTTTCTTTTTTACAGCATGATAGCCGCATTTCTTGCCCAGCTCTCGGTAATTTATGTGCCTGCGCTTCAATGGGTATTCAGAACCGAACCTATTTCCATGAACGAATGGGCTCAAATATTAATGGTTTCTGCAACCGTCATAATTGTAGTAGAGGCGGATAAATGGATAAGAAGGCGGAAAAACCAGCAGGTCTCACACTGATGGGCGCAGGCATTTTCATATTTGCCCTTTCTGCCGGAGACCAAACAGTTACGGTGTCGGTTGCAAAAAGCAGACAATTTCAGACAATTCGCATTAAGGATGCCGGTTCCGGCATGGACAGGGAAACTCTTGATAATATCTTTGTCCCATTTTATATCAAAAAGCGCGGTGGAACCGGCCTCGGAATGGCTATAGCAAAAAAGGTAATCGAAGGGCACAAAGGGAAGATTGCGGTGGAAAGCGAGGCTGGAAAGGGAACGGAAGTATTGATAGAGTTGCCTTATAAGGCCATGCATTCAGGAAAGGAGGGTATATGATCAGGAAAGGGCATTTAATTCTCGCAATCATTTTCATTGTTGCCGGACTAAGCACAAGTTATTTTAGCGTTTATGCTGAAAAGGCGCCGGCAATGGAAAAGGCGATTAATGCCGACGTTTGTTACGGTTGCCACGGCGTTATCAGGAATCTCCATGCATCAGGGAAGCATGTTGTGGTCAATTGTTCTTTTTGTCATAGCGGCTTTGAGAAACATCTCACCGCTCCAATCCCGGAGAACAGGCCGGCGACTGATACCTCATGGGAAACATGCGGGCAATGTCATAAAGAACAATACGACAGTTTCATGAAAGGTTCTTACCACAGACCCGCAAGGGATGAAAAGTCCCAGCTTACGAACAGGTCGCCAAACCCTTTCTGGGACAAGATCATGATGGGACACAGCTTTACTATTGAACATGCCCTGACTAGACCCCATCTCTGGATGCTTATTGACCACCTTGCTGTTGACAGGGCTTACGGCGGCCGTTTTCAGGGGAAAAACGGGTGGCAATATATTTTCGAGAAAGGAAAAGCATGGGATGTGCTTGCGGACAAATACGCCGATTCCAATGAACAAAAACCTTTCATCCCCCGGAGTGACGCAGCAGCGAACGCAGTCTGTCTGCAGTGTAAATCACAGGACCACATTCTCGACTGGGCATATATGGGAGACTCAGGAAAAGGCGCAAAATGGTCGAGGACGTCGAACGTTGTAGAACTTGCGAGGACATTGCAGCATGGGATGAACTGTTTCCACTGCCATGACCCCCATGCTGCAAAACCAAGGATCATTAACGACCCTCTAATTGATTCTCTTGCAGCACCGGATGAAAGTACAATCTGGCATAAAGATCCCAACAGGACAGGAATAAAGGTCATCGAGATGGGGATGAGGGGTTATGTGAGAAAGATTGCGATGCTTGAAAAGTATGACACAAAGCTTCAATGCGGGCAGTGTCATGTGGAGTATACCTGCAACCCCGGATACGATCCCCAGAATCCCGATACGTCTCAATACACCGTCATAATGGAAGACAGAAGGACAAACCACATTCCCTATAAAGAGGTTTTTGAACTTTATGACCATTATGTAAACAAAAACAGTTTTCTTGACTTCAAGCATACACTCACCGGAGGGCTTCTCTGGAAAGCGCAACACTCTGAGGCCGAAACGTTTTACAATTCAAAACATTCGAGAGCAGGCGCAGGATGCAATGATTGTCATGCGCCAAAGATAAGAGATAAAGCGACCGGGAAAAACTATACCTCTCATGTGCCGTTAACCCCAAAGGTTCAGCTTAAAGAGACATGTCTGAGGTGCCATTCGGAATGGACTGAAGAAATGGCCGTATATGCAATCGACTCAGTAAAAGCCTATACAAAGGGAAGAATGAGAAAGGCTGAATTCTGGCTGTCTGAGTTGATTGATAAGATTGTTGAAGCGGGGAAAAAAGGCGTAGACAAAGAGACGATAAAGAAGGCGCAGGACCAGCATCTCAGGGCTCATATCCTCTGGGAATGGTGGACGGCAGAGAACTCGGACGGCTTCCATAATCCGGAAATGGCGCGGGAATCTTTAACGCGGTCCATCGATGAATCACAAAAAGGGATTGAAATTCTGAATGCGGCAATGGTGAAAGGAAGGTAGAAAATAATAAATACAAAATTTCATTAAATCACATAATCAGAATCTGAAGATCCGGAATATGGTTAGGTGTGATAAGCATGCTTCGCCGAAGGAGAAGAGTTCAGGCAAACAAATTTTCTTTAAAAGGAGGCGATAATGCGCAGAGTAATTTATTTTCTGATAACCAACCTGGCGATAGTAATCGTGCTGGGGATTGTGCTGAGACTTCTTGGTATTGAACCTTATATAACACCCTATGGATTGAACTATCAGTCACTGCTGATTTTCGCAGCGGTATTCGGTATGGGAGGGGCATTTATCAGCCTTGCGCTTTCCAAATGGAGCGCAAAGAGACTGACAAGGGCTCAGGTGATTACTTCGCCTGTCAGCGAGACAGAACGCTGGCTTGTGAGAACGATAAGCGAACTTGCTTCCAAGGCCGGCATTGGTATGCCCGAAGTTGCCGTATATCCCTCTGATGACATGAACGCCTTTGCAACGGGAATGAAGCGCAATAATTCTCTTGTGGCAGTATCGAGCGGGATGCTGCGTCGCATGGATAAGGAAAAAATTCGTGCTGTGCTGGCTCATGAAATTGCACATGTGAAAAACGGGGACATGATAACCCTTGCGCTCATACAGGGTGTAGTGAACACTTTTGTGATATTCTTTGCCCGCATTATTGGCTACACAGTAGACAGAGTGATACTCAGAAATGAGAGGGATCACGGCATAGGCTTCTGGGTGACCACCATCGTTGCGGAGATATTCCTCTCAATACTGGCTTCAATAATCGTCTTCTGGTTTTCGAGAAAGAGGGAGTACCGTGCAGACAGCGGCGCCGCAGATTTTGTCGGCAGAAAACCGATGATCGGCGCACTCGAGTCCCTGAAGGCGTCCATAGAGCAGCCTCATCTGCCTGATCAGATGGCGGCGTTCGGCATCTCCGGAACGAAAAAGCGGGGATTGAGAGCGCTCTTCGCAACCCATCCGGATCTGGATGACAGAATCAGGGCGCTTGCGGAGGCGCAAATTCCCGATTATAAACCTTAGCAAAGTCTCTACGAGTTCTCGAAATAAATGATTTTGTGTATGCTGTTCCCGGGAATCCATCGTCTCCGAATGCAGAGGTTCGCGGAGATAAATTTAAGCATTGCGGGGATTCAAAAAATCAATACCAGGCACAGCTGATTGTGGGTCTTTAAAGACCATGTCTAAAAAAGGACAAACGTATTGTGATCTCCATAGAATATCTTTTAACAGCTGCTGCGGCACTTCTGCTTGTTAGTATTATTGCAAGCAAAGCCTCTGACAAGCTTGGAATTCCTGCTCTTCTCCTCTTCCTAATCGTAGGTATGCTTGCGGGTTCTGAATGCCCCGGTGGAATTCACTTTGATGATCCTTATCTCGCCCAGTTCCTTGGCGTAGTAGCGCTCTCCTTTATCCTTTTTTCAGGCGGACTCGACACCAACTGGCGGAGCGTGCGGCCTGTTCTCAAAAGCGGGATAGCCCTGTCATCAATAGGAGTGCTTGCAACTGCCCTCCTGGTTGGATGGTTTTCGGTCTCCCTCCTTGGTTTTACATTATTCGAGGGGCTGCTTCTCGGTGCAATCATTTCATCAACTGATGCTGCAGCAGTATTTTCGGTATTAAGGTCCAAAAAAGTCAGTCTGCGGGGCAACCTGAAACCGCTGCTTGAGCTGGAATCCGGAAGCAATGATCCGATGGCCGTTATGCTCACCATAGGTTTTGTAGGACTTCTGCTTAACCCGACCAGATCCCCTCTTGGTATGATTCCTATGATCTTGCAGCAGATAGCGCTCGGAACTGCTGTCGGGTATGCTATGGGCAAGGGTATGGTTTTCTTGCTGAACAGGATACGATTGGAATATTCAGGGCTTTATCCTGTTTTAAGCCTTTCCCTTGTACTGCTCACCTATGGAACCACTGCAACTATCGGAGGGAACGGTTTTCTTGCAGTATATATTTCAGGATTGCTCATGGGAAATCAGAATTTCATCCACAAAACAAGCCTCAAAAGGTTTCATGACGGACTCGCATGGCTGATGCAGATATCCATGTTCCTGACCCTGGGGCTTCTGGTGTTCCCTTCGCAGCTTATGCATGTCATACTAACCGGTCTGCTTGTCTCCCTGTTTTTGATGCTCATAGCCCGTCCTGCCGGTGTATTCCTTACCCTGATCAATTCCGGGATGAGCTTTCGGGAGAAAACCATGGTCTCATGGGTTGGGCTGAGAGGAGCGGTACCGATCATTCTGGCGACATTCCCCCTCCTCGCCGGCGTACCCCGGGCAGAAACCATCTTCAATATAGTTTTTTTTATTGTCCTGACTTCTGCATTATTTCAGGGCTCGACGATACCCCTTGTTGCACGCTGGCTTAAAGTAGATGCCCCTTTGCCTGAAAAAGCACGCTACCCCATTGAATGTGATTCAACAGAAAATCTGAAATGCAACCTTGTTGAGATAGAGATCCCGGATGATTCTGCAGTAATGAACAAACAGCTGGTTGACATCGGCATTCCTGAAGGAGTTCTTATTGTTTTGGTAAACAGGTCGGGTGAACTCTTCATTCCGGGAGGAAATACGGTTCTCATGCGCGGCGATAAACTGCTTGTTCTTTCTGATGAAAGCGCTCTTCCTATCTTGCGTGAGATTTTGGAAAAGAAATTGACACAATAGAGCAGCAGCAAAATAAAAGTCAAGATGTTGACTATAGGAGGCCGTAAAAAATGTACTTAAAACGCTGGCACCAATCTGCTCCTCTTTCTCTGTGCATGCGACTGGAAAATATCTGCATAGAATTATTGCAAGACCAATACGGAAAGGAGTGACGGAAATGAATAATCATTCTGTTATTGCCTATTTTTCGATGGAGATCGGTCTTGAGAGCGGAATGCCGACTTACAGCGGAGGTCTTGGGGTGCTTGCAGGGGACACCATTCGTGCAGCCGCAGATCTCAAGGTTCCGATGGTTGCCATGACTTTGCTTTATCGGAAAGGCTATTTCCGCCAGAAACTGGATGAGAGGGGATGGCAGATTGAGGAACCGGAAGAATGGGTGGTAGAAAACATTCTGGAAGAAATGCCACAGAAAGCATCAGTTTCAATTGAAGACAGGACTGTTCATCTCCGCTCATGGAAATATGAAGTGAAAGGAATAACCGGGGCAACAGTGCCTGTCTATTTTCTGGACTGTGATCTTCCGGATAATACTGAATTTGACAGGACACTGACCTATTTTCTCTATGGAGGAGATCAATATTATCGCTTGTGCCAGGAAATTATCCTCGGGGTCGGCGGCGTAAGAATGCTACGTGCTTTGGGATATAAAGACATAAAACGTTTCCATATGAACGAAGGTCACTCAAGCCTGCTTGCAGTTGAGCTTCTGAATGAACAGGCAGAAAAGACAGGGATGGAACCAACCCGGTCCGAAGATATTGAAGCTGTCAGAGAACAATGCGTTTTTACAACCCATACACCGGTACCCGCAGGACACGATCAGTTCCCCATCGAGTTAGTGCAACGTATAGTTGGTCCACGTGAAGATTTTTTTAAAATAAAAGATATTTTCCTGTATAACGGCCTGTTTAATATGACATATCTTGCTTTGAATATGAGCCGTTTCATTAATGGAGTAGCAAAAAAACACGGGGAAATTTCGCGGCTGTTGTTCGGAGGGCATACAATCGATGCTATTACGAACGGAGTTCATGCAGCTACCTGGGTGGCAGAACCATTCCAGGTTCTTTATGACCAATATATCCCGGGATGGAGAGAAGATAATTTCAGCTTTAGATATGGACTTAATATCCCCAACGATAAAATCCGGCAGGCTCATATCCTGACAAAGGAGAAATTAGTTCAGTTCATAAATAACAAAACAGGTATTTATATGGAAAAAGATGTGTTTACAATCGGCTTTGCGCGACGTGCTACAACATATAAGAGAGGAGACCTCCTCTTCAATGACATGGAACGCCTCAGACGGATCGCATCAGAAACCGGTAAAATTCAGGTTATTTACGCAGGTAAAGCCCATCCGGCAGATTACGGGGGCAAGGATGTAATCAAACGAATTGTTTATGCAAAGGAATATCTTAAAAAGGATATAAAAATAGTATATCTTGATAATTATGATATGGAACTTGGGAAAATGATTATCTCAGGCGTTGACCTGTGGCTTAATACACCACAACCTCCCCAGGAGGCTTCCGGAACGAGCGGTATGAAGGCAGCGCTAAACGGCATCCCAAGTCTGAGCGTTCTTGACGGGTGGTGGATTGAAGGTCATATAGAAGGGATAACCGGATGGTCGATTGGGGAAAGTGACAAAGATGCCGAAAAAAACCGGGATAGCCGGCAGGACGCACATTCGCTCTATGATAAACTGGAGAAAACGGTTCTCCCGATGTATTATCACAGTCGGGAGCAATATGTGAATATAATGCGGTATTGCATAGCAATTAACGGTTCGTTTTTCAACACTCACAGGATGATGCAGGAATATGTGCTCAAAGCCTATTTTTAATGAAACGGCTAAACAGTAAATCAGCGATACTAATAAGGTCATAAGCAGTAAGACATTGATTATGAAATCCCTCCTAACCTCCCCGGAATCGAGTCGTACCGACCTTTGCATAAGGGAGGAATGGTTCGGCAGGCTCACCATGACATTTGTCATCCTGAGCTTGTCATCCTGAGCTTGTCGAAGGATGGCAAAGAGGGGCGTGGTGAGATTTTTTGATAATGATGCCTTACTTAAGCACTCCTTAGTAACTGTTTCAATTCGGGATAAATAATTGCAATATTTCTGTATAATAGTTGAAGAAAAGAGAGGTTCTTAAATTTTCGGTTGATACCGTCTTCTATGGCTGTGCTTTTTAAGTAGCCATTGCTTCAAAAAAGGAGGAAGCTATTATGTTCTCGTTTACGTCTTGCAGAGATAAGTTAAAAATGTGTTTTATGATTTTTTCAATATTATTTTTCACGGTATATGCTCATGCAGAATCCGACAGGGGGCTTTCAACCGGTGAAACACTATATGTCCCTGTCTATTCAAATATCTATGCCGGGCCAAAAGCCGTCCCGCATCAGCTTGCCACAATGCTGAGCATACATAATATCGACCCGAAAAATGCAATAACAATATTAAAGGCAGATTATTATGATTCAAACGGGAAATTCATAGAAAGCTATATCAGCAAACCGATAAACCTTAAACCATTTGCTCATAACTTTTTCTACCTTAAGGAATACGATACAAGAGGCGGGCCGGGAGCCAATTTTATTGTAAAATGGCGTGCGGATAAAAAAGTCAACCAGCCGGTTGTTGAAGCAATAATGTATGGATCAAGAGCGGGTTTGTCTTTTACCTCTCCGGGTCGGGTAATCACCGAATACGCAAAATAAGGGATGAACGAATTGAAACGTTCATCCCTGCAGCAGCAAATACTCAGAAGTACAAAAGTAAGGCTGCCTTGATGCCATTCCCGCTCGAAGCGGGTCATCGCGAAGAGTCGCATCGACTTGTCGGGTCGCCTCAGGCGAGTCGCCGGGGAGAGAATCTTTCTGCAAAACCCGGAAGGATTGCGGACAGGCCGCAATGACAAGAATAGCAACAATGCTGTCTTTTTAACAACCTTATCAGCACCCGATACTATTACACTGTTAGAGGGAACATGGAATACGAATTCCTTAAATCTCTGGAAGTTATATTCATCGCATCCGCTGCGGTCATTTTGCTGCTTTACAAGCTGAAGATACCTTCTCTTATCGGGTTTATCATCGCCGGGATAATCATCGGTCCGCACGGCGTCGGGCTGATAAAGGATACCCACTTCATAGAGATGCTCGCCGAGATCGGAGTAATACTTCTTCTGTTCACAATCGGCATCGAATTTTCCATGGCAAAACTGTTCAGAATCAAGAAGGCTGTTCTGGGCGGTGGCGGATCTCAGGTCATGTTTACCATCGCGGCTTCAGCCGGACTGACCTATTTAGCCATAGGAGATGTCAATAAATCGATCTTTTTCGGATTTCTGTATGCACTGAGCAGCACGGCGATAGTCCTGAAGCTGCTTGCCGAGAGGGGAGAGATGGACTCGCCTCACGGCCATACCATGGTGGGGATACTCATATTCCAGGACCTCTGCATTGTACCGCTTATGCTTCTTATTCCCGCTCTGTCCGGGGACAGCATAGACGTTATGGACGTTGCAATTAAAATGGGAACGGCCGCCTTTATCATAGCGGTTGTATTATTAAGCGCCAGATGGATAGTCCCCGCCTTTCTGCATCAGGTTGTCAGGACGAAAAGCCGGGAACTCTTCCTGACTACCATTATACTTTTATGTCTCGGTATAGCGCTTCTGACTTCAAGGTTCGGTCTTTCTCTTGCCCTCGGCGCTTTTCTTGCGGGCCTTATTATATCGGAGTCTGAGTATGCCCATCAGGCTTTGGTGGACATATTGCCGTTCAAGGACAGTTTCATGGGTCTTTTTTTTGTGTCGATAGGAATGCTCATGAATCTGGAGTTTGTTTTTGATAACAGCATAATTATTGCGGAAGTTGTCGCGTTGATATTTGGCCTGAAAATTATTACGGGAACCTCTTCGGCGCTGTTGATAGGGAATCCACCCAGGACCGCGATACTTGCCGGCCTGGGGCTTGCCCAGATAGGAGAATTCTCGTTTGTTCTTGCGATTGCCGGCAAGGCGGCAGGATTGATTACCGAGGATTTCTATCAGATTTTCCTTTCATCTTCCGTTGTGACGATGATTGTTACGCCGTTTCTGTTAAACGCTGCTCCATCGGCATCCGAATGGATAGCGGCAAGACCCCTCATGAAGAAACTGGCCGGAAAAAGAAAAGTCTTCGAGGGCGATGGAGCCCCGCGGAAAAGGCACGATCATGTCATTATCGTCGGATTCGGACTGAACGGAAAGAACCTGGCAAAAGTATTGAAAGAAGCTGAAATTCCCTATGTTGTTCTGGAAATGAACAGCGACACGGTCAGGGAGATGAGAAAAAAAGGGGAGCCGATTCATTACGGCGACGGCGCAAGCAAGGAAATTCTGCACAAGATGGGAATCGAAAAGGCAAGACTTCTGGTCATCGCCATTTCAGACCCCATTTCCACAAGAAGGATAGTCTCTATCGCACGACAGTCAAACCGCGACGTATACATCATTGTAAGGACCAGGTACCTTATTGAGGTTGAC
Source organism: Nitrospira sp. (assembly GCA_016873615.1). Lineage (GTDB taxonomy): Bacteria > Nitrospirota > Thermodesulfovibrionia > Thermodesulfovibrionales > SM23-35 > VGWX01. The sequence continues at coordinate 16,018 of VGWX01000034.1, read as the reverse complement.
GAACTCAATAAACTCGGAGCGGATGAGGTGATACCCGAAGAGTTCGAAACCTCCATAGAGATCTTTTCACGTGTGCTGCACCGTTACAGCTTCCCCAGAAATGCGATACTCGACATGGTCGAAAAGATCAGGAGCAACAGTTACACCGCTTTGCGCAGCGTTGAAATACCGAGACGCCATCTTTTCGATAAATATGAATGGCTTCCTGAAATAGAAATAGACGGCTACCGGCTACCTGAAGGCTCGCAGCTCGGTGACAGAACAATCAAAGAACTGCAAATCAGGAAAAAAACCGGGGTGACGATTATCGCCGTAAGAAGGGGAAAAGAGGTGCATACGAATCCGGCGCCTGACTTCAGGTTCAAACAGGGCGACTTCATACTTTTTACAGGAGATAGAGAGAACATGAATACTGCACTGTCGTATTTCAGAGGTGAGCCATGATATTTCTCTTGACAGGCTTCATAGGCATCCTGCACACATAGAGACGATTCACATCTTTTTTGGCATCGAGGTTTTTCAAGAAGAAATAAATTACTAATAAGTGCAAAAGTAAGGCTACATGGATGTCATTCCCGCTTGTCGGGTCACCTCTTCTCCTCAGCGAACCCGCCTGAGTGCGGGAGCGACTCGCCGAGGCGAGAATCTTTCTGCAAAACCCAGAAGGATTGCGGACAAGCCGCAATGACAAAAATATTAACAATGTCGTCTTACTAATGACCGTATTAGTAACCGAGAAATTTCTTTATTTTTGCCGCCTTCCCCGCACGTTTAGTGTGAAGATTTCCGAAAGAAATCATTGCCAAATGCATAACTGCAAGCCTGACCAACAATTTTGGTTTAAGTAATTAGGAAATTATTTGGGTGAAGCATTTTTAGATGGGAGCGGCTATAATATTAGCAATTTAAAATCTGAACAGAAGTATATGAAAAGAACAAACGCAATAGAGTTTATTTGGGAAACCGAGGAGTTATAATGATCTGCTCAGTCGAAGCTTTGCGCTATCGCTGTTTAAGGTATATAGATAAAGAGCTCTGTAATTTCCATATCGTGGTTGGTCCTAATGCAAGCGGAAAATCAACCTTCCTGGACGTAATCTCATTTCTTGGAGACGTTGTGCGTGATGGTCCGGAAACAGCTGTAAGAAAACGAACGCCAAATTATAATGATTTAATGTGGCTTAAGCATGGGGACTCTTTCGAACTTGCACTTGAGCTGAATATACCAGAAAAATTCCAGGGAGTAATTGGGAGAACCGGGAACACAAGATATGAAATTGCTCTCGGTAAAATTTCTGGAACTGATGAATTTGGAATCACAAGTGAGACCGTGTGGGTCAAACCAGAGCGAAAAATTGAGAGAAGACAATTAAATATATTCCCAAGTCCGCAAGCGCCGCCAGAAACAATTATTGTTACAGGCACGAAAAAAACCTGGAAGAAAATTGTTAATAAAGTTAAAGGCGGCAATGATAATTTTTATCCTGAAGCCGGAGGATATCGGCCAGCTTTTAAACTTGGGCCGCAAAAATCAGCTTTAGGAAATCTTCCCGAAGACGAAACCCAGTTCCCAGTGGCAACATGGCTAAAAAGAACTCTGCTTGAAGGCATACAAACGTTAGTGCTCAACAGCGAAATGATGAGGAAACCAAGCTCTCCGGGTATGCCAAAATATTTTCGAACAGATGGCTCTAATTTACCGTGGGTTGTGGAGAGGCTTTCTAAAGAATATCCCGACAAATTTAATGACTGGATAGAGCATTTACGGACCGCACTTCCTGATCTCGAAAGTATTCAAACAATTCTTAGGGAGGAGGACAAACACCGTTATATTGTTCTCAGATATAAAAACAAGCTTGAAGTCCCTTCATGGATGGTATCAGACGGCACTCTTAGATTGCTTGCTCTTACGATTTTGGCATATCTTCCAGATATTGAGGGCATTTTACTGATTGAGGAACCTGAAAACGGAATTCATCCAAGAGCGATGGAAACGGTTTTCCAATCGCTTTCCTCTGTATATAATGCACAGGTTCTGATCGCAACTCATTCCCCGGTAATTATTAGTGTCGCAAACATCAGCGATATATTATGCTTTGCAAAGTCGAAAGAAGGGGCTGTAGATATTATCTCCGGCTCGGAACATCCCGATCTTAAAGAATGGAAAGGTGAAACTCCTCTCGATATCCTTTTTGCTTCTGGGGTTCTGGGATGAAGGATCTATTTGTCCTTGTGGCGGATAAGAACATGGAGTTTGCATTACAAGGGATTTTGCAGAGGACTGAATCCTTATGTATAAAAAACATTTCTTTTGATATTAAGTCACACATCGGGCATGACTCAGGAGTTTATAAGTCTGCCCATGATTTTTTAAGGTTATTTTTAGGCAAATATTCTTATGCGCTTGTTATGTTTGATAGAGAAGGATGCGGATGCGTAGACGCTTCTTGGCAACTTGCGGGCCATGTTCAGAATAATCTTGATCGCTCAGGCTGGCAGGGCAAATCTAAGGTTATCGTAATAGACCCAGAACTTGAAATATGGATTTGGAGCAATTCCCCTCACGTGGCAGCGTGCCTTGGCTGGGAAAATTCTGAATTACGTGATTGGCTAAGATCCAAAGGTTATTTGCAGCCTTCTGAGGATAAACCGCAACATTCAAAAGATGCTTTTATAGATGCGCTAAGAAATAAAGGCAAACAAAAATCGTCATCTCTTTTCAGTAAAATTGCTGAACGGGTAAGTTTTGAGCACTGCACTGATTCGGCTTTTCGGGATCTAAAAATCACGCTTCAAACCTGGTTTCCGATTGAGGAATAATTATTGGAGCTACCTTATTTTCTGCCTACCCCAGTACGTGAGGAGGGGACGGTGTTGAATTAATTGACTTATTGGCGGACAGTTGACGTAAAACGGCATAACGCCAGCACTTTCCGAAAACGGTGCAGGAAAATGGTATAAAGTTACCTAAGCATTATCCTCCCTGGGCACTACTTGTGCCTCATGTCCGGCCATTAACAACTCCTCTCCCTATACAGGTATTTCCAGTAAAATCTTGCTGTAGTTCACAGTTGGTATAGTCTTCTCTCTGCCGTTGGATTTTCCTTTCTCAAGCTCAATAAGCCCCAGGTCTGCAAGATAATGAACATCATCAGACACGTTCTTTAAATTTCTGCGGAGCAGCTTGGCAAGCTCATAGATTGACTCCGGATGTTTTTCTTTGATCACCTTTAATATTTTTACCCTTTCAGGTGTTATTGCCTTTCTCATAACTTCAAGGCTCTCAAAATATATGCCGGGTTTGCTTTTTCTGACATTCTCTCCCCGCTCAAGCTTTTTCATGACTTTTTTTGCGCTTTCAAGCGCTGCCTCAACAGACTTAACACCTATGGTTACATTTTTAACTTTCATTATTCATCACCTCTCTCAAGTCTTTTTGAAAATCTTCAAATAGTTTGTCTATACTCCGAAACCTGTAGGGCATTTCCTTATCTCCATAATGCCTGTGGTCTCCTTTGCTTTCAGCATTGTCATAACCGATAACCCGTATGCCGTCTTTGATATACACCAATGAATATTTAAAGCCGTGCAGTTTATCTGTCGATTTATACACTGCCCATACCTTAACCTCAACAATCCCTCCGTGTTCATCTTGAACTTTGTCATGTATAATAAGCTCTGCTTTCATATGATAGTTTTATCATACCATATATAAGATAAAATAGTTTGAGGGGAGGTGGTTTTGTAATAATTTAACATTGAATTATCAGGCATTCTTCAGTTATCGTAAGCGAATAATTTGGATTTCATGCATGATTGACACAAATTCAGACAGATATTCTTTGCGCCTTAAGAATATAAGGCAGGCAATTACTAAAACAAAGGTTGATGCCTTCCTCATTACTGATATGATCAATATCCACTACCTCACCGGTTTTACAGGCTCTTACGGTTGTGCATTCATCACAGCGAAAGACCATTTTTTCATAACCGACTTCAGATACAGAGAGCAGTCAGAAAATGAGGTGATGGGATGGGATATCCTTATCGAAAAAGGGAACAGAATTGCGTTAATTCAGGACATCTCCAAAAAGAACGGCATTAAGAAACTCGGGTTTGAATCCTCTGTCTCCTATCATTTTTTCAGAAAATTATCTCATATAAGTCTCAGGTTGAAGGCAATGGAAGGCTTTGTAGAAAAATTACGGGAGATAAAAGACAGACAGGAGATACATTACATTCAGGAAGCAGTGATGCGTTCAGAGAATGCCTTTATGGATGTTAAAAACTATATAAGACCGGGGATAAGCGAACGTTCAATTGCATTAAGACTCGAAGAGGCATTGATGAAGAGAGGCTGCAGTCGTATCCCCTTTGATATCATAGTTGCATCAGGACCGCACTCAGCCATGCCGCATGCAAGGCCGACTGACAGAAAATTGCAGAAAGGCGACCTTGTGATAGCAGACTGGGGCGGAGAGGCTCATGGTTATTTTTCTGATATGACAAGGACATTTCTCCTTAAAGGTGGAAACAATATTCAGAAAAAGAAAGAGATTTACCATACTGTTCTCGAAGCAAACAGGAGGGCTGTCTCTTCTGTTTCCAATGGCGCCCTGTCAAAACAGATCGATGCAGGGGCAAGGGATTATATCAAAAATGCAGGGTACGGCGACCTGTTTGGCCATGGAACAGGTCATGGCGTTGGTCTTCAGGTGCATGAATCACCGCGGATATCATGGAATAAAAGTGAGCCTGTAAGAAAAAATATGGTTTTTACAATCGAGCCTGGAATTTATCTCCCGGGACTGGGAGGAGTCAGAATTGAGGACATGGTGGTTGTCAGTGAGAAAAAAGCTGAGGTATTAACTTCCCTGCCAAAGAAACTGGAACTGATTTAACCAAGATTGTTTATAAAATTTGAGAATGAGCGCAAATACTCTATCCTCAGTTCACTCAGAAATGTTTATGAATGATATGGTTTAGGCTACATTCGTCTGCAGCAAAGTCTGGACCATCTCTGTGACACTCCGGAAATCAATCTTGCCGCTTCCCATCTTGGGAAGCGATAAGCGCCTTGGAATATGAGACCCTCTTGTCGGAGGTACGGTCAATAAACGCAGGTTTATCGCCGCACCTCTTTGCAATCCTAACAAAATGCTGATGCAGAAGCATTTTAAAATGTCAGAGTCAGTGAAGCGCTCACTATATTGATATGGGCGTCATAATATCCTTTTAACCCGCCTTTTATTGCGTTTTCCGGGTTAGCTACCGACTGACTAATCTCAGGGTCATTGATAAAGAGGTGAGCATAAGCGATATCAGCTTTGAACATATTGGAAAACTTGTAGCCTATGCCTAAGGCTGCCCAGATACGGTCTCCGTCCGGGATGCGCGGAGTGCGGTATTTCTTATCGGCAACTGCGGATGAATCATAGGCAGTGCCGGCTCTGAATGTCCAGTTATTATCAGGCATAAAGGTTACACCAAGCGAAGTGCGATAACTATCTTTCCAATTTTCAGTGGTAACGGAATCCGGCTGGTTTTGATTGTCAAACTTTACTCTCAACTCCTCAAAAAGCTTCCAGTTTGTCCATGTCAGATCTGCCATGATCATCCACTGCGGGTTGATCTGATGGAAAAAACTGACAGAAAAGTTGTCCGGCATGGTTACATCAGCTTTGGCATCGGTGTCCTTGAATACAGGGAAAGGGGCAAGGCCGGCAGGAACGCCGGTAAATTCAGCCCTGCCTTCAATTGTCTGATCAATGCGTGAACGATATGATAGGCCCATACGTGTATTCTTTGTAAATTCGTAGAGAAAACCTATGTTATAGCCAACGCCCCAGCTGTCACCATCAAGTTTGGCATACCCGTCTGATTGTGGGGCCTGTGGAACAAGATGCAGAGAACCAGGAGCGATGGGAAGTCCAAAAACTGCAAAGATTCCGGCTGCATCCATGGTCCCGAAATCAATCGCATTTGTAAGTTTTGCCTTTATGTACATTATGTTGATGCCGGCGCCAACACTCAGATTATCATTTACCTTGTACGCAACTGACGGGTTTATATTAACGCTGAGGAGATCTGATTCAATAGCATGGTAGCGTCCAACCCAGTGTTTGTCATACTCAGTGGCAAGCCCGAATGGTGAATTGACGCCAAGCCCGACTACAAAACGTTCACTGAGCTTCCTGGTGTAATAGAAATTCGGCACAGCCTTTGTGACACCGGCATTACCACCGTCACCGCCGCTCAGTGGCTGGCCTGTTACACCTTGCAGTAAGTGCGTAGACCCTTCATTATGAAATTTAACAGACGGCATAATAATATGCGCTCCGGCAACCACCTGTTTTCCCTCCAGACGTGTCATGCCTGCCGGATTATAAAACATTGTCGCGGCGTCCTCAGCGCTTGCAGCTCCACCTGCATATGCATTTCCCAGACCGCTGATACTATCTTCGATAAGTGCAAAACCAGATCCAAACGCATCTCCTGCCGAGATGAAGAAAATGCACGCTGCAATAATTAAAACACTCCTCCATATACACAAAGTCTGTTTTTTCATCCCATTTCCCCTCCTTGTTTTGAAAAATTATTCGCTCCGTAAATTACCTGCTTTATTGATTGAAGTCAAGAAAAAACATTCATAATCCATGTAACTTTTGCTTAATTCCCCGGCGGATGGAAAAAATCACAGAAAATGCTAAAATAGTAGACTTTTATTAGGAGGTAAGTGTTTTGATTTCTACGAGCGATTTCAGGAAGGGGCTCAAGGTCGAGTTCAAAGGCGAGCCCTGCGAGATAGTTGACTTTCAGCATGTAAAAATGGGAAGGGGCGGAGCTATTGTCAGGACAAAGATGAAGAACCTCAAGACAGGAGCAGTCCTCGAGGAAACGTTCAGGTCAGGAGAAAAATTAGAGAGACCGGGACTCGAGGAAAAAAACATGCAATATATATATTCCCAGGATGAGCATTATTATTTTATGGATTTGGAGACATATGAACAAATCCCTTTTATGCTTTCCCAGCTTGGTGATGCAAAGAATTTCCTCAGGGAAAATATGACAGTAAAAATACTCTATCACAAAGACATGCCTATCAGCGTAGAAGTTCCAACTTTTGCCGAACTTACTGTCACCAAGACCGACCCTGCGGGTTTCAGAGGAGATACTGCTTCCGGGAGCGGAAAACCCGCCACTTTGGAAACAGGGGCTGTTGTTAAAGTCCCCTTTCATATAAACGAGGGAGATATTATAAGGATTGATACAAGGACAGCGGAATATATAGAAAGGGTAAAATAATGGAACTTGAGGATTTAAAAGAACTCTTAGAACTTCTCAAGGATACAGATATTACCGAACTGCAGGTAGAGAAAGACGGCACAAAGGTAAAAATCAAGAGAGAAAAAATCTTCTCCTCTTTAGAGATGCCTCTTCATAAACCTTCTGCAGCGTTGCGCGAGAAAATCACAGCTGAAGCCGAGGAAGAGACACAGAGGCTTGTAACAATCACCTCGCCGATAGTCGGCACATTCTACAGGACGCCTTCCCCGGAGGCTGTGCCTTTTGTTGAAATAGGCGCAAAGGTAAACAAAGGTCAGGTTCTCTGTATTGTAGAAGCAATGAAACTTATGAACGAGATCGAGAGCGATGTTGACGGAATTGTCGTAAAAATACTCGTAGAAAGTGGACAGCCTGTTGAATACGGGGAGCCATTGTTTCTCATCGATCCCGTATGAGCAAGGAGCAGAGCGCAAAGAGCATAGAGCAAAAAAGACCCAACATATTTGAATATATGACAGCTTTAATCTACTGCGCTCTTCACTCTTATCTCTACGCTAAATAATATGAAATTATTTAAGAAGATTTTAATAGCTAATCGCGGCGAAATTGCTGTAAGGATTATCCGTGCATGCAAGGAACTCGGAGTAAAAACTGTTGCAATATATTCGGATATGGATAAAGAGTCCCTTCATGTGCGATTTGCAGACGAATCTGTATGTATCGGGCCGGCCAATGTAATACAGAGTTACCTGAATATTCCCGCTATACTAAGCGCTGCGGAGATAACGGATTCAGACGCCATACACCCGGGATATGGATTCCTGTCTGAAAACTATCATTTTGCGGAAGCATGTACAACCTCCGGCATAACATTCATAGGCCCGAGCCCTGAGAATATAAGGATCGGCGGTGACAAGGCCAAAGCGCGTCAGACAATGAAAAGGAAGGGAGTGCCTGTTGTTTCCGGGAGTGATGGCCCTGTGCCGAATGAAGAAATTGCCGCGAAGGTCGCAAAAAAGATGGGGTTCCCTATCGTGCTCAAAGCCTCAGCCGGTGGAGGCGGTCACGGCATGAAGATCGTCAAAGAGGAAAAGGACCTTGAGCAGGCATTTTATATGGCTCAGAGAGAGGCCCTGACGGCCTTCGCTAACAGCGAAATCTACATAGAGGAATACATACCCGAAATGAGACACATTGAAGTGCAGATTATGGCGGACAGCAAGGGCAACACGATACACCTCGGTGAAAGGGACTGTTCGATACAGAGGAGGCATCAGAAGCTTTTAGAAGAATCACCTTCTCCCATCCTGTTAACAGAAAAGTTTAAAAAGAGAATAGGCGACCTGGGAGTAAAGGCTGCGCGCGCGATCAAATACAGAAATGCCGGGACAGTTGAATTTATTGTTGACTCTAAAGGCAATATCTACTTTATAGAGATAAATACCCGCATACAGGTAGAACATCCGGTAACGGAAATGGTGACAGGCATTGATATTGTAAAAGAGCAGATAAAACTGGCAGCAGGATTATCGTTTGAATACAAACAGCACCAGATAAGGTCTTCAGGCCATGCCATAGAGTGCAGGATCAACGCAGAAGACCCTGAAAGGTTCATACCCTCCCCGGGTAAAATTACATTTCTGTCGCTCCCCGGAGGTCCGGGAATAAGAGTTGATACTGCAATTTATAGCGGATATGTCATACCCTCACAATATGACTCCCTTATCGCCAAACTGATTGTGCATGGTAAAGACAGGGCTGAAGCTATCATGAAGATGAAGCGGGCGCTCGATGAATTCATAATCGAAGGGATTAAGACAACCATTCCCTTCCACAAAAAAGTTATGGACGACCCTGATTTTATCAGTGGAAATTTCAATACGAGTTTTATTCAGAAAATGAATGGCAGCCTCATCCAGGAAAATGCCTGAGCGCTATGTATTTAGCCGGCCTTTGCTTTATTACCGATAGCAGCATATGCAGTCTTTCTTATGAAGAAATGGCGCTCAATGCGCTGCAGGCAGGTCTGAAATGGGTGCAGTACAGAGATAAAGAAAGATCACGGCGAGAGGTGTATGAGGAAGCGGTCATGCTCAGGGGGATTACAAAAGACTTTAATGCCGTGTTTCTCGTAAATGACCATACTGACATAGCAATCGCCGTCAATGCCGACGGCGTCCATCTCGGTCAGGATGACCTGCCTTTGAAAGAATCCCGGAAGATAATGGGCCGGAAAAGAATAATCGGCATCTCGACTCACACAGTGGAACAGGCCATAGACGCTGAGAAAGATGGCGCTGACTACATTGGATTTGGCCCTGTGTTTCATACGACAACCAAAGATGCCGGCGATCCAAAAGGGATTGATATGCTTCATGAGATAAAAAAACAGGTACGTATACCAGTAGTAGCAATTGGCGGGATAAACCTCGAAAATATCAGATCAGTCCTCGATGCCGAAGCTGATGCAGTTGCAGTGGCATCAGCAATACTCAGCGGGGATATCAGAGACAATACAAAAAGATTTTTGGATATTATTGAATCACATGATGCATTAAGACTGAAAAATCTCAGGGGGTTCATATTATGAAAAAAGTTCTATTTCTCTTCTTATGTCTGTGGTTAACTGCCTTTGGATGTCAGAAAAAAGAGGATACAATAAAAATAGGCATTGCCGGACCCATGACCGGTGACCAGGCAAAAATGGGGATGGATTTCAAGAACGGCGTCACGCTTGCAGTTGAGGAGTGGAACAACAAAGGCGGAGTCCTCGGCAAGAAGATAGAAGTTGTAATCAGCGATGACCAGCATGACCCGAAACAGGCTGTCTCTCTTGCCAATAAGATGATCAATGATGGTGTGGCAGGTGTTATCGGACATTTCAATTCAAGCTGTTCCATCCCTGCATCAGATGTTTATAACAGAGCAGGGATACCGATGATTACGCCGGGTTCCACCAATCCCCAGCTTACAGAAAAAGGTTACAGAGGTGTTTTCAGGGTATGTGGAAGGGACGATCAGCAGGGTAAGGCCGGAGCTGAATTTGCTCTAAACAGTCTCAGGCTGAAAACCGTTGCTATCCTGCATGACAAAACAACATACGGCCAGGGACTTGCAGATGAATTTAAAAAATTCCTTGGAGATAAGGTAAATATTACTTACTATGGAGGAATTGTCCAGGGAGATAAAGACTTCAAGATGGTTCTGATCGCAATTAAGACCAAAAATCCGGAACTGATCTTTTACGGAGGCATCTATCCTGAGGCAGGTCTTCTCGTTAAACAGGCGAAAGAACTCGGATTAAATGCCAGGTTCATGAGCGGCGATGGGACAATAGACCCGAAGTTTATCGAGATTGCAGGAGTTCCTGCAGCAGAAGGAACGTATCTGACGTTCAGCCCTGATCCCAGGAATATACCTTCAGCAAAAGGTTTTATCGAAAAATATCAGTCACAATATGGCAATATCGGACCTTATTCTGTTTACGCCTATGATGCTGCAAACATCCTGTTGTCTGCCATCAAAGAGGCAAAGTCGACTGAAGGGAAGGCGGTTATTGACAAGTTGCATGACATGGAATTCGATGTCGCTCTCGGAAAGATAAGGTTTGATGCAAAAGGAGATGTTACAGCATCACCATATGTTGTCTGGATCACAAAGGATGGAAAGTTTGAAGAATACTGGAAACCGTAAAAAAGTGGTAAGCTGTAAGGGTCAAGTTGTAAGCAAAATATTTTTAGTTTGTTTTTGCCCCTTGACCCTGTTTTATTATTATGGATATTCTTAAAGCAGTTAAAGAGCGCAGGAGCATCCGGAACTTTCAGAAGAAAAAGATACCGGATGAACTGCTTGATAAACTTATGGATGCACTTGTATGGGCGCCAAGCGCCGGCAATCTGCAGGCAAGAAAGTTTTACTTCATTAAGGACGAGCAGATCAATAAAAGGATCGCAGCAGCAGCCCTGAACCAGAATTTCATTGCAGAGGCTCCTTTAGTTATAATAGGTTGTTCTGACAGCCGTATATCCCTCAAGTATGGTGAGCGTGGAGTTTACTTATATTCGATCCAGGATGTTGCTTTAAGTATCATGGGCATGATGCTGGTTGCTCATGAACATGGGCTCGGTTCAACATGGGTTGGCGCATTCCGTGAAGATGAGGTCTCCAGGATCCTGAAAATACCGAACCATCTGCGGCCGGTGGCAATAGTTCCTGTTGGTTATCCGTCAAAGGTTCCGTATCCTCCTCCGAGGGTATCAAAAAAAGAAGCAGTGGAGGTAATAGAATGAAAATAGCTGTTAATACAGGCGGCGGCGATGCCCCTGGTCTCAATGCAGTCATCAGGGGTATAGTACTTGCTGCATATCAGAAGGGGTGGGAAGTTTACGGCATTAAATACGGTTACCGGGGGCTTGTTGACGCTAAACAGATCATACGACTTACCCCTGAGTATGTCTGGGATATCACGAATATCGGAGGCACGATCCTCGGCACTGCAATCAAAGGTGATCCATTTAATTTCCCTATAGAAAAATCTGATGGAACCATTGTTGAGACCGATATTTCTGACTCTGTTGTCGAGAACTTCAGGGCATTGGGTTTTAATGCGCTCATTGCGATAGGGGGAGACGGCAGTATGCGCATCGCGGATAAGTTCCTGAAAAAAGGCATGCCTGTAATAGGGGTCCCTAAAACCATTGACAATGACATCAGTTCCACAGATGTAACCTTTGGATTTGATACGGCAGTAAATACAGCTACTGAAGCGATAGATAAACTTCATACAACTGCAAAGTCTCATGACAGAGTTATGGTAGTTGAAGTAATGGGCAGATATGTTGGATGGATTGCCTTACATTCCGGCATATCAGGCTCAGCCGATGTTATTTTGATACCTGAAATCCCTTTTCATGTTGAGAAGGTTTGCAACAAGATAAGACAGCTTTCTCTCAGGGGACAGGAATACGCTATTGTTGTTGTGGCAGAGGGAGCCAAGCCGGTTGGAGGCGACATAACTGTTGTAGAAAATATTAAACCCGGTGATCATATAAGGCTTGGTGGAATAGGCAGAAAGATGTCCGAGGAAATAATGAAGATAACCGGCAAAGAAACGAGGAACATAGTTCTTGGTCATTTACAACGGGGAGGAGCGCCCACTACTTTTGACAGGTTACTTTCTCTGAGATTTGGCGCTGCAGCTGTAAGGTTTACTGAGGCAGGCAAGTTCGGTACTATGGCAGCGCTGCGTTCAACCGAGGTAATAGCTGTTCCGATTGAAGAAGCAATCGGTCAGATGAAATCGGTGTCTCCTGAGTCTGACATACTCCAAACAGCGAGGTCTTTGGGCATAAGCTTCGGGGACTAAAAAAATAGGGTTCGAGGGTTCCAGGGTTCAAGGGGCCCAGCCCAGTCTCATTTTCTTACTTAATCCTTAATCCTTGCCTCTTACCACTTGAATCCTTTTTATTTTTGCAGTTCCTCTATCTTTTCAGCCATATCCTCCGGCAAGGGGCTTGAAAACTCAAGGTGTTTGCTTGTGATCGGATGGCTAAAGCCCAGCCTCTCTGCATGAAGCATCTGCCTCAGAAACATTATCTTTTTCTGAGCCTTAACCTCAACCTCAACCTTTTTCCCGTAAGTTCTGTCTCCGAGCACCGGATGTCCTACCGAGGCAAAATGGACCCTGATCTGATGCGTCCGGCCGGTACCGAGTTTTGCTTCAATTAATGCCGCATGATTAAATCTCTTCAACACCTTCCATCTTGTCACAGCCTCTTTACCCCTTCTGACAGAGGTCGACATCTTTTTCCTGTCAGATTCAGAACGGCTGATCCTCAGAGCTATCTCACCTGTATCTTCCTTGAGATTTCCATAGATCAATGCAATATATCTCCTGTTTATCGTCCTTTGTTTAAACTGGTCAGCAAGACTATAATACGCTGCATCATCAAGGGCTACAACCATCAGACCTGATGTATCCTTATCAAGCCTGTGCACAACACCGGGTCTTAAAGGACCACCCACTGCAGACAGTTTGCCACAGTGATAAGCAAGTGCGTTCATGAGTGTGCCCTGACTGTGGCCTGCAGCAGGATATACAACCATACCAGCGGGTTTATTCACAACAATGAGGTTCTCATCCTTGTACAGGATGTCTATCGGTATATTTTCAGGAATAAGCCCTTCATCCCGCTTCTCGGGAATGCTTAGAGAGATAAAGTCGTTTGTTCTTATTCTGTAGTTCTGATTGACAGGCTTATCATTTACAAAGACATTGCCCTGTTCTATGAGCTTTTGTATCTGCGAGCGCGTAATCCCTGTTTTCCCCGCAAGAAAGATATCTATCCTCTCACCTGCTTCCTGAACCAGGACGCTTATATGCTGAAAAGACATGTTGAATTATACTATATTCCAGCACGGGACGGTCTTTTTAGGCCAGTAATAACATAATCTCCTATGTATTCGCGGGAAAATATGTGAGGATAAACCGGGGATAGAGTATTTGAGCGGTTTTTTTTGCTGATAGTCAAATACGGTATTTGAAAATAAAGAGGCAAAAGCCTCGCAGGGAGGAACGACCGAGAATGAGAGAAAATACTCTATCCTCGGTTCAATCAGAAAAATTGTGAATAATCCGGGTTAAGAGTTAAATGTTATTCAAAGAAGCTAAAACGACTGTTATAGCATGAGTGGAGCAATGAGAATTCCTCCTTATTAATCCTCTCCCGTTGTGCTATTATTAAAATTATGATGAAGTTTGTCCGGCCGGACTGATGGGTATTGCTATCTTATAATTTTTTACAACCTGTTCGTGAAGGAGGCTGCTATGAAGATCACCGTAAGCGTCATAAAGGCTGATATTGGTTCCGTGGGAGGCCACATTGCGCCTTCGGCAAAGCTGATCGAGACTGTAAAAAAACATGTGCAGGAAAAAGGAAAAGGATTTCTCATCGACAATTATGTGAGTTTCACAGGCGATGATATAGCGATCCTTATGACCCATAAGCTGGGAGAGAGGAACGAACAGGTACATAAGCTTGCATGGGACGCCTTCGTTGCGGGGACCTCAGTGGCAAAATCAGAAGGCCTCTATGGCGCAGGGCAGGACCTGTTGAAGGACGCCTTCTCGGGCAACGTGCACGGCATGGGGCCCGCAGTCACTGAGATGGAGTTCGATGAACGTCCCGGGGAGCCTTTTGCGTTTTTCGCAGCGGATAAAACCGATCCGGGCGCTTTCAACTTTCCGTTGTACCTCGCCTTTGCCGATGCCATGAACACGCCGGGGTTGATGCTCTCTCCCAAGCTGGCAAAAGGATTCAAGTTTGTGATCATGGACGTGGATTATACCGAGGGCGACCGGGTCATCGAGTTGAACGCGCCTGAGGACCTGTACGATATCGCCACACTGCTCCGCGATCCGGAACGGTACGTAGTCGAGTCAGTCTGGTCGCGCGCAGCAGGAACTCAAACCGTATCCGTGGCAACGTCGAGGCTCCATAACATCGCAGGAAAGTATACAGGGAAGGACGATCCGGTGATGCTTGTCCGGACGCAGATGGATTTTCCAGCTACCGGAGAAGTCCTGCAGCCGTTCGCAGTCGGCCATTTCGTTGCAGGATGCATGCGCGGGTCGCACAACATGCCAATCATGCCGGTGAAACTGAATACAACGATCAGCTACTTCGACGGGCCTCCGGTGGTGAGCTGCGCGACGTTCTGCATTCACGATGGGAAATTAACAGAGCCCCTCGATGCTTTTGACCATCCCTTCTGGGACCGGGTGCGGGACCATGTAGCAGACAAGGCTATGGACATGAGGAGACAGGGGTTCTTTGGCGCCGCCATGCTGCCTATGAATGAACTGGAGTATACGGGCATTATGGAAAAGCTTGCAGTACTTGAAAAAAAGTTTGCAATACGGGAGAAGTTTCCGGCTTCGTAGTATCGTCGGGCCTATTTTGGAACACGACAAAACAATTGTTCAGGGAAAATAAAGTTGCACACTGTACATTCTAATAATTTCAATAATTTAGCCTAATTTGTTTAGCATATGAAACAATAAAGTTGGACACTAAGAAAAGAACACAGATTAATCTTCCTGCTATTCACTATTCAATGTGCTTATCATTCTTTCGCACACAGGACATTCGCTTGTTTCCTCTGTGCCATCTTCCCATTTTTTAAATATTATGCTTGAGTTCCAACACACAGGGCAAATGATATAGTAGGCTTCGCTAAAACCTTTTTCATCACTATATCTCAATGTTGATTCAACAAAAAAACATCTCATGCTTTATTTTATCACTCAAAGTCTTTTTTTGTTGATTTGATTTACATCTATCAACCAATAAATCCTTCTATTCTTTAGCGCTCTCCCCTTCTCACAGAAGAACATTCTATAGTGCCTCATGTCAAGATAAAAAACATCTGAAAAATTTAACCGGAAAAGCCTGTAGTTCAACAAATAATCATTGACAATGGAACAGAGAAATTATAATCTTAAAACAAAATATGGGATCAGAGTGACACTACTATAGTCATTCAGGGATCGCAGGGGCTGCCTGAACGGCGATAGTTTAGGCAGTGAATAAAAAAAGACTATGAGGAGGGAAAAATGAGACAATCGCTTTCTTTTATAATTATTACACTACTTTTAGGTTTTTTTGTCATACTGGGATATTCGGGGGTCGGGCTGGGTATAGAAAAGGATATAAAATCGATAGCAGTTGAA
>VGWX01000033.1 GCA_016873615.1 Nitrospira sp. | reverse complement strand
TATCTTCATCCGGTTTAACAACAAACCCGCCGATACAGAAGGGCGGGGATACCCCGCCCCTACTTCCCAAAATATTGCTCGTAATTTCCGGATTGTACAACAATCTTTGCTTCAGGAAAAACATCACTAGGGCTGAAAAATTTTACGGGTGCACCTTCCTATATGTTATAAACCTTTAACCAACAGTTTTGATTGATATCAGCCATTATTTCCCAAGCAAGGATAGCTCAGAAAAGAACAGCAGCAGAACGCCGGGATATCAGGGAACTTTATTCAGTGCATCGATTTCTTCGACTAAAGCTTCAAGTAGTTCCTCTTCTTTAACCTTTTTCACGATCTCACCTTTTCTGAATAGTATCCCTCTTCCTTTTCCACCGGCTATGCCAAAATCAGCCTCTCTTGCCTCTCCTGGCCCGTTCACCACACATCCCATAACAGCAATGGTTATTGGTTTATCCATGTTTCTCACTTTGTGCTCAACTTTTTTAACGAGACTTTTCAGATCAATCCTGCATCTGCCGCATGTAGGACAGGATATGATATTAACACCTTTTTTCCTGAGACCAAGCGAACCGAGTATGGCATAAGCAACCCTTACTTCCTCCTCCGGCTCTGCAGTAAGAGAAACCCTTATCGTATCCCCGATCCCCTCAGCGAGCAATATCCCAAGACCTACCGAGCTTTTTATGATACCGACTGATGGAAGACCGGCTTCTGAAATTCCAATATGGAGAGGGTAATCATATTTTTTCGAAAATAACCTGTATGCGTCGACTGTTTTCAGCACATCTGATGCCTTGAGAGAGACTTTAATATTCGAAAAATTCAGTTCGTTTAGTATTTGTATATGCCTTCCAGCGCTTTCAACAAGGGCCTCTGGTGTAGGATGTCCATATTTCCGGAGCAGGTCTTTTTCGAGTGACCCTGCATTTACGCCTATCCTGATAGGTATCTCTTTATCTTCAGCAGCAGAGATGACCTCCTTTATCTTCCACCTTGCGCCGATATTCCCGGGGTTTATTCTGAGTCCTTCAACCCCCTGTTTTATGGCTTCAAGTGCAAGTCTCCAGTCAAAATGGATATCCGCTATCATTGGAATGGTGATGGACTTCTTTATCCTGCCGAGGGCTTTTGCGGCATTAATATCCGGCACTGCAAGCCTTATTATCTCGCAGCCGGATTTTTCAAGGGACTGAATTTGTCTGACAGTTGATTTCACATCAGCGGTATCCGTCTTGGTCATCGACTGCACAGAAACCGGATTCCTTCCTCCAACAGGCACTTCCCCTACATAAATTACCTTTGTCTTTTTCCGGGCTTTCATTTTTTTAAGCGCCTTCCCGGGCCTTATTCGCTTTCTCAGCCTTTTTTATCTTCCTGTATTCCCGGACAGCAGCCTGATGTTCATCCATAGTAACCGAAAATTGATGTGTGCCATCATTGTTCGAAACAAAATAGATATAGGGTACATCTGCAGGAAACAGTGCAGCCATAATAGATTTAATGCCGGGAGATGCAATAGGTCCAGGCGGAAGGCCATTGATGGCATATGTATTGTACGGCGTTTTTCTTTTGATGTCGTCGGATGTTATCTTTTCTTTTGAGCTCTTTATCCCGTAAATAGCAGTGGGATCTGCCTGAAGTCGTATTTTTTTCCTTAGCCTGTTATGGTAAACAGCAGAGATCAAAGGCCTCTCTTCATCTGTTACAGCTTCCTTTTCAATAATAGATGCAAGGGTGAGCACTTCACGCTCCGAGAGGCCGATCTCTGAAGCACGCTCTTTGAGTTTATCCGAATATTTCTCTCTCATCTTATTTATCATTATGCCAAGTGCGTCCTCCGGGTCCATTCCCTTGGGTATCTTATAAGTATCAGGAAAAAGGTACCCTTCCAAAGAAGGGGCATCGATGGTATATGACGCCAGGAAATCTCCGTCAGAAGAAAGCTCCTGGAATTCTTCTTTATCAGCTATCCCCTTCTCAGATAATTTTTCTGCTATCTCTCTCAGTGAATCCCCTTCAACTATGGTTATTTCATATTCAATAATCTGTCCCTTCTTCAGGACCTTCAGGAGACCGAGCAGGCTCATCGAACGGTAGATAGAATAATATCCTGCCCTGATCTTCCTATCAATGCCGGTTATCCTGCCGATGATGAGAAATAAGGTTTTATCCCTGATAAGCTGTTCTTTCGAAAATATCTCAACAGCCTCCCTGAAGGTTGCGCCCTTTGGTATCCCGACCTCGATATTTTTATTGCCGACAGGAAGCGGCCGCAGAAGCTGGAATGCAACATACAGCAGGCAGAAGATGGTGATAAAGGAGAATGCAATAATGACTCTTCTTTTCATGATGTTAGGATGCCAGAAGCAACTTGTTATAGTCAAATAATCAACTGGCAAAAAAAGAGGGGATAATGTTATCCCCTCTTTTCAGAAGCAATTGACTATCTGCCTGTTTTTTTAGTACATTCCGCCCATTCCGCCGCCCGGAGGCATCGGGGGTTCCGGTTTTTCCTCAGGGATATCGGTGATCATGACCGAGGTTGTCAACATAAGCGCTGCGACTGATGCGGCATTCTGCAGTGCGTATCTCGTAACCTTGGTAGGATCAATAATGCCGGTTTTGATCAAATCGACATACTCTTCTTTATCTGCATCAAAGCCGTAGTTGACTTCCTTTGCATGTTTTACCTTTTCGACTATAACTGAGCCCTCAAGTCCTGCATTGTTGACGATCTGCCTTATCGGCTCTTCAAGCGCTCTTTTTATTATTTCAATGCCTATCTGCTGGTCATTGCCGAGTTTCAGGGTTTTCAGCGCCGGCAGGCATCTCAGTAATGCGACCCCGCCGCCGGGGATAATTCCTTCTTCCACAGCAGCCCTGGTTGCATTGAGAGCGTCTTCGACCCTTGCCTTTTTCTCTTTCATCTCTGTCTCGGTTGCTGCACCGACATTGATCACAGCAACACCGCCGACAAGCTTTGCAAGCCTTTCCTGGAGTTTTTCCCGGTCATAGTCGGATGTGGTCTCTTCTACCTGGGTCTTTATCTGTTTGACCCTTCCCTGAATCTTTGCCGGGTCTCCGGCGCCTTCAACGATGGTTGTATTTTCTTTATCTACATTGATCTTCTTTGCCCTTCCGAGGTCGGATATCTTTATGCTTTCAAGTTTTATGCCGAGATCTTCAGATATCATTGTTCCGCCGGTGAGCACTGCGATATCCTCGAGCATTGACTTGCGTCTGTCGCCAAATCCGGGCGCCTTAACAGCGCACACCTGGATTGTTCCGCGAAGCTTGTTCACTACGAGGGTTGCAAGGGCTTCACCTTCCACCTCTTCTGAAAGGATCAATAAAGGTTTTCCCATTTTTGCAGTCTGCTCAAGAATAGGGAGCAGGTCTTTCATGCTTGAGATCTTTTTCTCATTAATAAGAATATAGGCGTCTTCAAGTATGCATTCCATTCTTTCAGGGTCAGTGATGAAATAAGGTGAAATGTAGCCCCTGTCAAACTGCATGCCCTCAACAACATCAAGGGTTGTTGCCATGCTCTTTGCCTCTTCAACGGTAATGACCCCGTCTTTGCCGACTTTATCCATGGCCTCTGCAATCAATTCACCGATGGAAGCATCATTGTTTGCTGATATCGTGCCGATCTGTGCTATCTCTTTTTTGTCCTGTACAGGTTTGCTGAGTTTCTTGAGTTCATCGACAACTAATTCAACTGCCTTTTCTATTCCCTTTTTGATATCCATTGTATTTGCGCCTGCAACAACATGCTTCATACCTTCCCTGTAAATTGCGTGTGCAAGAACTGTAGCTGTGGTTGTACCGTCGCCAGCGGTATCAGATGTCTTTGAAGCGACTTCCCTGACAAGCTGGGCGCCCATGTTTTCCCAGGGATCTTTCAGCTCAATTTCTTTTGCTACAGTAACCCCGTCCTTGGTTATTGTGGGCGCGCCGTATTTTTTATCAAGTATTGCATTCCTTCCCTTCGGACCCAGTGTAGCTTTTACTGCATCGGTCAGCATGCTTACGCCTTTGAGTATGGCGCTTCTTGCTGCATCATCAAAAAGTAACTGCTTAGCCATTAAATCATCCTCCTTTTATCATGGTTAAAATATTTGTTATTCAATTATTCCGAGAATGTCCTCTTCCCTGATGATGAGGTATTCTTCGTCGTCGATCTTGATCTTTGAACCCGAGTACTTATCGAAAAGTATCGTATCCCCCACCTTAACATCCATAGGCTGACGTTTGCCGTCGTCAGTAACCCTTCCCGGACCTGTTGCAATTACAGTGCCTCTCTGGGGTTTCTCCTTTGCTGTGTCAGGGATAAAAAGACCCCCCGCTGTTTTTTCTTCCTCTGAAGAAAATTTGACGAACACCCTGTCTCTTAATGGTTTGAACTTCATAGACTACTCTCCTTTCGTTGATGGAATTTTTTATTTTTGTTAGCACTCTAAGTCAGTGAGTGCTAATATAATAAGAATTCAGGATATTTAAGGCAAGGGTTTTTATCGGATAAAAAAGGTTAATATCTAATGAAAGCTTCTATTTTTGATGATTATCTATTATTATCTAAATTTTTAAACTAAAGAGATTTTTTCTTGTTCTCCAGAAAGTTACTCAAAACCTCTTTAAAGAAATCACCCTTATCCCGGACCTCCTGTGCTATCCTGTTTTCATAGAGTTTAAGCCCTTCTTTTATTTCCGGGGAAAAAACAGAGGAAAAAGTATTTTTCCTGATTGATTCATCAGCTTTTGCAGTATTGTAGAGGTATATATCTGAAATAATGGTTCTTGCAAGCCTTCTGGCCCGCTCTATTTTGTCATCTGAATAAGGCGCTGATATTTTCTCCGCAGGTTTTATTTCCGGTTCTGTCTTTTGCTCAGTTTTTTTTTGTATCGGCGCTTCTGCCGGTTTCTCAACCCTCTCTTCCTTTTTTTCGTCAGGTTTTTTACTCCTGAATGCATTGATTGAATCCATAAGGAATCCGGTTATGCGGTGTTCCTCGATATAATCGTCAGCGTCATAAAAGGATTCAGGTTCTCTTCTGTATCTGTTTTTGTCATATGGCGAGCTGATGAGTATAAACTTCATCCCTTTTGTCTCAGGTCTTGCCTTTAACCGTTTACATACTTCAAAGCCATAGATTTTCGGAAGACTGACCTCGATTACTGTGAGGAAAGGAAGTTCTTTAATCGCCTTGACCATGGCCTCTATTCCGTCAGAGGCTGTAATTGTCTCAAAGCCATTCTGATTTAACAGAGGAATTATTTCATTAATAATAGCAGGGTTAGAATGTGCAACAAGAATTTTTATATTGTCCATTGGTTTTTCTTGTGCCGGCGGCGGTTTTTTTACAAGAAGGACAGTGCTGCATTTCGGACATTTAAACCGTGAACCTGCTTCTGTGAGTTTCCCGTCATCAACCTTGAGTTTTGTTTTGCATTTCGGACATATTACAACCACTGTCTATTCCTCCTTGGCAACCAGAGTTTTATTGCGACAAGACCTATGAGGAACCCTCCTATGTGAGCGAACCATGCAACACCGCCGCCTCTATGAAGTCCTGTACTTAGTAAACCATTAATGAATTGTATAATAGCCCAAAACCCGATAACTATCAAGGCAGGAATCTTCACAGTCGTTATAAAAAACCCTAAAAAAATCAATGTATGCACATTTGCCCTTGGAAAAAGCAGCAGATACGCGCCCAGGATACCGGAGACAGCGCCGCTTGCCCCGATCATAGGGATGAGAGAATCCGCACTTGTCAGGGCATGGGCATAGGCAGCAAAGATCCCGCAGAAGAGATAGAAGACAAGAAACCGCAGATGACCTAACACATCCTCTATATTATTGCCGAATATCCAAAGATAGAGCATATTGCCTCCAAGATGAAACAGGCCGCCGTGCATGAACATTGAGGAAAAGACTGTCAGCGCCGGATGTATCGGCTGGACCTTTTCAAAGGTCAAAAGGTAATGAGGAATTGCACCATATGCATAGGTTGCTTCCTTTATTCCTGATTGAGAAATCATCTGCAAGATGAATATGATGCCATTGAGCGCGATAATTCCGGCTGTAATATATGGAGTAGTATGAGTTGGGTTATCATCTTTATAAGGAATCACCTGTTTTTACCTCTGAAAAAGCAATATCAGGAATTATACGGCAATAGGAGGCAGGAGTCAAAAAACAAGGTATTTAGTGCTTGCATTCCATGATTTAGATATGCTATAAATTTACGGTCATAAAACGTTCTCGAAAATGAAAAAAACCTATAGGGGGTTCTATGGATAATAAAAAGATCATATCAATATTTTTATTTCTCGCCTTTATGATTTTCCCCGTTTATGTAAGCGCTGCCAAGGGGGTTCCGGAAAAAGGCGGTTATTCAAAAGTTACGCAGATGTGCCTCGAGTGCCATTCGGATAAAACCCTCAGCAAGAAGCTGATGAACAAGGAAATTCTGTCCCTCTATATAGAGAGCAATGAATTTGCCAAATCTATACATGCCAGGGTTGGCTGCTCCGGCTGTCATCCGAATATCACTCTGGACAATCACCCCCAGGTAAAGAAGATCAAGAGCAGGAGTGAATATTCAGCCGGCATGTCCAAATCATGCTCGGTCTGTCACACTGCTGAACAGCTCCGTAAAAGACAACCGGTTCACAGTTCTTTAGCCGCAAAAGGCACATGTGTTGAGTGCCACGGGTCACATTATATTAAGGGAATGGCGGCTGCAAAAGTCGGGGTAAAGGAAAATCAGCACTGCCTTACATGCCACAGGAACAGAATCGGCATGAAAATGAAGAACGGTGAATCCCTCTCTGTTTATGTGGACGAATCAATAATCAAAAATTCAGCTCATGGAAAACTTCAGTGCATAGACTGTCATAAAAATTTCTCAAAGACTGCTCATCCGGTGAGGTCTTTCAACAGCAGGCGCGATTATTCTATTGTTAACTCAGAACTCTGCTGGAAATGCCATGCCGAACCATACAAGAAGTATGAGACGAGCGCCCATCTCGAGCAACTTAAAAAAGGGAATACAAAAGCAGCTACATGCACAGACTGCCACGGCGCTCATGCAGTGGCTGTTACAAAGAACAACAAGGATGTCGGCTTGACATCCTGTAATGTATGCCATGCTGACATGAAAGGTTCATTTGAAGCAAGCGTCCACGGAAAGGCGTTGAAAAAAGGCGATGCAAAAGCCCCTCTCTGCTCATCATGCCATAATGCGCACGATATCACATCTACTGCAATGACAACCAAGATTAAGGATGGATGTCTGAAATGCCACAAGGATGCTGGAAAGCTGCATAGCAAGTGGCTGTGGAACCCGCCGATTAGGCTCTCTTCCTTTGCAGAGGCACACTTCGATGTCGTATCCTGCGCAACCTGTCACTCAACCGGCGCAAAGCCTGGGGTAATCCTCAGCATTTTTGACCGTAAAACAGGGAAGCCGATACCTGAGGAAGAACTCCTGAAGATACTGGAGACAGATTCAGACGGGCTGATGGCAAAGATTGATGCAAACGGAAATGGTTTAATAGATGCAAAAGAGGTATGGGACCTGTTCGCCCTTCTTTTCCAGAAAGGCAAATCAACTATATTCATGGGCAAGATGGATGTCCTGACCGCAAAGGAAGCGCATATGATCGGCGGCAAGGCAGATGCTGTCAGGAACTGTGAAAAATGCCATCATCCGGAAGCTGAGCTTTTTAAGGATGAGTTCATTGCGATGGGCAAAGAAGACGGAACAGTCAGATTGCTGAAGGCCCACAAGGACGTGCTGAATTCCATCTATACCATTGTTCCGGCAAGGAAGTTCTATGCGCTTGGAGGCACAAGTGTAGAGATCTTCGATATACTTTTTGTCGTTGCCCTTATTGGCGGCATTGCTGTTCCGATAGGACATATTACATTCAGAATAATAACTTCGCCCCTTAGGTCATTACGAAGGATGGGGAAGGGAGGTAAAAAATAATGCAAAGAATATTTCTTCATTCAATATGGGTACGGATATGGCACTGGGTGAATCTGGCGGCATTCATCATTTTAATCATCACAGGCGCCCAGATAAAAATGGGGGACAAGCTGAACCTTTTCTCGTTTGAGACTGCTGTTGATATCCACAGTTGGCTTGGTTTCATCCTCATAGGCAACTACTTTATATGGCTTGTCTATTACCTGGTAACAGGAAACATAAAGATTTATATCCCACCCTTGCACAAACCGATAGAGTTTGCAAAAAAGGCCTTGATTCAGGCCAAATTTTACGGGTATGGCATTATGGTCGGTGATGACAACCCCCATCATCCTACATTCTATAACAAATTCAACCCTATGCAGCAGGTATCATACCTCATGATCATGGTCGCCCTGATACCGCTTCAGCTGATCACCGGACTTTTACTCTGGGATCCCAATCTGTTCGGACCGGCTGTAAATCTTTTCGGCGGGATACAGATTGTTGATCTGATACATGTCTTCCTCTGGATATTCTTCAGCGCTTTCATGATCGTACATTTCTACCTCGCGACGCTCGGACATACTCCCATGGCACATATAATTGCGATGTTCAAGGGATATGAAGAAATCCATGAAGAGCACGAACACGGTCATGATGAAGGCCATGGACACGATGAAGGACATGGAGATACGCATACCAAGGAACACAGTCACTAAGATAAATCGTATCTAAACAAAAAAGCGGGGTATCTTTGCCCCGCTTTTTTTATTTCTTGTTATCTGTAAACTGACAGGTAGATATCCTCTTTCTCATGCCTTAATGTTGCAGACCTTGAAAGTTCGGTAATCGCAAAATACAGGATCTCTTCAGGCTTCACATAAAACAGTTCAACGCTCCTCTGCGGAACATAATAAGTGAGGAGATTAACGTAAAGAGCTTCCCTGCACAGCTTAAAAAGAATCTTCAGCACATTCTTCATAGATTCCTCAACCCCTGCGATCCTAAGGTTGAATACACCGCATATAAAAATGAGATCAAACTCCCTGTTGAACCCTGACTCTTCTATGTCTGTGGCAATAAATTCCGCCTCCGGGAATTTGCTCCTGGCAAGTTTAATCAGATTCTCGTTAACATCAATGCCGGAGTAATTTACAGAAATGCCCCTGTCTTTCAGAAATCCATAAAAGTCTCCCTTGCCGCAACCGAAGTCGAGGATTGTTTTACCCGAAAGATCTCCTGCAATGTTCAAAAGGGTTTCATATCTGCGGATTTGTCCTCCGGCTGTCCACCTGACAGCCTGTGGCTTGTCACCGAAGTCTTTCAGATGTCTGTTGTAGAAGGATAAGAGGTCTTTTTTACCGAGGGAATCCATGATAATAATATGGTATCATATATAGATAAAACAGTGTGCAATAGGAGAAGAATCTCACCACAGAGAACACAGAGGAAAAGGATTTTAGATTTTCAAAAACTCTGTGAACTCAGTGGTTTCTTTGAGCTTTTTGATATGTAATATTTTTTCTGTGTTCTCTGTGGTTAAGTTTTGACAATACAAATAAAATTCAAAAGGGGTGTTATGGAAGATTTTACGTACAAGGAATACACCGAAGAAGAAAATGAGATTTATAACAAGGCCATGGATGAGATAATGGCGGCATTGAAAAATGGCCTGAAATTCAATGAAGCATGCAAAGCCATAAATGTTGAGGACAAGGAGCTGAAAAGCTATATTGAAGACGATGCTCTCAAGATAATTATTGCGGATATGCATTATGTGAAAGGTCTTTCATTGCAGAATATCGCTGACGATTTAGAGGTTTCGATAGAAATAATAAACAGGGCAAATGCCGAGATGATGGAAGACGTTGCGATGACTACAACAGATTTATTTAAAATAAATAACCCTGAACGTCCGATAGGGAATGCATAGGAGGAGATATGGAAGAACAGAAAAAGAGAGTCAGACTTTACTCACTAAGCACATGCCCCACATGCAAAATGGTAAAAAAATTCCTCGATGAAAACAAGATCAAATATGAAATTACCGAGGTGGACCTGCTTGACAGCGGTGAGCAATGGCTTATGTCTAAAGAAGTCAGGAAGTATAATCCTGCAGTGACCTACCCGACCCTTGTTGTGGAAGAAGTTATACTCGGGCTCGACGAAGAAGCCATAAAAAAGGCTTTAGACTCAGAATGAGCCCCGAGAGGCTTTACGAGATCCTGAGCAAATATGCTGAATCGCAGGGAGTCCGGCTCAATAAGGATAAAAAATACGTCCTGGCAATACTGGAAGGGCTTCTTACCAATGAATCGCGGTACGGATACCGTTCCTGTCCCTGCCGTCTCGCAGCAGGCATAAAGGAAAAGGATGCTGACGTCATATGCCCTTGTGTGTACAGAGACCCTGATATAAAAGAATATGGAAGCTGCTACTGCGGGCTCTATGTTTCAGGAGAATGGAATGAAGAAAAGATAAAGCATGTCAGGGTGCCCGAGAGGAGACTCTTATAAGTAAAAAAGGTTGGATGGTGGTCTTTGCAGGCCTGGGGCTTAATTTGGCTCTCGGCATTCTCTATGCATGGAGCATCTTCGGAAAACAGCTTACCGAGTCTGTCGATAAAGGAGGTTTTGGCTGGAGTAAAACAGCGGCCACACTTCCCTATACGATTGCGATTGCCTGTTTTGCTGTAATGATGGTGCCTGCCGGACGTCTCCAGGACAGGTTCGGACCAAGGATTGTTGCCACGCTCGGCGCGCTACTTGCCGGTACAGGACTTATTATCACGAGTTTCGCAACC
This sequence comes from Nitrospira sp., assembly GCA_016873615.1. Classification (GTDB taxonomy): domain Bacteria; phylum Nitrospirota; class Thermodesulfovibrionia; order Thermodesulfovibrionales; family SM23-35; genus VGWX01. The sequence goes on along the minus strand of VGWX01000033.1, from coordinate 17,979 downwards.
CCTGAAGTCATTCTGCCTGCAGTGATCGGATTTGGCGTCATGGCAGGAACAGGCATCGGACTCGGTTATGCATCGGCGATGCCCGCAGCAGTGAAATGGTTCCCTCCGCAGAAGAAAGGTTTAATTACCGGACTTGTGGTTGCCGGCTTCGGGCTTGCTCCTGTTTACATCGCGCCTCTCTCCAAATATCTTTTATCAACCTACGGAGTATCTTATTCCTTCAGGATTCTCGGAATTGCCTTTATAATCATAACTGCCGTCTTTACGCAACTCATTAAAAATCCGCCGGTCAATCAGTCTTCTTCAAAGGGTGTGCAAAGCGGAAGCACTATAAATCCGTCCCATGCCGATTACACATGGCGGGATATGATAAAGACGCCTGCGTTTTATTCTCTCTATATCCAATACGCCTGTGCTGCGACTGCCGGGCTCATGATTATCGGACACCTCGCAAAGATCGTTGCCGTCCAGTCAGGCAATACCATAACGATCGGATTTCTTTTTGTGTCCCTTCTTGCAATATTCAACGCAGGGGGCCGCATTGTGGCAGGCATTGTATCAGATTATATCGGAAGGATTATTACAATTGCCTTTGTCTGTATCATGCAGGCAATGATCATGTTCTTCTTCCCGCAGTTTTCTACAGTAAACGCTTTTATTTTAGGCTCGGCGCTCGTCGGATTTAATTATGGCGCCTGTCTTGCGCTTTTCCCTGCGACAACAGCTGACTACTGGGGAACGAAGAATCTCGGACTGAACTACGGTATTCTTTTTACATCCTGGGGCATTGGCGGTGTCTTCGGCCCTATGCTCGCAGGCAAGATAGCTGATGCAACCGGTGCATATACGACGGCATATTATATTTCAGCTTCGCTCCTGCTTTTCGCAGCTTTTCTCGCGATGATCAGCTATATCAACATCTCCGTGAACGTCGTTGAAAAGGAGATCACTATAAAAATCGGAAAGAAAGCAGCAGGGGAGAAATATAGCAAGGATGCTGCCTGAAAACAGGCTTTGTGGCAATACTTGTCAATCAATCTTATATAAAGGTATAATTTGGGACAATTCATCAGAAATGCTACTTTTGTCCGGAGGGAAAATACATGAACCATAATACAAATCACACGATATCTCTTTTGCTTGAGATCGGAACAGAAGATTTACCGGCAAGGTTTATAAATCCTGCCCTCCGGCAGTTAAAAGAAAACACCGCTAAGGTATTGAAGGAAAATTACATAGCGTTATCAGAGATCAGAACATACGGCACTCCGCGGAGAATGGCTGTGATTGCCGATGGCATACCAGTTATGCAGGAAGACAGGACGCGGGAAGTATCCGGGCCATCCAAAAAGGCTGCTTTCGATGCAGACGGCAGGCCGACAAAGGCAGCAACAGGATTTGCCCAATCGCAGGGTGTCAGTGTAGAAAGCCTTGTGATTAAAAATAAAGACAAAGGTGAATATGTAGTTGCCGTCATTGAAGAGAAGGGTCTGCATGTCAGGGAAGTTCTGCCGGAACTTCTGAAGAAAATCGTGCTTTCGATTTATCTGCCGAAATCCATGAGATGGGGCAACAACAACATGAGATTTGTCAGACCCATTCGATGGTTGCTGTCTCTGCTCGATAAGGAGATTCTCAGTTTTGAGATAGATGGTATTAAAAGCAGCAACAGTACGAGGGGGCACAGATTTTTGTCGCCTGCCTCTTTTCAGGTAAAGGAGATCCCGAGCTACAGAAAATTACTCGGCAACAATTGCGTTATAGTTGACCCTGAAGAGAGAAAGAGGATCATAATCGAGAAGACAGACAAACTCCTGTCATCTCTTGGTGAAAGACGTGTTGAGGACGAGGAACTCCTTAATACGGTTGTGAACCTTGTAGAATATCCTGTCCCTGTCCTTGCAACATTCTCAGAAGATTATCTTACCCTTCCTAAGGAACTGCTCATCACAGTAATGAAAGGCCATCAGAAATACTTTGCGGTTGAAAATAAGGATGGCAGGATTACGAACCGTTTTGTTGTAGTCAGCAATACCAGTGAAGACAACGCAGATACAGTTAAGACAGGCGCTGAAAGGGTTATTAAGGCAAGGTTTGAAGATGCGCGTTTTTATTTTGACGAGGACAGAAAAAAGCCCCTTTCAGAAAGGATAGAGGAACTCAAAAAGGTAACTTTTCAAGAAAACCTCGGCAGCATATATGAGAAGACAGAGAGAATGGCGTCTATTGCGGAATTTCTTGCTGAGCGGCTTTTTCCTGCAGCCAAAAAGAACCTTGTCCGTGCCGCATGGCTTGCAAAAACTGATCTTATCACAGGTGTTGTCAGGGAATTTCCTGAACTGCAGGGGATTATGGGCAAGTACTACGCAGTGCATGATGGAGAGCAAAGGGAAGTTGCAGAGGCTCTCGAAGAGCAGTATCTTCCTGCACATTCAGGCGGAAGACTGCCGCAGACAGACGTTGGAGCGCTTCTCAGCATAATTGATAAAATTGACAATATATCCGCGTTCTTTTCCGTAGGGCTTACGCCTACCGGTTCCGAAGATCCGTTTGCATTACGAAGACAGGCGCTCGGCATTATTGCGATACTCCTGCAAAAAGGCTATGGTCTGCCTCTGGATATGCTGGCAGAGAAGGCGCTGCAAACAGTATCAGGCGGAAAAGATCTGCAAGAAGTAAAAGAGAAGATACTGCAATTTTTTGAAAACAGATTGGAAATCGTATTTTCTGATCTGGGATACGGCTCTGACATTGTACAGTCCATTCTCTCTCTATCAAGCAGCGTCCAGTTGAGAGAGATAAGTGAAAGACTGGATGCTCTCAGGAAATTCAAAGATGACATGGCATATAACGATTTTCTCGCAGCTGTAAAACGTGTGAATAATATAATACCCAAAACAGAAGTCCCTGAACTGAAGGCAGATTTGCTTACGGAAGAAGCGGAGAGACAGCTCAGGGACAAGCTTGATTCTGTCTGTCATGACCTCCCGGATATTCTTAACGACCGGAAATATTATGATGCGATCATTCTCCTTTCTTCTCTTACAGATTCGATTAATAATTTCTTTGACAAGGTCCTTGTTATGGATAAGAACGAAGAGATCAAAATGAACAGGCTGTCTTTGCTGAATGAGATATGGAGAACCGTATCAACGATTGCTGATTTCTCAAAGTTATCCGCCGGTCAGTAGCTCTGCCTAATGATCTGAGATACGGAATCTATTTCTACCTGTACATGCGGGTTTAAGTTAAAATAAAAAATGACTCCTGCAGGAAGGTTCCCGGCATTACAGTATAGGGATTTCAGACTCTTCTGGTTCGGGCAGATCATATCCCTGTCAGGCACATGGATGCAGTCAGTAGCGCAGGGATGGCTTGTTTACAGCCTGACAAAATCGCCTTTCTATCTCGGCATGGTTGCTGCAGCCGGGTCGCTGCCGATCCTTTTATTTACCCTTTTTGGAGGCATTGCAGCAGACAGATTCAGGAAGAGAAACCTGCTCCTGATGACACAGGCGCTATCGATCATACCTGCCATTTTTTTGGGTATCCTGATCGATATTAAATTAATTGCTGTGTGGCATGTTGCAGCATTAGCGGCTTTCCTCGGTATTGTAAATGCCTTTGATGTTCCTGCAAGGCAGTCTTTCATCATAGAAATGGTAGGCAAAGGCAGTCTTACAAATGCGATAGCCCTGAATTCTGCTGCATTTCACGGAGCCCGCATGACAGGCCCTGTTATAGCCGGTATGGCGATTGCCCATCTCGGTCTTTCAGCATGTTTTTACCTGAATGCAATCAGCTTTATTGCGGTCATTATTGCTCTTTCAAAGATAAAAGCAAAAGGTGAAACAATTGAAAACCCGAACGGTATCATAAAAGATTTCATAGAAGGAATACAGTATTTTAAAAGTAAATCCGAAATCTACAGAAGTATTATTCTCTTAGCCATATTCAGTCTTGCAGGGATGCCGTTCATCACATTGCTTCCTGTATTCGCAGGGGAAATATTCAGAAAAGGACCTGAGGGTTTTGGTTTTCTCGTAGGCGCGACAGGCGCCGGTGCATTAACAGCAGCTTTATTGCTTGCATTCAGGGGTGACATAAAAGAGAAAAGCAGGTTCATATCTTTTTCTGCGCTCTGTTTTTCGATCCTGCTCTTTGTTTTTTCGTTTTCCACGAATTTCTATCTATCTGTAGTTATTCTTGTATTCATTGGCTGGGCTTTAGTAAGTTTTTTTGCAACTATGAACAGTTTTATACAGCTTGCTGTGCCTGATAATCTCAGAGGACGGGCAATGAGTGTTTATACATTTGTATTTCTGGGAACAGCTCCTATAGGGAATTCGCTTATGGGCATATTGGCAGATTCCATCGGAACTGTCAGGGCTGTGACAATTGCATCTGTTATCTGCCTTATTGCAGCCATCAGTTTCTCTATGAAAATATCCAGGGATAAGTGATATAGTAAATTCTTATGAAAATCCTTGCAATAGAGACGTCAACAATGCTCGGGGGGATAGCAATTGCTGCTGATTCAGGGCTTATCGCTGAAGTGAGGCTGAATGTCAAATCAACACATTCGGAAAGGCTGATGACTGAAACAGACCACCTCCTCAAACAGTCCGGACTTATGATATCAGATATCGACGTTTTTGCCGTAGCAACAGGTCCGGGTTCATTCACCGGATTAAGAATCGGCCTGAGCACTGTAAAAGGTTTTTCTTATGCAACAGGGAAGCCCATAGTTTCTGTGCCGACTCTTGAGGCGTTTGCATGGAGTTTCCCTTACTGCAGATATCCTGTATGCGCCATGCTTGATGCAAGGAAAAAGGAAGTCTACACAGCATTGTTCCAGTGGGACGGAGAGGGTTTTGCAAGATTGATAAACGAGGTTTCGATAAAGGTAAAGAGGATATTAGAAGATATAAGGCTATTATCAGCTGGAAAAACAATTTTTACCGGTGAAGGGTCGCTTCTTTATAAAGATGAGATAGTAAATATAATGGGTGAAGATGCGATCTTCGCATCGATGGACAAGATGGTGACTGCGCCGTCAAATGTCGCGGCCATCGCTATGAAAAAGGCCTTAAGGGGGGAGTTTTCTGAGCCCGTAAGCCTTGTCCCGTTTTATTTAAGAAGATCAGAAGCTCAGATAAAACGGGATGACTGATATAGTTACCCGAAAGATGGAGGAAGATGATGTCCCTGCTGTATTGAAAATTGAGCGGTTGTCATTCAGCACGCCATGGTCCGAATATTCTTTTCTGAACGAAATCTATAAAAAATATGCTTTCACAAGAGTTGCTCTGTCTGAGGGGAATATTATCGGATATATCTGTGTGAACTTTGTGCTTCATGAAGCGCATATCCTGAACCTTGCAGTGGATCCTGACTTCAGACGACGTGGTGCGGCAACCCTGCTGATGGATGAGGCGCTAAGGGAATTGAAAAAGAAAAACTGTGTTTTCATATATCTTGAAGTCAGGGTTTCTAATACCGCCGCAAGAGAATTTTATGAGGGATTTGGTTTTAAGCCTGCCGGCATAAGGAAAAAATACTACGCATCGCCGGACGAGGACGCGCTTCTTATGATGGGCAGAATCTGATTACTTCCAGACGCCTTTTATCCCTGTCCCGCATTTCAGGCACTGTCCGTCCTTAATATTGTTTTCAACAATACTGAATCCAAGCCGCTTGATCAGTAATTCCCTGCAATTATGACAATAAGTGTTCTCTCCGCCTTCACCGGGGACATTCCCTTCATAAACATATCTGAGGCCTGCCTTAAACCCGATCTCCCTGGCTTTTCGAAGTGTTTTCACCGGTGTCCTCGGCTTGTCCATCAACTTGTATGTAGGATAAAACTGTGTCACATGCCATGGGATGTAAGGGTCGACTGACTCAATGAACCCGGCGATATCCCGCAAGTCTTCCTCAGAGTCGTTATGATCCGGTATTATAAGGGTTGTGACTTCAACCCAAACCCCGAGTTCTTTCATGAGCCGTATCGTTTCCTTTACAGGCTCAAGCCTTGCGCCGCAGATTTTCCTGTAAAAATCATCGTTGCCCTTAAGGTCGATATTGTTCCCATGAAGGTAAGGAGCAATAACCCTTGTTGCCTCCGGGGTTGTATATCCGTTGCTGACAAAGACATTCTTAATGCCTTTCCTGTGTGCGAGTTTCGCGCAGTCATAAGCGAATTCAAAGAATATGGTAGGTTCGGTATACGTATATGAAATGCTCCCGCACCCGTTCTTTGCGGCTGCATCCACAATATCCTCTGGTGTGACAGTCTGTCCGGGTATGTCTTCATGCTCCATCGGGTACTGTGAGATCTCAAAATTCTGACAGTGCTCACAGCGGAAATTGCAACCTGCAGTTGCGATCGAAAATGACGTTGAAGAAGGAAGGAAATGAAACAGGGGCTTCTTTTCTATCGGGTCAATATGCATCGAGACAACTTTCCCGTAAACAAGGCTGTATAAAGTCCCGTCCATGTTTTTACGAACATGGCATATCCCTCTTTTACCTTCTTTGATTGTACAGTGATGTGAACAGAGGAAACACCTGACTTTATTCTCATCCAGCTTTTCATAAAACATTGCTTCTTTCATATTTAAATTATAGCAATTAATCTGGAAAATACATCTTTATTTTGGTTTCCTAAATGATATTATATTACATTAATAAATATCTTTAAGAAGAAAGGACGGCCATATTAAGCTGATCTGATATGGGCTTTAGCATGAACATAAAGAAGTGGATATTTGGAAAATCCTATATGCATTCGAAAGAAGCTATTGAATCCGAACTCTACAACATCAGATGGGCTATTGAAAACGATAAGGGATATATTGAAAGGATTCTTAAAACAGGAATTTCACAGTTTTTACTGAAACATATGGAAAGCCTGTCTTTTGCCCGTATCATGGATGTCGGGTCAGGTCCTGTATCATATCTGCTGAATTTTGTCAGACAGAACAGTGATCGTTTTGAGTTGACTGCTGTGGATGCCCTTGCTGATGAATATGCAGAAATAATGGAGGAATTCAGATGCGATGTTCCCCGGAATATAGCATGTTATGCCGAAGAACTTGACAGGCATTTCCAGCCGGAAACATTCGACATTGTATTTTGTTCTAATTCTCTTGACCATACTATAGATATTGCAAAAAGTCTCGAAAACATGTCTTTTGTTTTAAAAGATGATGGTTTTATTTACCTTCTGTGCAATATCAACGAAAAAGACAGGACATCAGGAGACGGGATGCATTACCATAACCTTAACTTAATTGACGGTAATCTTAACAATCATGGGAAACCTGTTCACATGCCTCATCTGAGGATATGTGACTTCAAAATACATATTCAGACGTGGACTATCGGGGCGGAAGTATTTGATGTGCCCCGTTTTGAACTGATACTGCGCAAGAATATGTAATGCGTATTATTTCCCGTGCATGAAGTTCATTCCGCCGGGCATCTGCGGCATGTCCATCTTCTGATATCCTGCAGGGATTTCAAAAAGACTGTTGGATTGAGAACCGATCCTGACATTCCTGAATTCCTGAATCCATGACCCGTCTATTGCCGCTGTCTTCAAGGGGAAGTTTATATCTGTTGCTATCCATTGGTAAACCTGATCTGTCCTGTTGCCGGACTTATACGTGATCAGATATTTTTTTGTCGGATGTCCGTCAATGGTCTCAGAGCCTATTAGTTTCCTTTCTGTTTCACCCTCGAATTTATCTTCGACCATTGGCCTGTTTTTAAGGTCAAACGGCATCTCCATATACATCTTCATGGCAGGCATGATATTCCAGGCTACCTTCCTGTCAATCCTTGTTATGACAATCATATCTTCGTGGGCCTTCATCTCCATCCTGAACCTGTCAGGTTTATAATAGAGTTTGCCTGTGATTTTATCACCACCTTTATGTGTTGTGATTGTATCTGCAGAGAACTCCATGGCAACAGCTGAATTAATAAATACAGATATAAAGAATAAAACGCTAAAAATCTTTTTTAACATTATGCCCTCCTTTTTCCGGTTATAACAGATTTATGTTTTTTATTTTAAGTGCATTCATGGAACCAATTATTTAGTATACAGAAAAAGTGTGTGTAAATAGAATAAATAAACACACCCCTGCCCCTCTTGATAGAGGGGAATCATATAATTCATGGATAAATTATTTTAAACAAAAGATTTAAAGATACCCCTGTACCCCTGTTTAAGGGTAAAATATGAAACATATGAATAATTCTCCAGAAATAGATGGTTCTTCAGGAGATCCTTTGAGGAAAAAAAGCAGGAGAAGGATTTTTTACATCCTGATTCTTATAACTATTATCGGCCTGACAATCCTTATCTCAAGAACCCCTCAGATATCAGACGCACTCAAAGATGTTATAACCTCTGAACTGGAGGATATGACAGGCAAGAAAGTTGCGATCCGGAATATTTACCTTAATATATTCCCGTTATTCATAGAGGCAAAGGATTTAAGGATTTACCATGAGGGAGACAGGAGCGTCTTAACCACAAACAGGGTAAAAGGGTATCTGGGGCTATCAGGACTCCTGGACAGAAGGCCTTCCCTTAAAAGGATTGTCATATATGAACCTGTGCTCTCTGCCGACAGAGGACAACTTGAAGAGATAATTAAGAATGTGAAGTCATATCTTGAAAAAGATACTAAAGCAGCGATTAAGGTAAAGGTAAAAGTTGTTGAAGTAATTAAAGGCTCTGTCGACCTGAAAGATGATGATTTGAAGGGGATGATGGCCATGAAAGGCCTTGAGGGTGAAATTATTATTGGAGAAAGCAACCGGCTCAAGGCTTCTGTAAAAGAACTTGGGGTGGAAAGGGGAGGATGGCCGAAGATTAAATGCGATATAAATACCGCACTGATAATGAAAAATGAGCGGATTGAGATAAAGCGGCTTGAGATCGGTTCTTTTGGTTCCAGATTTACCGGCGGTGGCTTTTACTCGGAAGGGAAAGGAATTCTGACAACCGATATAGCTCTGATTGTGGATTCTGTCAAGCGTATATTTAATCTCGGCCAGAGAGGTGACGGAAAGATTTCCGTAAAGGGTGAAATAAGGCTTGATAAGACTCAGCAGACAGCAGTCACCGGTCAGCGCCTGAAGGATATTTTCCTGAATTTGAAACTTAACGGTGAGTTCTATATTCAGACATTGATGGAGCTTCTAAACGTTGAGGAAAAGATAGAAGGGCTTATTGATTTTAAAGGCGAATTAACAGGGCCTCTCTCTGATATCTCCGGAAATGCAAAGACAAGGCTTCGAAAAGGCAACCTCTACGGAGTTGATATCGACTCGCTTATCTGCCAGGTAATTTACAAGAATGGCGTAATGAGGTTCGAAGACGGTCATGCAGCGCTGTATAACGGCGCTGCAACTGCGAATGCGTCAATAAATCTTCCTGTGGTTGATCACCTGACGCTGAACGTTAAATTCAATTCGGCAGACAGCAAATCCGTGCTGAAGCTTATCGGATGGGAGCCTGAAATCCCTGCCGGTAAAGTGGATGGCGAACTCTCAACAAAAGGTAACCAGTTTAATCCTGACGGCTGGTTTGTTTACAGATCTCTCAGTTCCGCCCAGCGGGCGGCGATAAAAGGATATCAACCGCCGACTGATAATGTCCTGAACAGAATAAAGGAGATAAAGGGCAATTATTCACTGCGGGGCCATATTATCACCTTATCAAACATGAAGTTAAATACGCTCCTCTCAGATATTACGGCAAACGGGACAGTTGATACAGAAAAAAAGACACTTGGTTTTAAAAGCAGGCTTTTTTCAGAAAATGTTTCTGATCTTGCTTTGCCGTATTACAGTGAGATAAAAGGACGCTTGGAATTTACAGGAGAGATAAGCGGTACGTTTGATGATCCAAAGATATCGGGAAGGACTACCCTGACAAATCCGGTTATAGAAGGATACAGATCAGACAGTATGGTTGCAGATTTTTCATATCAGAAAAAACTTCTTGATCTCCGTGAAGCTGTCTTAAGGTCGTCCGGAGAAGAACATATCGTTAAGGGCAAGATATCATTCCCGGAAGCGAAAGAACTCTTTGAACTCAGAATGCCGGTATATAACCTCAATGCATCAGTCAAAAACGCAGAGTTCGGGAAGGCAGTGCAGATATTTTACAGAGACTTCAAAGCCGCTGGAAGGATGAATGCTGATATCAAAATCGAGAGTAAGGAACGGGAGCTTCTTATTTCCGGAAAAGCCATGATAGACAGGGCATCAGTGTATGGTATCCCTTTTGACTCTGCCTCAGGAGTTTTTGCGTATGCAAACAAAGAATTTTCCCTGAAACAGGTTGGAATTACAAAGGGCAAATCAGTTCTGACAGGAGAAGGTAAAATTTTACCGGATGAAAGGTTTTCCTTCAAGGCATTATCCGATAAGCTTTTTATGAATGATTTCGGATTTTCTTATATGCCTGATGATTCTGTTGTAAGTCTTCGCTCAGAAGGCCAGGGCACATTTGAAAATCCCGATATCACACTGGATGCGAAGGTTGCAGGCGGCAAGTTTAAAGGCAAAGAAATAGGCGAAGGTTCCATAACTGCAGCGATCCGGAACCGAAATATTTCAGTCAATGCCTCATTGAGCAATGAAAAAATAAAACTCAAAGGCACAGGGCATCTTGATTCAAAGCTGCCATGGAGCGCTGAACTGAATATTCTTCCCGGAAGGTACGATTTCCTCATCAGTTCTGTTCTCAAGGATGTGCCGGAAGACCTGCAGTTGAATCTCGATGGACGCATCGACATGAAAGGAGACAGGAATAATATCACAGCAACTGCAAAAATAAACCATCTGACACTTTCACTCTTCGGACAGACATTATCGAACGATTCGCATATACAGTTTTCAGTTAATAACAGAAAACTCTCTCTGTCAGCGTTTGCAATCAAGAGCGGTACAACTTCGTTCAGACTCCAGGGAGGTCTTGAAATAGGAAAGGAATACGACATTGTCGTTGACGGAAGCTCTTCTCTTTCACCTTTAAAAGGGCTGACAAAAAAAATAGGATATCTGAAAGGAGATACTGATTTTGTTTTTTCTGTAAGAGGCAAATGGGAAAAGCCTGAAATAAATGGCGGAATGAATGTGAAGGATGCCTCTTTCGGTCTAAGAGATTATCCGGCATACTTAAGTTCGATAAACGGATATCTCTACATAGACGCCGACAAGATCGTCCTTCACAGGCTTTCCGGAAAAATCGGAGGCGGGGATGTAAACATAACAGGCATTGTTTATCTTAAGGCTTTTTCTTTTAAACGGTTTTATTTAGAGGCCGGACTCGATAATATACCGGCCACGCTTGCAAAAGATTTTACGGTTAATTTTAACGGCAATCTTCTCTATAAAGGGACGTTAGACGCACAGAGCATAACCGGAGACATAAAGATCAACAGGGCATTCTATAAACAGATGGTGGAATGGAGAAGCTGGCTTTTAACACCCAAGGCAAAAGAGAAGCTTCAGGCAGAAGCATCAGCCTTTGAAAAGGCGGAGCTGAATGTCAGGATATCGGGCAGCGAGAATATTTCTATTGATAATAATGTGGCGCGGGCTCCGTTCAGTATAAGCGGCGACATGATAGTGAAAGGCACCATATCCAAGCCAGTGCTTTTCGGAAGGATTGAATCAAAGGACGGATATGTCTATTTCAGAAATAATGAATTCAGGATAATATTCGCCAGCGTAGATTTTGCAGACCCGAACAGGATTAAACCTGTTGTTAATCTTACAGCCGAGACCAATGTCAAAGGATACAACATAAGGTTGAACCTTGAAGGCATGATGGATCATTTCAACCTCGCTTTATCTTCCGACCCGCATCTTGAAGAGATGGATATCCTTTCCCTCCTTACTGTCGGACAGGTGGGGAAAGAACTGAAAGGGATCGCTGGGGGTATCGGCGCCGGAGAAGCAACTTCATTTATTACAGGCAAGGTACAGGATGTCGTTGAGGAAAGGTTAAGGACTATAACAGGGTTAGACAGGTTTCAGGTAGAATCATCTTATTCCACAACCACCAGTACGGTAAGCCCGAAAGTGACAGTATCAAAAAGGCTTATCGGCGACAAGTTATTTGTAACATATTCAAATGTACTGAGTTCTGAATTAGAACAGGTGCTGAAAGTCGAATATCTCCTCGATAAAAATATTTCTCTCATAGTGATAAGGGATGAAATAGGGAGTGTAGGTGGCGATATAAAATTCAGGTTCGAGTTCAAATGAACCGGGAAATAAAAGAGGAGATATTGAGTACGAAGCAGATATGAAAAAGATATTATATTTTACTGCTTGCTGTTTGCTGTTTACTATCTGCTGTCTCCTGGTTGTCATTTCCGGGGCAACTGCTGCAATTACCGGAGAAGTAGAAATCCACGGTCTTTCTTCGATCAGGAAAGACGAACTTCTGTATATGCTGGATATCCGGCCCGGTAGTTTTATTGATGCCGGCAGTATAAGGCAGGGGATAAAGAGGGCATTTCTCAAGGGGATATTTGAAGACATTTCAGTCGAAACAACCGATGGAGAAAAAGTAAATGTTATGATCCGTGTCGATGAGAGGGATTTTATCAGGGCAATCCATATAAGAGGCGACTATGACCTTCCGAAAAAGACCATAAAAGAATTATTTCTATTAAAAGAGGGGCGGGGCTTGATCTGTGACATTCTCGAAAAGGCTGTCAAAGATATGCCCTCCAAATTGGCTGTGCTCGGGTTTCCGCTGGCACGTGTCAGTGCAGAGGTTGAACGATTAAAAGATCCAAACAGGGTTGATATACACCTTAAGGTCGATACAGGGGAACCTGAAAAGATAAAGAAGATAATGCCAGTCCGTGACAGTGATGAAATCAGGTTCCTGATGCGGTTATCAGAGGGGGATATTTTCAACCGGTCAATCCTGCAAAAAGACATTGAGAAGATAAAGGCGTACTATAAAAGCAAGCTGTATTATAAGCCGGTTGTGGGCCCATATACGTTCAGCAATGGAATACTCTATTTTTCTGTTGATCCGGGCAAGCGTCTCAGGATATCTCTTGAGGGCAATGAAAATGTTTCATCAAAAACCCTGCTAAAAGAGATGCCTTTCTTTGAGGCCGAGGACTTTAATGACGATATTGTGGAAGAGACGGTTCAGAAGATCTTAACCGTATATCATTCGAAGGGATATCCTATGGCACAGATAGCTCCTGTTATTACATCTAAGGATGACAGTATCATTGTCAGTTTTTTCATATTCGAAGGGCCACAGGTTAAGACAGGCAAGCTCTCTTTTACGGGGAACACCCTGAAAGAGGAGAGTATCAAAGACATGATGTCCCTGAAGGAAGAAAAGCCTTATAATCCTGACCTTCTTGAAACAGACCGGGAGACCCTTCAGAATTTCTATGTTGCCCTTGGATACCTGTCGGCTGCTGTCGATGAATTTCAGACACGCTATAATGAAGGTTCTCAGGAAATGGATATAGTTATCAACATAAATGAAGGAATAAAAACAGAGGTAGAAAAAGTAATTGTTGCCGGACAGAATCTTGTATCTGATACAGAGATCATGAAGGCGATTAATCTGAAACCAGGAGATTCTTATAATGAAGTCGATATTTACGATGCCCGCTTAAGGGTTATTGAGCTATATAACAACAAAGGCTTCCCGGATGCAACAGTATCGGTTAAGAGTGACATTGCCGATCAGAAGGCTACTATAACATTTCAGATAAATGAAGGGGCATTAACCTTATTCGGCAAGGTGATTGTTGCAGGCAATCAGAATACGAATTATGAAGTGGTGAAGAGAGAGTTGCAGCAGCAGGAAGGGGTACCTTTCGATTCCAGCATCCTTGGAAAGGATAGGCAGAGGTTGTATAAACTCGGTTTATTTACTGATATTGATATGCAGGCTCTCGACAGATATGAAGACAAGAGGGATGTCCTGATGAAATTTCGTGAAGGAAATGCAGGCGCTCTGGAATTCGGTCTTGGTTATTCCGACTATGAGAAATATAGGGGGTTTCTTGACGTCGGTTACCGGAATCTATGGGGAATGAACAGGCAGGCTTCGATACGGTTTGAATTGAGCTCACTCGATAAACGTATAATATTGCATTTTTATGAGCCATGGTTTATGGATAAGGCTCTGGCATTCAGGGCTTTTTTACTCAGTGAGGAAAAGAAAGAACTCAATTTAGATACAAAAAATACCCTCTACAGATTAACAAGAAATACAGCTACTGCAGGTTTCGAAAAAAAATTCGGTGAGCGTGTAAAGACTGAACTCTACTATGAATTCTCAGTTGTCAACACGCATGATGTACAGTCGGATGTTGTTTTAAGCAAAGAGGACACCGGGACACTGATAATCAGCGGGTTGCGGCTCGGAGTTTTTTACGATTCACGGGATAATCCTTTTTACCCGGCAAAGGGCATCTTTTCGGGAGTCACATTAAAATTTACCTCACCTCTGTTTTTTTCAGAAACAGATTTTGTTAAACTCACGGCATATTATAATTTCTATCATGAAGTCATGGAACGTGTTGTACTTGCTGCATCCGTAAGAGGGGGTGTTGCACAGGGATACTTTCATACCGATGAGTTGCCGATTGTGGAAAGGTTTTTCCTTGGTGGCCGGACTACCGTGAGAGGCTATGAACAGGATACCCTGGGGCCAAAAGGATCGGATGGAAACCCTACCGGCGGAAATGTCTTTCTTATGGGAAACCTTGAAGCAAGGGTTTCCCTGAGCAATAGTTTAGGAGTTGTCGCTTTTCTGGATGGCGGTAATGTATGGATGAAAATCAGCGATATCAATCCTAAAGATATCAAGTTTACTACAGGGCTCGGCTTTAGATACAACACTCCGGTTGGCCCTCTGAGGGTTGACTATGGGTATAAATTACAGAGAGAAAAGAGCGAAAGTGCCGGTGAAGTGCACTTCAGCATAGGACATGCGTTTTAAGAAAGCGATGAGCATAGAGCGAAAAGCAATGAGCAACAAAAAAGAAAGAAAGAAAAAATTTAAAATTATTTTCTTTTCTTTGGTCTCAGCCTTCTGTTTTTTATTCTTTGCTCTTTGCTCTCTGCTCTCTGCTGATTTTAAGGATCGTGTAGTTGCTTTTGTAGACAATGATGCAATAACACTCAGTGAACTGGAGATGAAATATTACGATACTGTGAAAGTTACTTCAGATATAACACAGGAAGAAGTCCTGAACACAATGGTTAACAGATTGCTGCTCCTCAGAGAGGCTAAAAAGATCAGACTGGAAGCGCCGTCTGAAGATGAGTTGCTCAACGAATATATTGATCTGAAAATACGGGCTTTCATAAGGATAAAGGAGGAGGAATTAAAAGACTTTTATAATAAAAATATCAGTAAATTTGAAGGGAAAGAACTTGACTCGGTGAGGGATGATATCGAAAACTATCTAGCTGAGCATGAAGTCAATCAGCGTCTTAAAGCCCATATCAATGAACTGAGAGGAAAATCCTGCGTGAAGATACAATTAAACGGCAGCCGGGGTAATTAAGAAGGCCGTTATGCATTTTTGATGGCTATGGATTCCAATATGTCGGCAACATCCTCACACTTGTCTGATGCATTTTCGAGATGTTCATATATCTCTTTCCATTTAATGACAAGGATCGGGTCTTTCATTTCATCAAACAAATGTCCGAGTGCGTCTCTAAAGATTCTGTCCATTTTGTTTTCGAGTTTATTTATCTCAACACAGTATTCCTGCATACGGGCGTAATCCTTTTCTTTCAATGTCTTTATTGCCTTATGCACCAATTCCACAGTTGTGAGGAGTTCTTTTGACATAATCACCGCCTCTTTTCTCGGTTCCTGCATTTTAAATACCGCAAGCCTTTCAGCTGTGCCCCATATAAAGTCCAGAATATCATCCAGTTTTGATGCAAGGGCATGTATATCCTCCCTGTCGAAAGGCGTAATAATAGTCTTATTCAGCTTCTTGATGATATCATGAGTTAACATATCTCCATCTTCCTCTAATTCATGCACCTCTTTAGCCCAATTATCCAGGTTAGTAAAGTGTTCCATAATGGCGACCAGGATTATGGCTGCCTGAGAGATGTTAGCTCCCACTTTATCAAATAATTCAAGGAAGCCCCGATCTTTTGAGAATACTTTCATTTATTTCTCTCCTTTTTACTCTATAGCGGAGGTTTCTTTGTGTCCAGAATTTCTCTGGCAGATTCGATATCATCACGGATCTGTTTCCCAAGGCTGTCTATATCAGGGAATGTCCTTTCACCCCTTATTCTGTCTATGAAGAATATCCTTAAGTTTTGACCTATGAGGTTGCCGGAAAAATTCAGGAGATGAACCTCATAACTCACTTCCTGATTGCCGAAAGTCGGATTCTTCCCGATATTTGCAACACCATCGTATATGTTGCCTTTAAACTCCACCCTAACAGCGTATACTCCCTCCTTAGGCGCTATCTCAACTGGCGTTGTTATATTTGCAGTGGGTATGCGCAGGAGGCTTTGGCCTCTTCCTTTCCCTTTTATCACAGCGCCTTCTATTGCATATGCCCTCCCGAAGTAGTTTGACGCCTCTAAAACAGCTCCCTTCATGAGAAGGCTCCTGATGGTGCTGCTGCTCACAATATTCCCGTGAACCATAACATCCCTTACAGCTTTAACATGGAAGCCGTACTTTTCTCCCCTTCTTCTCAATAAATCTATGGTGCCTTTTTTGCTCTTTCCAAAGGCATAATTTGTGCCTACAATTATCTCTTTAACTTTCAATTTTTTTACAAGCACTTCATCAATAAAATCATCCGGAAGCATATTGGCGAATTCTTTATTAAAGTTCACGAAGAGCAGTACATCTATCCCTGTTGCCTCGATCAGCCTTGTTTTTTCATCCGACGTTGTCAGTAGCTTTATATTTCTCTCAGGTGCGATAACCTTTACAGGATGCGGCTCGAAAGTCATAACCATTGAAGTGCCCTGAATCTCTTTAGCCTTCTGCAATACCATCGACAGTATCTTCCGGTGACCAAGATGGACCCCGTCATAATTGCCTATTGTGAGGACTATATCAGGATAACTTCTGCTGAAGGTTTCGAGACCTATTATTATTTCCATCTTCTCCCTCTTTCGCAAGCCGGCTGTATATTTTTTCAGCCTGTCGCTCTGTTTCTGCAATTGAGCCGTTGTTGTCTATAGCAAAATGAGACCTTCTGATTTTTTCGGCTACCGGAAGTTGGGATCTTAATCTGAGAAGCGCATCTTCCCTATTAATCCCTTCCTTCCCGAGACGGGCTACTGCTGTCTCTTCCTGACAATATACCGTGATTGTCCTATCGAATCTCTCCTCATATCCTCTTTCAAACAGCAATGGCGCCTCGATTACTGCAACCTTACCGGCGCTAATGTTTTTTTCCAAAAAGAGATCTATCTTCCCGAAGACAAGAGGGTGAAGTATATCTTCAATAGAGTGTCTTAATGCCTCATCCTTGAAAATTATCTCTGCAACCTTTCTTTTATTGAGGCTGCCGTCTTTATAAAATGCAGTGTCACCCAGGATATTCCTGATCTTTACGAGAACATCTTTTTCGGCAAGAAGAGACCCTACGATTTTATCTGTATCGAGTGTGAGTGCGCCAAGTTTCTGAAATACAGAAAGAACAGCGCTCTTCCCCATGCCATAATTGCCTGTCAGCCCCACGAGAAGCACAAACAATATTATACACCAACTAACATAAGTTACTAATAAGTTCATAAACAAAGCCCCATTTAAACACCCTCCCCTTAATCCCCTCCCCTTGTATGATAGAGGATAGGGTAAATTAACAATGAACTTAACCACGGGTGTGACAGACCGTACTCCCCTTGGGACTTTCGATCCCGTCCTTGAGCGCGGGTCGTCACACCTTTCTC
>VGWX01000032.1 GCA_016873615.1 Nitrospira sp. | reverse complement strand
AAAAGTATTGTTTCATCTGGTTTCCAGGAAACATCATCTGAAGAGCTCATCATTACTGTGCCAACCTCGGGGAAGCTATTGCCCTCTTCATTTTGCATGTAGTGGTCATTATTAATTGTCATCAATGTTACTATAGGTTCCTTAAAGGTATGCTTGGTATTATTTTTCATTTTGGCCTCAAACCATACTTTGCCCGATAAACTGCCCTGGTTTGACTGCTCCCTGATGAAAAAAGCAACAACGTCAAAGAGTTGACACGTATTTTGCAATTCAGATTTAATTTTTCGATATATTGATTCTTGTTCAGAAAATACTAATTCTCCAAAAAGGTCTTTCCCCTTATGTGAAAGAAATGATCTGAGGAAGTGGAGGTATAGAGAATCTTTTTCTATGATTTCTATCCCCATGCCATTTTCATCATATCTTCTTGCTGTTTCACTTGCTCCCCTAAGAGCATTTCTTGAAACTCTGACAACTTTTCCCTTTAATCGGGATTTTAAATCATTTGGGAAATGAATTATTATGTCCAGGAGTGTTTCTGTTTGAAAAAGCTGCTTCGTTCTTATGAAGAGACCATTGACAGAGAAATTACTGGATAATCCTCTGTAAGTTTTATCATTTACAATAAACTCAACTTTACATCGCTCAATAAATCTTTTTTGTCGTCTTTTTTCTCTCTGTTTTATTTCTGTTTTTCTATAGTCTACCTTTAAGTTTTCTCCAGGATTTAATGCTGTATCTATATTCATAATAATACCTTCTCGTTATCGCACAAACATTACGCCAGTTCTGTAAATGTTATCCCCTAATTCACGACACCAACGAACCATTGCTCTTTTATTTAAATCTCGGCTGTCACTTTTTATCATAATTATTTGTCCTTCCGGCAGAGGCTGAAATACACAGAGACTCAACCCTCTATCAGAAATATCGGTTAAGATGCCTTTCAAGAATTGGTCTGATTGACTTTCAATGACATACTGTATTTCTGTTTGCAGATAATGCCGTATATGCGCTCTTTTATTTAATAATGCCCCTTGTTTTATCATATATTCCTTTTAGATCCTCATTGGATAAAATCAACCTTCCTTATGGCAGTTAAGACTACAAAGACCTTCATATTGTTGCTCTGAGGATCGGGTGGAAAAAGAAAAAAGCCCTCACGTTTAGGGTCATACCCCATCGTTGATCCCACCAACACCTCACCATCCTTAAATGACACCTTTACTTTGCGTCCATTGATTCTTTGACCATCTGGGAATGATTTCCTCTCATTGTACGAAGGGTTCCCTGTGAAATCTCTCACGAAGAATACAGATTTTAGGTCTTTCATATGAATCTCTCTAATTTTCCCTTTATCACCCTCAGCAATTAATTCCAGGTGAAATGATGATTTATTCGGGAAAAAATCACGGGAATAACCTTTTACGACTCTATAATCCGAATATCTCACGACAATCTTGATAAGATCCGTCATTGTATAACCTTGCTCTTAAATATTCTTATAAATTGACTACATTGCCTCATGAAAGCATTATAAAATTCTAACCCCACCTTGTAATAGAGGTCATCGTATTGCTCCGCCCAACGTACGACTGCTGACTTATTTATTGTGTGACCATTATCCTTTATTCTTATTTGCTGACCTTTGTTCAGGAGATCATTTGTAAGTATGCATAATCCTGACTCACTGACATTAACTAAAACCCCATCAAATGTTTCATTAGTCGTCAATGGCTCTATTACATACTCTATCGTATCCATTTTCTGTTTTGTTTCATGCCTTCGTCTATTAGGTATGTTATTCTTGCCTTGCATCGTTTAAGTCCTCATGAGATTATTTTTCAAGCTAACTTGCTATATTTACCGTTTCCATGTCCGGCTTTTCTGAAACAGAATTTACAAATCCTATAAATCTTGCATCTTTTCCTGTGAGTTCTATTCCTAACCCGTACTTTCGGTTAGAATCAGGGGTATCTATTTTCCTTCTGACAATACCCTTCAGAACAGAGTTGATTTGATCAGACATAAATATCTCAATATCAATTGCTGCACCAATGGGGAAATCCTGATTACATTTTATAAACAGTCCGTTCTTAGAAAAATCATTCAATAAGCCCCAAAACACTTTTTTCTCAGTGCTTATTTGAACGTATAGTTGCTTTGAGATTCTATGCTCTTTCCTTTGTTCCATTTGGAAATATTCCTTTTGCGCTGTCATTTGCCTCGTAGCTATCCTTTAATTTAATCGTAGCCAAATCCATTTTAATAATCAATCCTACCTGGGTAGGGGGTATACCATGAGAGTCTTGTTTGAAATGTTTACTGAAGTGAAATATTCGATTATTAATCTTTCAGGAGGTACATTAAGGAACCTAAGAGAGCAAAGAGATAAAGTTCTTTAAGGCCTTCTCATCTTTCTCTGATATATCTATAAATTCCATGCCAATGTCGTAGCTTTCAGATTCCACAGGTTTTGTCATGGTACATGTGACGACTCTTCCCAAAATTGATATTATCTTATTATCCGGTAAAGCCATTTGCATATCTATTTTATCTTCAAGTTTCAATGCTTGCTTACTCTCTATGAGAAGCCCACTGAGACTAATGTTTTTTACCTTATAATCATCTTGTTCCTGTAAGGTTGCTTTGTCAGCCTCTTTCAATCGAAACCTCACAAAAAGCCTATTGCCACTCACACTATATATATCTATTTTCTCTTCGGGTTCTTTTTTATGAGCTTCTATGAATTTTATAATTTCATTTTCCTGCTCAGTCGAAAGTTCCATGAACTGTATCCCAGTTTTGAATATCGGAATAACATTGCCAATTGAATCCGCTATGCTTTCACTCAAGAGTGACCACATAACAATACCTTTCAAAGTTAACTGTGTATCTTTCCCCTGTAGTTTCAGGGCATATTCATTACCTATTGTTAATCTCTTTTCTGTGGTCAAGGAAATTCCACCAATGCTGATATCGTTAATTTTCAAATAGTTGGCCAAGATGATTGTCCCGCGAATGTTTGTGCTATCCACCTTGTATCTTTTTTGTCGTCTTGTATTTTTCATGTCAACTTATTCACTTAAGAATGATTCTCCAACTTTTTTTACCTAATTTCACAAGAAAATTTATCAAATCTTTTTCCGGTTCCAGTTTGCTTATCCTATATTGGCATTGTTTATATTCTAATTATAGCTATTTGTCTTATAAAATCAATCTGAGGAGTTCAGGAAGCGACAACAGTACTGCATCTTTAGATGGGAAATCCTCACTGCTAAATAATTTTAGCAATGCGACCTTCTATGTGAAAGGTTGCTCTCCAAGGAAAATCCCATGCACGTTTAGTTCAGTAGGGTATGCTGTGTAAAACGTATGACTTGTCGGTTAAAGTCTGACGGTGGGAATTTGGTAGCTCACCCACATAGCTTGAGGGAGGTGCAAAGGGCAACCTAAAGCATCAAGTTTCCTGACAAAGGTTCCGAAAGGGAGCTGAGCAAATCTGCGGTTCGCAGCTAATGCGAACCTAAAAGTAGCCTCGAAATGCGCAATGGAGTTGTCGAGCCTCTCCTACAAAGGGGAAGACCGCTGCATCTATCCTAACAAAAACTACCATAACCGATAGAGGGGCTCCCGGGGTAACAGGGGTGACACGCAGAAGAAGCCATATGATAATGAACACAGGAGACCCTTGCCGATGTCCCGAAAATATCGGGACTCATGTGGATTTAGACCGAAGCGAAGCGCCCATCAGGCGGTGGAGGACGTGCAAAAGCATCTCCTTCAAGGCAAAACGGATCTTATTGATGCCGACATCTCCAAGTACTGCTCCATGGACTCAATCTGTGAAAGCTGCTGGAGGAAGATAATCGGTAAGCCGTGTGCGGGAAAACTGCACGCACGGAATTGATGAGGGGGAACTGGAGATAGGTCCTTCGGATACTACGCCAGTTCTCTACTCTACTGAAGTCCTTATTTCATAACCTCAGTTTATACACAAGGTTTTAGATTGTATAATGATACGAGCATATCTCTGCTTTTTGGTTTTTTGGTGGATAGATGGTGGACAAACTTACTATCTCAGACAAAAGAGATTTAACTTAATGACTCGCAACGCCTTGATTTTAAATGGTGGAGCTGATCCCGACACGAGTCGGTACGACCTCTTGAATGCCATTCGTTCAAGATACATTTTAACAGATCGGCTACTAATAACGTTTTGGTAATAAGTCTTTAATTTTCTTGGCATTATAGGTTTCTGAGTTTTCCTATATTTTCTGCCTGATGCGCTACATTCCGCTACAACAACTCACTTCCTAAAAGACATCTAAAAAGGTATTCCTATTACAAAAAGAATAAACTTGGCAATAGTAAAAGAATGATAACCAGTAATTAAAAATTATGTTGATTTTAATAAAATTTACTGCTATGTATATATTAGATCTTTAAAATATTTTAAATAAGTTGTTGTTTCCGAAAGGGTAAACTCTGGGGAACCAGGGGACACAAAGCCACGGGTCCTTTTAGAAGAATTATCTCTCTGCTAAAAGGATGGCCGAGCTGCCGAAGAAACGGGCCGTCCCCAGAGTTAATCGCATAAAAAGCCTGTTTCCTTAAAAGGAACGGGCTTTTTTATTGAAAAGAAATGGGGAAAGGTTTGAATACACTGGTTCAATCAAGTTCTCATTCTATTCATTCTGTTTTATCAGATAAATCCGATTGGTTTGTATTATTTGTAAGATCAAAACATGAATTTGTTGTAGAAAGGGAACTGTTGAGAAAAAATATTGAAACTTTCCTTCCAACAGTACAAAAGTTCAGACAGTGGACAGACAGGAAGAAGCTTATCAACTTTCCACTTTTTCCTGGTTATCTCTTTGTGCATATGAATCCTTGTCCTGAAGAATTCACAAAAGTACTTAAAACTACAGGTTCGGTGAAGCTGATATCATCGGAGATAGGAAATCCAACGCCAGTGCCGACTGAGGAAATACTTTCCTTGAAAATATTGATGGAGAATACGCGCGATTTTGATATTTATCCCTATCTTAGGGAAGGCTCCCGGATACGAATAAAAAAAGGGCCGCTGAAAGGCATCGAAGGGATTCTGAAAATCAAGGAAAGCCAATACATGTGCATAATCAATATTGAGATTCTTGGCAGGAGCATAGGTGTGAAGATCTATGTTGATGACCTTGAGGCATTATGAATATGGAATCAAGCGCAAGAAGAATAAAAGTGAATACCACGAATAGATTTATCTCAGGTAGTGTATTGAGTTCGGTTAATCTGTAAATTTACGGAGTTATTTTTTCATAAGTCATTTATTTATATCGTTTTCTCACCGCTTCCGTGAGTAAGAGGACGGAGTTTTGCCTATTCCATCTATAAAAAAAACATGGTCATTCTTTATTGTTTTTCTTATTACCCTTGTCACTGCCTTCTTTGTCTCGTCTCCGGAAGCTTACTCGGAAGAAGGCATAACATGGAACCGTATCAGATTGCTGCCTGGGCTGAGCATTATGGAGAAATACAGTGACAATATTTTTTTATCGAATAAAAAGAGACAAAATGACTCCGTCACTATAATCTCACCGCAACTGTCATTGGACTTTTCGATCAGTCCCGACAACTACATCAACATTAGTTATAACGGTAACTACAATTTATACAGAAAATCAGACAATTTTAAGAAAGATATTCACAAAACTGACGCTTTTTGGAAATGGATCACTCCCAAAGGGTCTCTTTTGAAAATCGGCGGGTCAATAAACTTTGATTCCATTCAACCATATTCATTGCAGGATGATCATAAAGACTTTGCCGAGAAAAGACTTTTCGGTGAAACTGTATTTGAAGTGAGTGCTTTTATTGACATGGGGATTGCATATGACCGCGCAGTCCAGCGGTTTAGAAAATCAACATACAAATCTGATGATTTTGACAGAGACTCTGCGATACTCAGGTTTTTCTATAAACGGCTGCCTGATATTACAGTCACTACTGAATATTCATATTCCTGCCAGAATAATAAAGATATTGCAGGGCCTTCTACAGATATGGATTCACATGTTGTACTGATCGGAGCACAGTGGGATCCATTGAAAAAGCTTTATGGTCATATCAAATCCGGATATTACATGGTAAATTCGAAAAGTGATATTCGTTCAAGCGGATTTGCTATGGATACAGATATCGGGTACAGGCTGACAGATATCATACTTCTTAAACTGGTCGCTTACCGTCGTGCGGTCACAAGTATAAGAGCTGCCCGGGAAAGCGGCGCATATTACATTTCAACAGGGGGGGGCCTGAAAGTTAGCTATACCGGATTAAATGCTCTCGTTGTCACGGTAAACACACTTTATAAAAATAATCAATTTAAGCAATTCAGTTCAGATACGGATTCGAAAAGGAAAGACAATTATTTTGATGTAGGTCTTACTGTGAAATATACCGTTCAGAAGTGGTTCTCTTTTATAACAAACTACCATTACAGAGCGAACAACTCCACTGTCGACGAAGAGGATTATACAGAAAACAGGATCGAGGCAGAGTTCAGGTTCGATCTTTAAACCCTAAAACAATTACCAATATTTGGAGGGAAATCATGAGATACGATATCTTTAAAAAAATATTGCTTATATTTATCTGCCTTTTGGGGATACTCTCTTTCTTAAATCCATGCATTGCATACGAAAATCCGCCAAACGGCGTAAAAGAATATATTATCGGTCCGGAGGATGTTATTGATATTCAAGTATGGGGAAATGATGACATGCATCGCATTGTTGAAATCTCACGCGAAGGCGCATTTACATTTCCCTTTATCGACAAAGTCCATGCTTCAGGCCTTTCTGTTGCTGAGCTTGAAAAACTTATCAGGCAAAAACTGTCAGAAGGATATTTCACAAATCCGCAGGTAACAGTCACAATATCGAAATATAAAAGCCAGAAGGTTGTTGTGCTTGGAGAAGTTTTCAAACCCGGCAGTTATATCATCAAAGGCAGGACGCACATCCTCGAAATCATTTCAGAGGCAGGGGGGCTTACTGAAAAAGCAGGCAGGATTGTTACGATCATGAGAAACGGTTTTCCTCAAGCTGTTTCTCCGATCAATCAAGTAACCCAAGCTAATCCCACTTTTACCCTTGATCTTGATCAACTTGCAGATGGGAATACAGAGGCAAAATTTCTTGTTGAGGATGGCGATTCAATCTATATAGCCAAAGCACATCGTGTTTTCATAACCGGAGAGGTAAATAGACCGGGTGAGTATAAGTGGGATAAAGGTTTGACAGTGAATCAGGCGATATCCCTTGCCGGCGGTCCAACAAAGCGGGGTGCTCTTGGACGTACAAAAATTAACAGGATAAAGAATGGGGCAGAATTACAGCTTAAGCCGAAATTGAGCGACCAGGTAATCCCCGACGATATCATTGAAGTACCGCAAAGTTATTTCTAATCAGAGGGAGGAACAATGGACAGTAGAAAAATTAAACTCGTACATGAGCAGATTCATAGCTCTCAGAACCTGCATCTCAAGGACTACCTCAGCATTATAAAAAAGCGCAAGCGCGTCGTCATAATTTTCTCAGTTCTACTCATAACGACCGTTGCTTTTCTATCCTATATTTCACCTCTTACATATCAGGCGACTGCGCAGATACTCATCGAAAAGGTTTCTTACCCGATAAGCGATGCAAAAGGAACGCTGAACAAAGATATCAGGGGTGAGGAAATTTACCTGACACAATTCAATCTTTTACAGAGCCGCAGTCTTGCCCTGGAAGTCATAGAAGGCCTTCAGCTCTGGAGGGAATTCAACCCATCTTTTATAAAAGCTACAATTAACAATGAATCTGTTACGGGTGCTCCCCATGGCTACAAGACCGGGTTGATTGTTCAGAACGATCGGACTATTCCTGATAATATTGATAAGAAAGACTTTGTGGACTGGTATCTCGAGAATCTCAGGATAGAATCTGTTCCTAACACTAACCTTTTTAATGTAAGTTTTTTCAGTCGGTCGCCTGAGATGGCCGCCCGTGTTGCTAATGCCCATGCGAGTGCCTATATAAAACAGAATGTTGAGACAAGACTCTCAGCTTCACAGCACGCACTTGAATGGTTAAAAACCCAGCTCGAACAACAGAAGAATAAACTGGAGTCATCGCAGCATTCAAGCCATGAATATAAGAAAGCACATAAGATCGTTTCCTTTGATGATCGTCAGAATATTGTGGCACAGCAGCTTATTGACCTGAATGCAAACCTCACGAAAATAAGGGCTGAACGTCTTGCAAAACAGACAGTATTCGATCAGCTAAATTCATTCGCTATCGGTAGTGAGAATATATTCTCATTGCCTGAAGTCGCAGGGGATCCTGTTATCCAGAATCTTCGCGCTCAGTTGATACAGCAAAAGACCAAGCGGACAGAAATGTCAGGCAATTACGGCCCTAAACACCCCAGGATAATTGATATTGAATCAGGAATCAAACAAACCGAACAGGAACTTGCATCAGAAGTGCAGCGTCTGAGCAGATCGATTAAGGCAGAGATGGACCGTGCTTTTGCCAATGAGAGATCCTCCCAAGACATGCTCGACGCACAGAAAGTTGCAGCCATGACCCTTAATGAAAAAGCGCTCAACTATGAAGTTCTCACCCAGGAAGTACAGAGTAATCAACAGCTTTATGATACACTTCTCAAGCAGGCAAAGGAGTTGGGACTTGCGAGCGTGTTCGATAACAGCAATATTAGGGTTGTGCAAGAGGCTGAAGTTCCGAAGACGCCGGTCAGTCCTAAAACGTTATGGAATATTCTCCTGTCCATAATGGTAAGCATGATTATGGGTCCATGCCTTGCTTTTTTCTTCGAATACATGGACAACACAGTCAAAACACCCGAAGATATTCAACGCAGGATCGGTATCCCGTTACTTGCCTCCATTCCTCACTATAAAACAAGGACGAAGGGCTCGGATACTGCACTCTTCTGGGATCAGATAAACAGTAAAAAGAAAGGGACACGGCAAAACTCCCAGTACGTTATGGATCCCTCCAACATCCTGATCCAGAATCTTGAGATAAGACTCAAGAACATACCCCCTCCGACATTCATTTTCCAGAGCGCTGCACCCGGGGAAGGGAAGTCAACCATCTTGGCCAACTCTGCACGAAGACTATCTCATGCAGGGCTCAATGTACTCATGGTGGATGCAGATTACGTTCAACCTTCCCTCCATACCATATTTGGTAAGGACAATACCAATGGCCTTGCAAATGCGATTGAAAGGGTACTTTCATTAGATATTATTCAGGGCTCACTTACTTCGTTGAGCATAGATGATCTTTTCACTTTATTATCCCTGAAAAAGCTTACCGGTAATCTAACGTTGGTGAATGGTAATCAGGCATTAGAGGTATTTTTTGATAGAGGAAGTCTTTATCATATTCAAAGTCATCAAGACCCTTCTGACAACAGGATAGGATTAATCCTCGTCAAAGCAGGCTTGATTTCCGACAACCAACTCAGTGAAGCAGTGAAAATAAACCAGGACACCGGAAAGCCCCTCGAGTATATTTTAGTGAATGCAGGCTATATCACTCCAGATGTACTTCATATCCCATATAAAATGCATATTAAAGAACAGCTCCAAAAGCTCTTTAGCTGGAAAAGCGGTTCATTTTGCTTTAATCCAGGGGACGTAAGAACTTATGAGGATGGGCAAATACCATATACGGATGATTATACACCATTGATAGAGCATCTCAGCAGGATGACAGGTAATCGGGCTCTTGATCATACTATCTCCTCATCCATCGTCAATGTCCAAGAATCATTATCGCTGCTGCCTGCCGGAACAGCATCTTACAAAATCGGCGGTATGCTGTATATCTCTGTTCTCTCAAAATTTCTGCAGATACTGAAGCAGCGGTTTGACGTTATCCTTGTTGACACTTCACCGCTTCTTGGAATGCCTGATGTTCCGGTTCAAACTTCATTGGGTGATGATATTATCCTTGTTGTCAAGGCCGGCAATCTTCATGTGAAATCCATACATGAGGCTATATCCACGCTTAAGAATGACAATGCAAACATTCTTGGAGCGGTTCTCAACCATTTCAAGGCGTGATGAAGACCTCATCTCCTGTAACCTGTGTGTTCCATGTCAGATATTATTGAGTTACACAAAATAAGCAAAACATTTATTGAACGCTCCTGGCGCTCGGTTCTTTTCAGAAGTATTCCAAAAAAAACGGAAGCTCTGAAGGATATTACCCTTACTATCAAGAAAGGTGAGATATTCGGTCTTCTTGGACCAAACGGTGCAGGCAAAACTACTCTCATTAAAATCCTTGCGACCCTTATCATCCCCGACGGGGGAGCTGGAAAGATTTTTGGGTATGACCTTATTCGGCAGTCTCAGCACATACGTCGGATTATCGGCCTTGTCAATATGAGTGAAAGAAGCTTTTACTGGAGGCTCACCGGAAGACAAAACCTGAATTTCTTTGCAGCACTCCACAACCTGACGGGTAAACAAAAGGAGAAACGGGTTCAGACCATCTTAGAGCTTGTCGACCTTGAAGAAAAAGCAGAAACTCAGTTTATGAAATATTCTTCCGGCCAGAAACAACGCTTGTCATTGGCCCGTGCACTTCTTTCCAATCCGGAAATCCTTCTTATGGATGAACCGACGCAGAACCTTGACCCCATTGCCTCATCCACTTTTCTAAAATTGGCGGTAGATGTTTTGAAAAAGAAAGAGGGAAAAACAATACTCTGGTGTACCCATAACCTCAGGGAAGCAGAAGATGTCTGCTCGCGTATTGCCATTATTCATAGAGGTGCTGTTATTGAATCAGGTGATCTTGAATATATGTGTTCCCTGATCAATACAGAGAGCTTCTATGAGTTCACGATTGATCATTGCCCTGAAAGAACCTTGCAGGAAATAGGGATTACTCCCTTACGTATTTTCCGCAACAACGGCAGTCTAGATTTTGAATTGCAGGTGAGGAGTAATGATGTACCGTCTCTTGTCAGACAACTCGTTGAAAACGGTATAAATGTTCGTTCATGCAAAGTAAAGGTAATCGAACTCGATGAAGTTTTCGAAAAAATAATAAACCGTGCACATTAATCAAGGGTTATTGAAACCTTTTTCATTTTTTCTGCGTGATGTACTCATTACGATGAGTTACAAGCTCAATTTTATCCTGCAGCTTGTCGGAATATTTATCTCCACGCTGCTGTTTTTCTTTCTCTCGAAGCTCTTCGAAAGAGGCATGAGCGATTACCTCCAGCCGTATGGCGGTGATTACTTTGCTTTTGTCATTATCGGCATTGCCATTACCGATTACCTCACTGTTTCACTGGGCAGTTTTGCGAGTGAAATCCGTAACGCACAGATGATGGGCACTCTCGAGGCCCTGCTTGTCACGCCAACGTCAGTGCCGACTATCTTGTTCTCGTCGTCACTCTTCAGTTTCATCTTGACCTCAGTACGCATTATCATCTATCTCGTTTACGGGATAACTATATTTGGTTTAAAACTCCATTTCACGAGTATCCCCCTATTGTTAATGATCATGTGTCTGACCATTCTTTCATTTACGGGTATTGGTCTCATCTCAGCAGGGTTCATTGTTATCTTCAAGCAGGGAAGTCCTCTCAACTGGATCGTGAATACCACGTCAGGGGTATTGGGTGGCATCCTTTACCCGGTATCCGTTCTTCCAGCATGGCTCCAGCCATTCTCACATCTTCTCCCAATAACCCACGCTCTGGAGGCGATCCGGCAGATATTGCTCAATGGAAAAACCTTCAGCGAAGTCTATCAGGAGGTCATCATTCTCATCTTCTTCTGCATTACACTTCTCCCGGTTGGTTTGATATTTATGAGATACGGATTAAGCAAAGCCAGAAAAGACGGAAGTCTGGTTCATTATTAATGCAGGATATTTTCACGGTATCCGGACATAACAGTTTTTTTGTTGCAGATAAATGAACTGACGATGATTTTTTTCGTAATGATTCGATAGCAACCACTTTGAATCTTGTCCATTCATAGGAATTTTAAGAATATCAATCTTAACAATCATTTTAAACTGAGAGGTGTTTTTATGTTTAATGGAGAGTGTGAACCAGATTATCAGTCGATTTACCGGAACAAAGTTATCCTCATAACAGGTCCTGTGGGCACTGTAGGTTCAGAACTGCTGAAACAGATAACCATGTACGACCCTCTTGAAATTCGACTCTTCGACAGTAACGAATCAGGTCTTTTCATGCAGACTCAGACATACAGAAATAAGGTTAAACTTCTTTCTTTCCTGGGAGATATAAAAGACGACAGGAAGCTTTTTTACGCTATGGAAGGAGCACAGGTAGTTTTCCATGTTGCAGCGTATAAGCATGTTGAACTATGTGAATATAATCCATTCGAAGCAGTCCATACGAATGTGATCGGGACCCAGAATGTTTTGAATGCGGCTATGAGAACCAAAGTTGAACGTCTCCTCTATACGAGCAGTGACAAGGCGGTCAATCCAACTAATGTAATGGGAACATCCAAGCTTCTTGCAGAGCGTGTTGTGACAGCGTCGAGCATACGGTGCTTTAACGGCAATCCACGGCATATTTTTGCAAGTACACGTTTCGGAAATGTACTCGGATCGAATGGCTCGGTTATCCCTGTTTTTTGGGAGCAGATAAAAAAGGGAGGGCCTGTAACAATCACCGATATGAGAATGACGCGTTTCATCATGACGGTTCCGGAATCTGTCAAACTTGTCATAAAGGGGGCTGCCTTAGCCTGCGGCGGTGAAGTGTTTGTAACCAAAATGCCGGTAGTAAGAATTATTGACCTTGCTGAAGCAATGATAGACCTCCTGGCTCCCATCTACGGTTATCATCCAGGCGATATCCCTATTGAATTCATCGGGGTAAAACCAGGAGAGAAATTATATGAAGAACTCATGAGCGAAGAGGAGACTACCCGGGCTGTTGAATTGGAAGATATGTTTTCCGTACTCCCTACCCTCATCGACAGAAAACAGATAGGTTCATACAGGTACCCTGGATTTGTTTCCAGTGAGGTAAAAAATCCATATATCTCAAAAAACGAGAAGTTCATGACAAAGGAAGAAATTGTGAACTATCTTTGTAACCACAGTGTCCTTGGTGAAGAATACTCATCTCATGCACATACAGCACACAAATGTCCCTATGCATCAAAATTGCCTGTTGAGTGCAGTAATGTCTGACATGAATGTTCTCATACTTGGAGGAGATGGCTATTTGGGCTGGCCGACAGCCATGTATTTCTCAAAGAGAGGTCATAAGGTTACAGTTGTTGATAATTACTTCCGCAGATATGCTTCTACAGAGATTGACTGCGAATCCCTGATAACCACACCCAATCTATTACAAAGAGTGCAGATATGGAAAGAAGTTACAGGACGGGATCTTGATGTCCATATCGGTGATATTACGGACTATGAATTTCTTTTATCCGTTTTTAAGAAATTATGTCCTGACGCTGTTATCCATTATGCAGAACAGCCTTCTGCTCCTTTTTCAATGATAAACCGTGATAAGGCAGCATTCACTATAAAAAACAATCTTATAAGTACCTTAAACATAGCATATGCAGTAAAAGAAACAAATCCAGATTGCCATATCATTAAGCTGGGCACAATGGGTGAATATGGGACGCCGAATATAGATATTGAGGAGGGATGGCTTGAAGTGAACCATAAAGGAAGGAAAGATACTTTCCTTTTTCCGCGGCAAGCGAGCTCTTTGTATCATACTACAAAGATACAGGATACCGACCTCCTCTGGTTTTATGTAAGGATCTGGGGGCTTAGAGTTACCGACCTTATGCAGGGGCCAGTCTACGGGATACATACAGATGAGTCAGAAATTGACAAGAGGTTATGCACTATTTTCCATTATGATGAGATATTCGGAACTGTTCTTAACAGGTTTATCGTCCAGGCTATCGCAGGATATCCTCTGACGATATACGGTAAAGGAGGACAGACAAGGGGCTATCTAAACCTTATGGATACCCTGCAATGCGTTTATTTGTCGGCTATTCAGGCTGCTAAAGAGGGGGAGATGCGTGTGTTTAACCAGGTAACCGAAGTGTTTACAGTAAATGAACTGGCTTTAAAAGTGCAGGTTGCCGCTGCCAAATTCGGATATGAGGTGAAAGTAAATAATATAGAAAACCCCCGTAGAGAAAAAGAAGAACATTATTATAATCCGAAATATACAGGTCTGCTCGACTTAGGCCTGCAACCCCATTATCTGACTGAAGAAACACTTGAATCTCTGTTTAAAACCGCTGAAAAGTATAAGGAAAATATAAACAGAAATGCAATTTTCAGGGGTGTCAAATGGGGGTAGATCCGGTCACATTATTGATTACAGGTGGTTGCGGCTTTATAGGCAAGAACTTTATAGGTTTCATGCTGAACAAAGGTTTTACGAACTTTCGCATCCTCGATAATCTCTCGGTCGGTACTGTTAAAGATCTCGAGTCTGCAATTGCGGGACACGGTAAGTTTCAAAAGAATAAAACAGGCAACAGGATTTTATACTCAATGTCACAATCAGAATCTGTTAAACGTAAGGTCCTGATCGAAGTTCAGATCGGTGACATACGAAATACTGATGACTGCCTGCTAAGCACTGAAAAAGCAGAAGCAGTTGTGCATCTTGCCGCACAGTCCGGAGTGCCAGTCTCGGTAGAAAATCCTCTGCTTGATTGCGACCTTAATATTAAAGGCACTTTAAACATGCTTGAGGCCTGCAGAAAAAACAGAGTGAATAGTTTCATATTTGCCTCATCAGGAGCACCACTCGGAGATGTAGAGCCTCCGATGCATGAAGAGAAAGTACCGCGCCCTGTATCACCTTACGGAGCAAGTAAACTTGCAGGTGAAGCATATTGCTCAGCCTATTACAAAACATTCGGTCTTAAGACAGTCGTGCTCAGGTTCGGTAATGTATATGGTCCCGGATCAAAACACAAAACAAGTGTTGTTGCAAAGTTTATAAAAAAAGCTATGGAAGGCTTGCCCCTTGAAATTTATGGTGACGGTACCCAAACACGGGATTTCATATTTGTAGAAGACCTATGCAACGCAATCTATCTAAGCCTTAAAGCAATCGGATTTTCAAATAATGGGCCAACTAATTCAGATATGGTTAATCAAAAAGCCGGCGAAATATTTCAGATTGCTACGTTCAGGGAGACTACTGTGAGTGAAATTGCTGAAAAAATAAAAGGCATCATTGAAAGAGAAACAGGAATAGCGGTGAAAATCCTTCACGGTCAGAATAGGATCGGAGATGTACAGCGGAATTATTCTGATATAAGCAAGGCGATAAACCTGCTGGGTTTCCAGCCGCTGTATGATATTGACACAGGCTTATATAAAACTTGGCAATCATTTGCCCTTAAGCTTACACAATCATACAGTGAAAATCATAAGAATATGCCCCTTCTTTCATCATGATTAACGAAAAAGGCAGTTTTGTCATTTCATTAGATTTCGAACTATCCTGGGGGGTAAGAGACATGTATCGCTTGGAAGAATATAAAGATAACCTTATTGGTGCCCGTTCTGCTATACCGCTGATTCTCAAAATATTTGATACGTATAATGTTCATGCAACATGGGCGACTGTAGGGCTTCTCTTTTTCGAAAACTACCATGAGATGATGAAGAGCCTGCCGGAGAAGAAGCCTTTATATGCCGATGAACTGCTCTCCCCTTATTTCACAATTCAAGAAATTGGGAGTGATGAAAGAGAAGACCCTCTTCATTATGCACTGTCATTAATAAAATTGATTGCATCTTACCCAAATCAGGAGATAGGAACCCATACGTTTTCTCATTATTATTGTTTGGAGAAAGGGCAGGACCTGACAGCGTTCCGGAATGACCTTGAAGCAGCTTTACAGGTTGCAAAACAAAACGATCTCTCAATCACGAGTTTCGTCTTCCCAAAAAATCAGGTGAACGAAGATTATTTGACAGTCTGCAGGGAATTGGGAATCACAGCGTATCGGGGGAATATTCCACACTGGATATATCAAAAGAGAAACGGGAAGAAAGGAGAATTTGTTAAGAAAGTGTTCCGGTTTCTGGACAGTTACATCAGCATTTCATCACATAACTGTTATTCGACAAACGGAACTTTATCCTCTATTCCTTACAATCTGCCTGCGAGCAGATTCCTCCGGCCGTCCTCAAGCGGTCTGAAACTGCTTGAGAGTCTCAGGTTACACAGAATCACCTCATCATTGACCTATGCAGCACGAAAAGGGCTTGTATACCATCTTTGGTGGCATCCCCACAATTTTGGCAGTAATATCCAGGAAAATATCGATTTTCTTCAAAAAATATTTGACCATTACGCAACGTTGCATATGCACTATGGAATGGAGAGTCTGAATATGAAAGAAGCAGCACAGAAATTAGCACGTGATACAGAATTCAGAGCGGTGAATAATTCATTCAAGAGATGACTTCACAGGATACAGATAACATATTAACGCCTCTCGAAATTCTCAATCTCTATTACTCGGCCGGTGATGTTTCCAGCAGCAGAAAAGATAAGCTATGGCATCAGATGAATTTGCTTCTTTCATGGGAGAATATTATCAACAATGACTATCAGCAGGAATTACGTCCTCTCTTGTTTTATATCATAACAAAGATATTGCCTGATATAGATAGCCACCGTGATAATCATAGACGGGGAAAGACCGTCCCGCGTTTCATTCTTGACCAACTGAAAAAAGATTATGTGAGCAACCTGAAAAGAAACATGATTATGCTGGGCGAATTACAGGACCTTATGAATGAACTTAGAAACAATGATATCAGATTTATCGTGCTCAAAGGAGCATATCTGGCAGAAAATGTCTACGAGAACTTCGCCTGCAGGCCAATGGCTGATATTGATATCCTGGTAAGAGAAGACGATATTGAGAGGAGCCATCAGATACTCGTACATTGCGGATTTGAAAGGTTCCCGGAAAAAAGTCGGGTTGAAGCACTCCATGACAATTATCTGAAGGAAAAACTGAATGAAGATATAAGTCTTGAGTTGCACCATCGATTAACAAATGCGCGGTATTGTGCAAGATTCGACATGGGAGAAATATGGGAACAGACATATCTGCCCCTTGAGTATAATTTTGTCTATCTCTCCTGGCATGCAGTCAGGCACAGTTTTATGAAACTAATCTGGCTTTGCGATTGTGCCGCAATAATCAAGAAATATCATAATTCGATGAACTGGGAGGAAACTGTTCACAAAAGCATCCTTTTTAATTCGAGGAAACAGTTGCAGCTTTGTTTGCATCTGATCAGCAAATTGCTTATCCCTGAGATTTCAAACAACTCTCAATTGTCTTTCGATCATTCTCTATCTTCTCTGATTGGTGAAAGAATTTTATTCAAGGTTCAGCAAACAATTGCTAATCGAAGAGATCCTGACCTTTTCACAAAACTCCTCACAATCAACACAATGGAGAGTAGAACACTCTTTAATTTCGCTTTGGCATATATGAGGCAATAAGCAGAAAAAAATGAGTCTTTTAAAGGATAGTATGATTATCAGTCTTTCAAGAGTGCTGATTTCCGGGCTCATGTTTCTTGGCGATGCAGTTCTTTCCCGTTATCTCGGGGTTGTCGGTAAAGGAGAATACTTTTATATTTTCAATTTTATTTTCATACTGGCAATCATCCTGACCGGTGGTCTTGAATACGGGAACCTCTTCGTCTCGCGAAAAAGAAGCCTGTCGCAACTCCTCTACAACGCATGGATATATTTTGCCGGCGTATCCATTCTTTTAATGTTCATTATCCCATTCGCTGTCAATCTCATCTCCGACTTTCCCATCAAAACCAATTTCATAAAAACCTGCACTGTTCTGGGAATAATCCTTGAAATTATTTTTTTGGTTTCACTGGACCTTCTGATCGCAAAGGGCAGCATCATATCGTATGTCTCTGTGAGGATTATTAGAAGAATATCATTCTTTGTAATGATATTCGCTGTCTGGACATTGTATGATTCATCCGAGCTTTCCATAAGTCTTATGTGCTACCTTTTCTCAGTAGTCATCAGCCTAGTGATGATCTCTTACTTTCTGAGATCGGATTTCAGCATGAAGCTGAAGTTCCAGAAAGATGTCTTTCTGCAGACAATCACGTATGGAATAAAAACGCATATCGGGAAAATAACGGAACGGCTGCATACGCGCTCCTGTATTTTCCTCATAGGAGCATTGTCGAGCACAGCGGACATCGGGTTATACTCTGTGACAATCGGGATTTCCGAGACCCTCCTATACTTTTCAAACGCAGCGAGCCTGGCAATATTTTCTCGTGTGAAAAATGAACCGGAACAGCAGGCAAGCGACGCAAAGACAGTTCTTCGGCATGTCCTGCCGATTGCAATCGGCCTTTCCCTACTTTTAGCTTTTGTTGGTGAGTATATCATCGTGATATTTTTCGGGAATGCTTTTGCAGCGTCAAACAGCGCTTTAAAATTAATTCTGCCGGGAATCACCGTATATACCATATATCCTATAGTCAGTGCATATCTCATTAATATCGGGAAATCCTCCCTCGCATCTGTTTGCAGCATTCTGGGTTTGTGCGGAAATGTTGTACTGAATATACTCCTCATTCCTCGATTAGGGATTGAAGGCGCTGCTCTCTCTGCAAGTATCAGCTATACCGCAACAGCCTTATTTAGCCTCATGATTTTCGTCAGGCATAGCCAAAGCAGCATGGGTTCTGCCCTTTTGCTCAGTACAGCGGACATAAAAAAGATAAAAAATTATATCGCACATATAGCAAATTTCACTAACTATCGATAAAAATTGCAAAGCATGTCATCCGCAAGATTATTGTATATCTTTATATTCATGATTCCATTTCTGGGATTCAGCCTTCCAGTGCCTGTTCCCCTAACCGCAATTTTTACAGCAATTTTCGCAATTCAATTATTGATATATATGGCAAGCCCTCATGATAGCATGATGAACCACTTTTATTTTTTCTCTCTTTCCATTTTTGTTTGGTTGTGTATTAGTCATGTCATCAACACGGTGAGATTCGGGTATTCTCCAGGAGAATTACGGCTCTTATTCGGAAGAATGTCCTTTGCAATCATCGTATTCATTACCTATTGCAATGTACGGAGTGTCGAGGACTATGCAAGAATACTCCGTATCTTCTCTTATTCTGTTCTGCTTTTGTCAGGAATGATCGTCCTCTTTTCAATCTTTCATCTTGATCCATTTCACGTCATGACGAGGCACCCACGAATATACTGGGGCATTTCAATGCCATTTCATAAGACATCAGCCATACCCATCAGCTATGGTGAGTTAGGGATTATTGCTATCTCAGCCATACCAGCCTTACTGTATTCCATACGTAAAGACATAAAGGTATTTTCCTCAGGTGTATCCATATGGGCATTGATGCTTATTGTTCTGGCAATATTCATATCACAATCGAGGAATGCCTGGGTGTCTGTTATTGCCACTGTAGCGTCAGTATTTTTTCTTTATAAAGGAAATTCCTCGAAACAACTGTTCAAGGTAACGCTTTCGCTTTCTTTAATATTAACTATAGCAGTTTCTATCTTTTTGTTCGGGAATGTCTTAACGAAGTTCATCGAGGGGTTCATTAGTACTGATATCTATCGGGCAAATGTATTCAACCGCCTGAATTCCTATACAATGGGCATGCAATTATTCCTCAGTAACATGATGATCGGGATCGGCAGTTCAAATGTGGCAAAGTATATCAGCTTCTATAAGGGAGAAGAGGACGTACTCCACAATGCGTTTATCGATCAGATAGCCGGGACAGGGCTCTTTGGCTTTATACCGTTCATCTTGTTATTCATAGTTGCATTCTACCAATTAATGAAGATATCAAAGTCAAAAAATAAACTCATCGCCATTTATGGGCGTCTTCTCATGTCAAGTTTTATCGGCACTGTCTGTGCTCTTCAGTTTTACAGAGGATTTTTGTCTGAAACTCTTGCTGTTGAATACGGACTTCTATTGTCTTTGTGGAAATTGCATACAACAGACATGACGGAGGGAAAATGATAATAAAAGTTAAATTGTCTGTGATAATCACGCTAATGATATTTCTTATAACCCCATCTGCTTTTGCATATACCCCTTTCTGGGATTTCCGTCAATGGGATACCCCGCAAAAGCCGATATATAAAGAATATATGAACAGATTTGTACAGCATAGGATCACCGCACTTGTTTTAATGGACAAAAGCAGTATGCCCCCTTTTCAAAAAGAGCAATATTTTCTGGCAGACGCAAATAAATATGGAGTAAATGTTTGGCTCAGAACTAATCGGGTGACTCCTAAAAGAGGGATACCAGGATTACCAAATGGAACGCTCGACTTCGCTTTAAATGGAGAATTACAGATGAAAACTCTGGAATACCTCGATCAGCTTGCAGCGCTCTCAAAGAAATTCCCGAATCTGAAAGGATTGATAATTGGTGGAGAAGAGATAGTTGGTGCACATATCAGCAAGAAAGAACTGTCCCGATGGGATGCCCTATTTTATGAAGAGAATGGTTTTCACATGACAGGCAAACTTACCAATGATCAGAAAATGCAATATTTTGACTGGATACAGAGGAAGAATAATCTCTGGTATGTGAAAATCTGGGATTATCTTCACGCAAAATATCCTTCCCTTGATCTCTTCATCTATCCTGATAAAGCAGCCCTTGGGGAAGATGACTTGACTGAACATCCGCGGCCGGCTTATTGGGACATATATGATTTGATAGTAACTAAACAGAAAAAATACAAGATTATTTCTGAATCATATAATATCAACGATCCATATGGGGCATTCAGAACAGCAGCAGAAAGCGCATATCTCAGAGATGCAACACAGGGGAAAGTGCCATTTTATATCATACTTCAGTGTCATAAAGCGAAGTGGCAATTTACTGCACCGAATAATTTACAAATTCAAAGCCATATTTTTGCTTCATTGGTCAATGGCGCTGAAGGCATTGGATTCTGGGCTTCAGATATGGACAGCGGAAAAGATATATATGAAACGAATAAAGACCGATGGGAATCTCTTTTTCATCTTATCGAGAAAGGGCTGCAATTTTCAGCATATGAAAATATAAAACCGGATTTATATGTGTTGAGGCCATACTATACAAAATACCTGGAGGATTTACAGGGCGAATCAAGTATGGAAATCTTTTCTCAACTGTATA
Organism: Nitrospira sp.; assembly: GCA_016873615.1. Lineage (GTDB taxonomy): Bacteria > Nitrospirota > Thermodesulfovibrionia > Thermodesulfovibrionales > SM23-35 > VGWX01. The sequence goes on along the minus strand of VGWX01000032.1, from coordinate 7,947 downwards.
TGTATGGATTTTCCCCGGGGTTTATTTTAGATGAACAAGCCCGACGGAATATGCTGCCTGCGGATAGCAAGGTTATTTACATTCCATCTTCATACAGAAATGAGCTGCCGGAATCTTTTCAAAATTTAAAAACAAGAGGGTATGAGGTATTCCGGAATGATACCTTCGATCACTTCAAAGAAAGATATAATGTTTTGATTTCGCCGGCGATTAAGTATTCTTCATCAATATCGAAAGAGAGAATCAATATGCTCCTGTCTCCGAAAGCTATCCTCCTTCATAACCCTTATAAGAAAAAAGTTACACTTGACATAAATTTTATGGAGAAGAACCTTAAGATTACTCTATTTCCTGAAAGTTTGATAATTCTCGATTCCCTAACCATGTACAATTTTTTATAGTGTCTTAAATATAACTCTCAGCATATCAATAATTTTCCAATATGCCGAAAATTTGTCATATCCTTACAACGTTGTATGAATCGTCAGGAAGTACTCGAAGGACACTCATAGAAGTTGACCATCTCATGAAGAAGGGGTGGACAGTTCATATGATTATTGGAAAAGATGCATCCGGCCCTCTTATTTCAGAATGTGTCAAAAAAGGGATAAAAGTTTTTCAGATAAGCTGTCTTTGTAAATACATTCATCCTCTCCTTGAGATACGAGCATTTTCCCGGATAGTCAATATATTAAGAGAACAAAAATACGATATAGTGCATACCCACTTGGCAAAGGGTGGCATTCTTGGCAGACTTGCAGCAGTTAGAGCAGGTGTGAGAATTATTATCCATACAGTCCATGGACCTTCTTTCCCGAAATCAAAAACTTGGGCGGCAAGGTCACTTTTTGTTTTTTTGGAAAAAATAGCCGGCAAGTTTACTCATGCAATGATTTTTGTTGGGAAAGAGATTGGAGATATCTATATGAAGGCTAAAATCTCTGTTCCACATCAGTCCCATACCATCTATACCGGACGTAATTTTAAAGATTACGAAAATGCACTTAACATGACAGAAGATGAAAAGAGAGTTATCAGGAGCAGGCATGGCATTAATCAGAACGACATTGTTATTGGTTGCGTCGGAAGAATTGTGCCATCTAAAGGACATATTTTTGCCATTAGGGCAATGCATACGCTTATACAAACGTATCCAGAAACAAAATTAATTATCATTGGAAAAGCCAATTTGCCGGATGAACAACATTACGAAATAAAACTGCGCAATATGGTCAGAGAGTTGAGGCTTGATAATAATATTTTATTTATCGATTATCAAAAGGAAATCGCTCAGTATTACGCAATCATGGATATTTTTGTCCTTCCTTCACATTACGAAGGATTGCCGAATGTTATTCCTGAAGCAGTTTTTATGGGTATCCCTATCGTTGCGTTTGATTGCGGGGGAATAAAGGAAGTTTTCGAGATCTGTCCGGGTGCCGGGCATAGAGTTCCTGCCGGAAATATGCACGAATATTGCAGCACATTAGAAACCATATTAAAAAAGATACATTCCCGTAAAAATAATGACAAACCATTCCCACAGTTTCCAGAAATTATTTCAAAGGTATGGAGTATTGACCAAATGCTGCACAAGACAGATGCATTATATAAACGTCTTTTGAGGATATCATCTTTCCCAATACCTGCAAATATTTCTGATGAAATTAAGGTTAATCAGTGAAGACTACCACAGGAGGGTGACATGCTTATAAAAGCCTGTTTCTCATGCACATTCCATAAGATAAAGGCAGACGAAGGTCAAAGGAGTTACTGTCAGAAAGAGTACTGCTGGGCTGAATATTCTGACTGTATGACAATCATGGCATTAAAGCACTTTCTCAGGGAACAAGGTGTATCGTTAAGTAGTTCAGATGTACAGGCTAACCAGCCTAATCAGTCTCTTTCATATAATACATAATCGTTTTGAATCGTCCAGAATCTGTAAATCTCTCCCAACTGGCAACAGAAAGCATTATTGGTTTCCAGCTACTTATATGAATTGAGCTTACTCTTTTGACACCTTTTGACTATAAGAAATTAAAATATTTTTCCGACAAATTATTAGCATTCTTTGGAATATTCCTTTCTGCGCCCATAATGATGCTTTGTGCGTTGGCTATCAGACTTTCATCGAGAGGTCCAGTATTTTTCAGACAGGAAAGATTGGGGAAAGATGAAAAGCCGTTTGTTTTATTTAAATTTCGTTCAATGATAGATAATGCTGAAAGAGAAACCGGACCTAAATGGGCGGCTGAAAATGACCCAAGAATTACTGTGATCGGTAAATTCTTACGGAAAACGCGCCTCGATGAATTACCTCAGCTTTTTAATGTACTAAAGGGTGATATGAGTTTTGTGGGTCCAAGGCCCATCAGGAAATACTTTGCAGATATTCTCGCACAAGACATACCGCATTATAGTTTACGGTTTACCGTCAACCCCGGAATTACAGGATGGGCACAGGTGTGTGGTGATTATGCCGGATCAATGGAAGGCCAGAGAGAAAAATTTGAGTTTGATCTCTACTATATTGAGCATCAATCAATTCAACTTGATTTTCTGATCATTATAAAAACTATAAAGACAGTTTTATCTCAAAGAGGACAATAGCTTTTAGTATTTTTTAAGGGGATAAAAAATGGCTGCAGGAGAACACACAATTACTCTTGGCAACATCTGCTGTTTGATTAGATTCAAAGATAATTTCTTTCAGGATACATTTGATCTTTATCTTTCGGACTATCGGAAGTGGGGCTTCTGCACTGACGGTTCTCCTCACATTTACATAACGGTAAAAAAGGATTATATACCGCACCCGGGTTCACAGAATAAGCACTTGTTTTATCATTCTTTGGAGTACGATTCTGTTTCTGCCACAATTCTCTTCGATACACGAACATCAGAAGGTGAAATTGGCTTCTTCATTTCACAAAGCGATAACTTAACAATAGTAAGGATCACTGAACTTATTGAGTCGTTTATATGCAACGCATTCATCTTTTATTTAGGATTAAATAATATCGGCACATTCATACACTCATGCGGGATAGAAAATAAAGGCGCAGGATATATCTTTGCCGGACCGAGTGGTTATGGTAAATCAACCATTGCAAAACTCTCAAAGCCCAAAACAATTCTCTGTGATGAAATGGTATTGCTGAGGAAGGATAATTCTGGAGGGAAAACCGTATATGGGACTCCCTTTACCGGTGAATCTGAGAGCATTAACAGAGGCGCTCCCTGCAAAGGCATTTATTTCATAGAACAGAGCATAGTGAACGAACTGCTTCCTGTAAGCAGGATGTCAGGAGCCATAACTTTAATGAAGGAGGGAATTATGGGTAATTTTCTGTCTCTTAAAGGGGTGCACAACATATTCACGTATAACAAATTTTTTTCACTTCTGCTTGATTTGCTGGAGAGTATCCCGTGTTATAGGTTGAGATTCAAAAAAGATAATTCATTTTGGAGGTTAATCAATGGAAACGAAAACCATGCCGGTTAGAAGGAAAGACTTTATCTGGCGGGAGGTGGATGGAGAAACAGTCATCATTTCATCAGACAATAAGCTCATGCATGTCCTGAATGAAACTGCGACAATGATCTGGCTGCTGCTTGACGGAAATCATGATCAGGATTCCATCGCAGAAATAGTTGCCGCAGAATTCGGCGGAAGTCTGGAAATAGTAAAAAAAGACCTGAACGATTGCATGGAGCAATTAAGAGCATTAAACCTTCTGGAGGTGTGAAATGGATACCTGTGAACATACGCTTGACCTTATGAAGACGTTCGATGGTTTTATGAACGAGAAATACTGGGCGAGAAACAGACCGATAAACATCCACTTTGAATTGACACAAAGGTGCAATCTGCGATGTGTTCATTGTCTTTTCACCCATGAAGTCAGAAACGAGCTGACAACCGATGAAATCCTATCCATTATTGATCATCTCCGCAAACTCGGTGTCATAAGCCTTTCGCTCTCAGGCGGAGAGATCTTTACAAGGAAAGATGTCAGTGAAATACTCAAGTTCCTGATAAAAGAAAGGTTTCTCCTGACCCTCTATACAAACGGAACATTGATCAATGATTCACTGTTTGATACAATCACGACTCTCAAGCCGTTTCGGGTAGAGATATCAGTTTATGGTGCAACGCCAGACATTCATGATGTCATTACCAAGGTTCCAGGATCGTTTCAGAAAACAATCCGTAGTATGAGGGTCCTTTCAGAAATCGGTATCCCGGTGATATTCAAAGGATTCCTGTTAAAGCATAATTTCCATCAGCGGTATCAGATGATGGAACTCGCAAAGCAGGTGGGCGTTGAATATGCCTTTGATTTTAATCTGATGCCTATGGAAAACGGCAGGCTCGATAACCTCTCCGCCGGACTGTCAATCAATCAGATAAGGAGTATCTATCATGAAGTCAATAAAGAAGAATTGATTTTAAGAAATACTGTGAAGATCAAAACAAGAGATTCCCAGCTCCCCAAAGGTGGAAATGTTATCTGCAACCCTGGAAGAATAAGCGGATGTATTTCATCAACCGGAGATGTTTTTCCATGTCCGACTCTCAGGATACCCATAGGCAATCTCAGAGAGCAGAGCTTTGAAGATATCTGGAGGACAGACAAAATTGATTCACTAAGATATATGAGGCTGGAGGATTTGAAGACCTGTTCTGCATGCACTACCCTTGAATACTGCAATCGCTGCCCAGGTGTTGCATACCTTGAAACCGGGGATTATTTGGGACCGTCACCCAATGCTGTCTGCAGCAAATACAAATCTCTTATTGAAGAGAGAAAGGAGGGATTAAATGATGAATAAATATCGGAAACCTTCGATTGAAACGATTGAGATTCCAGAGAGAACGGCATATGCATGCAACATTTCAAACAACATTCCAGGTTGCCCTCACATTTCACAGATTGCCAATCAGCTTCTGTGCAGTCCGAGCAATTACGCTAAGTTCGGATTAACACAATGTAGTTAAGGTTAAGGCAAGTCTGTTTGCAGACATGCAGGGTGAAGTCAGGAGCATCCCCGGAATTCACAAAAGGGGATGCTCCTTAATATTTATGGATAATAAAAACCCAAGAGATAAATTATCCCTGATTAAAAAAATACAGGATGAGCTCTTCCATAGGGAGGGATGTGGATGGTTCAAAATCATTTCAAGGAGCATGTATCCTCTCATTGAGGTCAATGATAGAGTATTGGTCAAGAAACTTGATGCACATGAGTTGAGGTCAGGTGATATTATACTTTTCAAAGTGGATGATAATTTCATTACTCATCGTATCATAAAAATTCTAAAAAGAGAGGGGAGATTACTCTTTTATCAGAAGGGTGATGCTAATAAGTGTGCAACTCTTATTTCTCCAGAATCAATTATTGGAAAGGTAATAGCCATCGAAAAGAATGGAAACTTATTGTCATTCAGATCGAGACGCATAAGGATAATCAATTATTTTTTTACAGTGAAGAATTGCTTTTTTTACAGGGGTACTACAAACCATGACAGTTATATTGGAAGAATAGAACCAAAAAAATATACAAAAGGTTTTCAGTATTTATTCTATTTAGCAAAAAAACCGTTTACGCTTTGTCAACGATTCATTGTGAGAATTCTGCTAAACGGATAATGAAGAGTTTTTCAATGGTAAGTAGCATACCTAAGAAATCTGTCAAGAAGGAGATTGCACAATTGTCCAATTAATCTTTAAGCAAAAAAGTATTTATAGGGAACAAGGAAAATATTCTCTTTAATCTTCAGCAACTGGCTGCCTTTATATAATACTATGCCCCAGCGTGCTTCATTTTTAAAATCCTGAAGAAAAACCTGCATACCTGTCAGGTCCTTCAACCTGATATCGCTTCTCCATTTAACTTCTACAGGTATAAGCTGATCCCCTCTTTCTATTAAAAAATCAATCTCGGCTCCGCCGGATGAACGCCAGAAGTACAGTTTTGCTGCCGGCTCATAAATGGAGAGATAGGATTTCAGTTCAATCGCTATCTTATTTTCAATAAAAAATGAATCCCTCCCAAGTCTGCATGCATCCTCCCAGGAGTTTAATCCTTGCAGATGCATCGCCAGTCCCGTATCACTCCACATTATTTTCGGTGACTTTATCAGTCGCTTGCCTATATTTCTGAAATACGGCTCTACAAGAAAGATCTGGAACGTCGCAAGCAGAAGATCAAAGAAATGCCCTGCAGTTGTATAGGGTATGCCGCAGTCACGTGCAACTTCAGCCTTATTGAATATCTGAGCTGACCTAAATGCAAGCAAAGAAAGATACTTCTGATATTCATATAGTTTTTGTATCCGTGACAGATCCCGGACATCCCGCTCCAGATAGGTTCGTACATATCCTTTAAACCAAACCTGGCGATTTTCATCGTTATTTTCCAGATATGCGGGAGGGAGGCCACCCTTAATAACATAGTTTTCAATCGAAAAGCTTGTCGGCTTTACACTGTTAAGAATCTCCCAGCACTTTTTTTCTTTCTGAGCCTTGAAAATATCCCCCAATGCCGTATGTCCGAGGTCTCTTTTTAGCGCTTCCGCTATTGTTATCGGATTCATTTCGATAAAGACTACCCTGCCTGCCAATGTTTCAGATATTTTGGGGAGCATTGTTATGTTTGCTGAACCAGTAATGAGAAATTGGCCATTTTTCCTTTTGTTGTCCACGATCTTTTTCATGGCAGGGAAAAGAGTCGGGACCTTCTGGACTTCATCCACAGTAATCAGCTGATCCTGCCTGAGAAAGGATTCTGCGTCCTGTTCAGCCAGAAGAATATTTGTTGTATCATCAAGGGTCAGATACTTCCGATCCATCTGGAGAAGGTCTTTTACAAGTGTTGATTTCCCTGTCTGACGGGCTCCGACAACAGCTACAATAGGAAATGCCTTGAGATAACTCCTGAGGTTTTTCGTCTGAATACGATTGACAAGGGCACTCATGCTTATATTTTAACTGTTTAACCGTTAAATTACAAGGTATTATGATGGATAAATGGAAACTTGCATGCCTGCAAGTCATCAATTTTTCTGGTGGAGCTGATCCCGACACGAGTCGGGACGACCTCTTGAATGCCATGCGTAAAAAAGGGATTTTACAAGCGCTTGAAAATACTGAATTAACTTTACCAAACAATGGCTTGGCCCCTTTTTTTATTTGCTTATAGTTCGATATAGTTCTATTGTTTTAGATATATTCTTTCACGTTTTTATCACGTTATACGGAATTAAATATATTATTTCATTCGCAGTAAAATTTGATTTTTGAAAGTAATACCTAAATATAACTCTTGACGTTTAACGTATATCGTTATAATATAAGACCGTGATAAAATCATTCAGGGACAAAGAAACCGAAAAAGTATATTCCAGAGAAAGATCAGCAAAATTGCCGGGAGATATACAACAGATAGCCCTGAGAAAATTGAGGATGATTAATAATGCTCAGAACATACATGATTTAATGATCCCGCCATCGAACAGACTTGAGAAACTGGGTGGTGATCGTAAAGGACAATATAGCATCAGAATTAATGACCAGTGGAGAATCTGTTTTATATGGCAAGATAATAGTGCACATAATGTCGAAATAACAGACTATCATTAAAAAAAAGGAGTATATATATGGGAAAGAAAAAATTACATCCGGTACATCCAGGAGAAGTTCTTCTTGAAGAATTTCTTAAACCTATGGGTCTAAGTCAAAACAAACTTGCTCTAAATATCGGTGTGCCCGCCCGGAGAATAAACGAAATAGTCCTTGAAAAGAGGAAGATTACTGCTGACACAGCTCTTCGACTTGCAAGATTTTTCGGAATGTCCTCAGAGTTCTGGATTGGATTACAGTCTCAATACGACCTTGATGTAACTTCCGATGCGCTCGGTGATCGTCTTGAGAAAGAAGT
>VGWX01000031.1 GCA_016873615.1 Nitrospira sp. | reverse complement strand
CGTCTGAATGCGCACGTTAGGTTAGAGGAATGAACGATATTTCCCTTCCATTGGCATTTCTTGCCGGCGTATTATCATTTCTCTCTCCATGCGTTCTGCCATTGATACCTTCTTATGTCTCCTTTATAACCGGTATTTCATTTAAAGACCTTACTGTTGGTGCAGACAGAAAAAAGATCCATTATCTGACGATCACCAATTCAATAGCCTTTATCCTCGGATTCTCCACTGTGTTCATCGCCCTTGGTGTCTCATCGTCAGCCGTTGGAAGTTTTTTCTTTCAGTATGTGGACATGATCAGGATTATCGGCGGTGTTCTCGTCATCATCTTCGGGCTTTTTATTGCAGGGGTTTTGAAGCTGGACTTTCTCATGATACAGAAGAAGATATATCTCAGCGGCAAGCCTGCCGGATATATCGGCACCTTTGTTGTAGGGATGACATTTGCAGCCGGCTGGAGTCCGTGCATCGGCCCGATTCTCGGTACAATCCTTGTTTATGCCGGTTCAAAGGGGTCTGCCCTTTATGGATTCCAATTGCTTGCAGCATATTCGCTTGGACTTGCGGTGCCTTTTTTTCTCTCAGCGCTTGCCATAAATGTATTTTTGAGCTATTCATCCAAACTCGCAAGGTTCATGCGTGTGATAATGCTCATAAGCGGCCTGCTCCTCATCATCTTCGGCATCCTGATCCTTACGGATCAAATAAGGGCGCTCACAAGACTATTCCCGGATTTTGGGATAAAGTTTTAAAGATATAGGGGATTTCTTTAATGTTCGGGAGATTTTTGACACTCATATGAATTATCTTACACTCAGCGAACTTTCCTGCCTGATTAAAGCAACGATTCAATCCTCACTTCCTGACGAGTACTGGGTTACGGCTGAAATAGCACAGATCAACAGCCACTATAGCTCAGGGCATTGTTATTTAGACCTGGTAGAAAAGAAGGATGATACGACGACAGCCAGGATTAAAGCCACAATCTGGGCAGGCAGCTTCAGGCAGATCAGGTCCGATTTTCGGACTTTGACAGGGCAGGACATTCAGGCGGGCATGAAGATTCTCATGCTTGCACGAGTCACCTATCATGAGGTGCATGGCTTATCCCTGAATGTCAGAGAAATAGACCCCCGGTATACCCTCGGTGAGATGGCGCTCAAAAGGAGGCAGATAATTGAGCAGCTCACAAAAGATGGCATCATAGACAAAAACAGGCAATTAGCGCTGCCTCCGGTGATTCAGCGTATTGCAGTCATATCCTCTGTAACAGCAGCAGGATATGGAGACTTTCTGAGCAGGCTGAATAATAACCCCTATGGATACAAATTCATGCACAGGCTCTTTCAGGCTTATATGCAGGGAGAAAAAGCTGAGGAGTCGATGCTGAGGGCTTTGAAAAAATGCATAAAATTGCAGGAATATTTTGATGCTGTTGTGGTTATCAGGGGCGGTGGGTCTACTGTTGATCTGCACAGTTTTGACAGCTACCTGTTAGCTAAAACAATAGCGCTTTCACCCCTGCCTGTTTTCACAGGCATTGGGCATGAAAGAGACGAGACAGTGGCAGACAGAGTGGCAAACATGAGGTTTGTTACACCGACTGCAGTAGCCGAGTTTCTTGTTTCAAAGGCAAAAAAGTTCGAGGACAGCATAGATGATTTGAAGCACAGACTGATGATCAGAACAATTACATTGCTCGAAAGAGAAAAACATTATCTGAAGAATCTTGCCGGGAGTTTTTCAGGGCATACCAGAGACTATCTCAAGGCAGCTTTCACTGAATTAAAGGACAACATATATATGCTTCAGACTCATGCCCTTGCGACGTTGAGAGATCCCTCAATAATTCTTGCGGCTTATGAGAGCAGGCTCAAGAATGTAAGCGAAGGATTGCTAAGGAGCAATTACCAGAAACTGAAGGACTTTAGAAAAATATTAGAAGTGCATCCGGGATATATGCTATCACTGCAGTTAAGGAAGCTGGAGAATTTTGAGACAAAGATCGACCTTCTCGATCCCTATAATATCCTTAAAAGGGGTTACAGCATTACCTACTATAGCGGAAAGATATTGAAGGATACAGGGTCGGTTAAGAAAGATGATATAATAAGCACACGACTTTATAACGGTTCCATTACCAGCGTCGTGGAGAGCGCAGAGGAGGATAAAAAGGGTGAGTGAGAAAAAAAAGCTTACTTATGCCAGGGCAATGGAGGAACTTGAAGAGATCATAAACAAGATAGAGACGGAAAGCATTGTCGTTGATGTTCTGACCGAGAAGGTGAAGAGAGCGACATACCTGATAAAATTCTGCCAGGGCAATTTGAGGTCCACCGAGCGGGAAGTGAAAAAGGCGCTCTCTGAAATAGGGGAAAAGCCGGAAGAAGAGGGGTCCGAAGTATCTGAAGAACCGGACGCCGGGCTGTTTTGAATGTAATCTATGAGGGTTTAATGCTCCGTTTCAACATTTGATTCCCTGTCCATTAAATAAAGCGCCTCACTCAATAACAGTTCCGGATACTTTATGGTAGCCTTTATTACGTCTGCAAGGGGATAATCAATATGATAGCCCTCAGCATATACAATTCTGACAAACCTTCTTTTCAGCAGATAACGTCGCTTTCTCCGGCCATTTTTATCTGTGAACGGAATGATCACATGCTCCGGGTCTTCTTCAAGACCGTATTGCCTGATTAATTCATCTGCTTCTTCCATTTAAACTGCTAATATAACCCCATTGCCTCTCTGACAAGCTGCATAGTCTCTTCAGAAACCCGTCTTGCTTTTTCAGTTCCTTTATTAACCATATCGAGGAGGAGATCAGGGTTATTTATGAGTGCATTCCGTTTTGCCCAGATCGGCTCCATGACTTTAAAGAGATTCCGAATAAGGATCTTTTTGCAATCTATGCAGCCGATGCCGGCTGTCCTGCATCCTATGGCTACTTCTTCCTGCTCTTCTTTTGAAGAGAAAATTTTATGAAGCTGATATACAGGGGACAATTCCGGATTGCCAATGTCTGTCTTCTTAACCCGCGCCGGATCCGTTACCATTGTCCTTATTTTTTGTTCAACCTCTTTGGGACTGTCAGAGAGATATACGGCATTGTCATAGCTCTTCGACATTTTTCTTCCGTCAATGCCGACTACCTTGGGGAACTCGGTCAGCAATGCCTCCGGCTCCGGGAAGATTTCTCTATAGAGATAATTGAACCGCCTTGCAATCTCCCTGCTGATCTCAAGGTGGGGAACCTGATCAATCCCGACAGGCACATACTTTGCCCTGTAGATAATAATATCTGCGGTCTGGAGCAGGGGATATCCCAGGAACCCATAGTTTGACAGGTCCCTTTCCTTAAGCTCCTGCTGTTTCTCCTTATAGGTGGGCACCCTTTCAAGCCAGCCAAGTGGCGTTATCATTGACAGAAGCAGATGCAGTTCAGCATGTTCGAGAACCCTGGACTGTATAAATATCGTGCATTTTTCAGGGTCAAGGCCTGCAGCCAGAAAATTAACAAGCAGATCCTTTGTTGATTCTTTTATCGAAGAAGGCTCTGCATAGCCTGTGGTGAGTGAATGCCAGTCTGCAACAAAATAATAGCAATCATATTTATCCTGAAGCTTCACCCAGTTGCTCAATGCCCCTATAAGGTTGCCGATGTGCAACTTGCCGCTTGACTGCATACCGCTTAAAACTCTTTCCTTGTTCATATATCACCTCATGGGATAATTGTTTGTCAGAAGCTAAAAGAATTCCAGCAATCTCAAAAACAGGTTTACTATCGGCATGACAAAATAGCTTGCAATGCCGGTTGCAATAAGAAAAATTACAATAAAGAAACCGAATGGTTCGATCTTGCTGAATAAAACAGCCTGTTTGTAAGGCAGAAAACCTGTTAATACCCTGCCGCCGTCAAGCGGCGGGATCGGGATCATATTGAATGCTGCAAGGACTACATTCACTACCACACTTGAGTGGAATATCATGATCAGAGGGGTCATTACCGTTGAACTGACTGATTCAGGCAATAAAAATGAAAGGGGGGCTATCACAAGTTTCAGGATGAGGATGCTGAATATCGATAGAAGAATGTTTGTTACCGGTCCTGCAGCTGCTGAGATAGCCATATCCCTTTTTGGGTTTTTAAAATTCATGGGATTAATGGGAACAGGTTTCGCATAGCCAAAAACAAACTGACCATTCGTAAGTATCAGCAGCATGAGGGGCATCAGTATGGTGCCGATCGGGTCAATATGCGCAATAGGATTTAAGGTAAGACGTCCCATCATTTTAGCTGTTGGATCACCCAGCCGGTTTGCTACAAAACCATGTGAAAGTTCATGAAATACTATCGCTATCAGGATCGGAAAAGCTGATATAACTATATGTCTGACTATATTTGATAAATCCAAAGATACAGATCCCCTCTCAATTTAATATGGAATTGGACAGACACTTTTTAATCCGTCATTCCCGCTTCTCGGGAATCTTTCTTCAGACAATTCCCTTAGGTGAAAAGCAGGCGGAATGATTCCGGACAGGCCGGAATGACAGAAAATTAAACAAAGATGTCTCAATATTCCGAATTTCTTATCAGATAAAAACTATACTTTGTGCGAAAAACTATTGTCAAGGTATGGGTAAGCAGTATATAATTAAAAAAAACAATTTATGACTGCAATAGTCGTTATCCCGGCCCGTTATGATTCAACCCGTTTCCCGGGGAAACCCCTTTGCCCTCTAAAAGGCAGACCCGTAATCCAGCATGTTTATGAGAACTCAAAACGCTCGCGTTTTGCCGACGATGTTATCGTTGCAACAGACAGCGAAACCATATTTGAAAGGGTCATGGCTTTTGAAGGAAAGGCGATAATGACTGATAAAAGGCATCCCTCCGGAACAGACAGGATTGCAGAAGTTGCCGCTTCACTGGATTATGATATAATTGTCAATGTGCAGGGAGATGAACCTCTGATACGCCCTGAGATGATCGATGATGTTATAGCTGTCCTTGATGATAAAAGAGCCTCTCTCGGCACCCTGGTAAAACGCATCGATAATCCGGATGAAATCACAGATCCAAATGTCGTGAAAGTCGTTTTTGATCCTGAGATGTTTGCTCTGTATTTTTCAAGAGCGCCAATGCCTTTCCATAGGGACGATTGGAAAATCAGAGATTGCAGATTTCAGATTGCAGAAAATTCACTATTTGAGGTTTACAAGCATATAGGTATTTACAGTTATCGGAGGGAAGCGCTTATTGCATTTTCCGGAATGAGACCAACAAGGCTTGAGCAGACAGAAAAGCTTGAGCAGTTAAGGGCGCTCGAACATGGAATGAAAATCAAGGTAAGGGAAACTTTCTTTGAAACATATGGGGTGGATACTCCCGAAGACTTGGAAAGGGTGGAGAAATGGCTAAGTACATCTTTGTAACAGGCGGGGTTGTTTCAGCCCTTGGCAAGGGAATTGCAGCAGCTGCTACCGGCGCTCTCCTTGAAGCAAAGGGGTTGAAGGTCACGCTGCAGAAATTAGACCCCTACATTAATGTGGATCCCGGCACATTGAGCCCTTTTCAGCATGGCGAGGTTTTTGTCACAGACGACGGCGCTGAAACAGACCTCGACCTCGGACACTACGAGAGATTCACATCGATAAGGACTTCACAGGCAAATAACTTTACAACAGGGAAGATTTATTACAATGTCATCACAAAAGAACGACGCGGAGATTTTCTTGGAGAGACTGTCCAGGTTGTTCCGCATATAACCGATGAGATCAAAAGGGCTATTAAATCAGTCAGCAACGCCTATGACATTGTAATTGTTGAGATCGGCGGCACAATCGGAGATATCGAAAGCCTTCCTTTCCTTGAAGCAATCAGGCAGATCAGGTACGATGTCGGTAGGGAAAATGTAATTTATATACATCTTACGTTGATCCCTTATATAAAGACCGCAGGTGAGATCAAGACAAAACCGACCCAGCACAGCGTTAAGGAATTCAGGGAAATAGGAATTCAGCCGGATATCATTTTATGCAGGACTGAATGGCCCATCCCGCCCGAAGCAAAAAAGAAGATCGCCATTAACTGCAACCTTGATGCAGATGCTGTTATCTCTGCAAGGGATGTTGATACAATCTATGAAGTCCCTCTGATGTTGCATTATGAAGGGCTTGATCACCTGATAAGCAGGAAATTTAATCTAAATCCAAACGAGCCGGAGCTTACTCTCTGGAAAGATATTGTCAGAAAGATAAAGGAGCCAAAGAATGCAGTCACTATAGCAATAGTCGGGAAATATACCGGGCTGAAGGACTCCTATAAAAGTCTCATGGAGGCCCTTATTCATGGAGGTATTGCAAACGACGCCCGCATCAATCTTCAGTGGATAGATTCAGAGGAGATAGAGATTCATGGCCCTGAGAGATTTTTATCCGAGGCCGATGGCATTCTGGTGCCCGGAGGATTTGGATACAGGGGGATCGAAGGAAAGATCAAGGCCATTAAATTTGCCCGCGAAAAAAGGATACCGTATTTTGGTATCTGTCTTGGCATGCAGTGTGCTGTAATAGAGTTTGCAAGAAATGTCTGTGGTCTTCCTGCCAACAGTTCAGAGTTTGACCTGAACACAAAGGAACCGGTTATCTATCTGATGGAAAGGTGGTATGACTTCAAGAAGGAAAGAACAGAGGTGAGATCAGAGGATTCTCATAAGGGTGGAACAATGAGGCTTGGCGCATATCCCTGTATTCTTAAGGAAGGGACTCACGCCCTAAAGGCTTATGGTCTCAAAGAAATATCTGAAAGGCACAGGCACAGATATGAATTCAATAATGCATACAGGGGTATCCTCACAAAGCATGGATTGAGGATCAGCGGCCTCAGCCCTGATGAAGAACTTGTTGAGATCATTGAGATTGAAGACCATCCCTGGTTTCTCGGCTGCCAGTTTCATCCGGAATTCAAATCAAGACCAACAGATCCCCATCCCTTATTCAGGGCATTCATAGAAGCATCTCTCAGGGAAAAAAGGTCTTTATTCCCTAATGAAGAGAGCAATAAAGAAGAGACGAGCAGAGGCATTTAGGAAGAATGTTCTAACCGGATTGAATATTGACTAAGGAAATCCAAATAGCAGACACAAAACTCGGAGGTAACAATCCGCTTTTTATTATCGCCGGGCCATGTGTTATCGAAAGCGAGGATATTGTCTTCTCTGCCGCAAAAAGGCTGAAGGAAATTTGCAGCAGCATCGGACTTCCTCTTTTATTCAAAAGTTCATATGATAAAGCAAACCGCACATCCGTATCCTCTTTCAGAGGGCCTGGTCTGGAAAAGGGATTAAGAGTCCTTTCGGATGTTCGAAGCAGGTTTGATATCCCTGTTATTTCTGATGTCCACTCAGTAGAAGAGGTGAAGATTGCATCAGAGGTTCTCGACGCCCTTCAGATCCCGGCTTTTTTATGCAGACAGACGGATATTATCCTTGCCGCATCAAAGACTATGAAACCGGTCAATATTAAAAAAGGGCAGTTTCTTGCACCGTGGGATGTCCGGAACATTCTTGATAAATTCATATCAACAGGCAACAGGAACGTATTCATCACTGAACGGGGAACGTCTTTTGGATATAACAACCTCATTGTGGATTTCAGAGGGATTCCTGTAATGCGCTCTTTTGGATACCCGGTTATTTTTGATGTTACCCACAGCCTTCAGCTGCCCGGCGGCATGGGGAAAAGCTCAGGCGGGCAGAAGGAATTCGCAGAACCGCTCGCACGGGCTGCTGCTGCAGTCGGTATAGATGGCATATTCATGGAGGTGCACCCTGAACCCGACAGGGCATTGTGTGACGGGCCGAACATGATAAAACTGGATGAGCTTGAGAATCTCTTGAAAACCGTCAAAACTATCTATGAACTGACAAAACCGTAAATTTGTTAATAAAAGCTGAGGGCAGAGAATTTGAGCGGATTCTTTTGCTGATAGTCAAATACAGTATGTAATAATAAAGAGGCAAAAGCCTCGCAGGGAGGAACGACCGAGAATGAGCGCAAATGCTCTGTCCTCAGTTCATTCATGACCAGAAAAACAAAGAATAAGGCTTCAGGGAAGATTCATTCCAATGATAAGATCCTTAATGTCGCCCGGAAAGTCCTGCGGATTGAAGCAGAGGCTGTCCATGCCCTGATCAAGAAACTGAACAGCAGTTTTGAAAGGGCAGTGGATATTATTTACGAAAGAAGAGGCAGGGTTGTTGTGACAGGGATGGGCAAGTCAGGACTTGTGGGGAAAAAAATTGCAGCCACACTTGCTTCTACCGGCACGCCTGCCTTTTTTCTTCACCCTGCTGAGGCAAGTCATGGAGATCTCGGCATGGTTACAGAAAGAGATGTTATTATCGCTCTGTCAAACAGCGGGGAGACCGGGGAACTCATCGGGCTGATCCCTTTCTTGAAGAGGTTTGGCATTAAGCTGATTTCTGTGACTGGAAACCCAAACTCTACACTTGCAAAGGCTTCTGATGTAACACTTGATGTCTCTGTTAAAGAAGAGGCCTGTCCAATGGGTATAGTTCCCACTGCATCAACGACCGCAACCATGGCAATGGGAGACGCCCTTGCAGTAGCGCTTCTCACCAAAAGAGGTCTGAACGAAGAAGACTTTGCGTTTTTTCATCCCGGCGGAAGCATAGGGAAAAAGCTTTTTATCAAGGTAAAAGACCTGATGCATTCAGGAGATCGTCTGCCGCTTGTGTCCATTGACGCCCCGATGTCAAAGGCTGTTATTGAGATGTCTTCCAAGAGGCTTGGTCATGCAATCGTCCTGGATAAAAATAAGATAATAGCCGGAGTAATAACAGACGGAGATGTGCGGAGGGGATTGGAAAAATGGGGGGGAAGGCTTTTTGAGCAGACAGTGAAAAAAGTCATGACGAAAAAACCCAGGATGATATCCGGTGAAGAACTTGCAGCAAAAGCTTTATCCATCATGGACAGTTGTTCGATAACAGCCCTCATTGTGCCTGATGACAGGAAAAAACCTCTTGGCATTATCCACCTGCATGATATTTTGCGGCAGGGAATTGTCTGAAATATCAAAGATCCAGCCATCCCGGAACATGCTCTCGATCGGACATGTAAAGGTTGCTTCTCAGCTTGTCCTTGCCCCTATGGCCGGGATAACCGACCTGCCATTCCGAATAATCAGCAGGTCGTTCGGGTGCGGACTTGCATTCACCGAGATGATAAGCGCCCACTCCCTCATCCGTAACAACAGGATCACATTGAAAATGCTTTCTGCATCCCTTGATGACAGGCCTTTAGGCGTCCAGATTCTCGGATGCGATCCGGAGATTATCAAAAGGGCGCTGGATATTTTATCGGGATATGCCTTTGACATCATAGATTTGAACGCTGCATGTCCGGTAAACAAGGTTGTACTAAGGGGGGAAGGGGCCGGGCTGCTCAAAGAGCCGGTGAAGCTGAAAAAACTCCTGAAGGTAATCGTAGAAACTACCAGGGTGCCTGTAACTGTTAAGATACGCTCCGGCTGGGATGAAACATCTGTTAACGCAGTAAAGACGGCTCTGTATGCGCAGGAAGCAGGAGTGCAGGGGATTGTTATACACGGCAGGACAAGGGCGCAGGGATACAGCGGAAAAGTCGATTACTCTGTAATAAGGGAAGTAAAAGAGTCTTTAGAAATACCTGTTATTGCAAGCGGGGATGCACTGACACCGGGTCTTATAAAAAAACTTTTCGATGAAACCGGTTGCAATGGCGTGGCTGTGGCAAGGGGAACTCTCGGCAATCCCTGGATATTCCAGGAGACGACTGAATATCTGAAGAAAGGAACAATACCTTGCAGGCCGGATATCCATGAGATAGTACAAACCATGAAAAAACATCTTGCTTTGCTTGTCGAATTCCACGGAGAAAGGACCGGCGTTATGCTCTTCCGAAAACTCTTCACATGGTATACGAGGGGAATGACAGCAAAGCAGCTGAAAGTCAGGGCATTTCAGGCAGGAACGAGCGATGAGATGCTGCTCTTGATAAGCGAAATACAGGCTTTGCCAGGACTGAAAAAGTGTTTTGGAAAAACTTTATTTAATCGAGATTCATGTGATATAGTGTAGTTGTATATTTTTATACATTTCTCCGGAGGGTGTAATGACCGGCAAAAGAAAATGCATACTCTGTTCAGTCCTGATCTTTATGTTTTTCCTGGTTGTATGTTATACGGAAGTTTATGCGGACTTCATCATCGATAACGGGAATCCAGGCACCTCTTCCACCGGTTACTGGACCCTATCGTCTGATTTGACATCCTATGGGGGCAAAAGTTTATGGTCGCGTAATGGCGCCACATATACATGGCAGTTCAGTTCCCAGCCTGCAGGCACATACGAGGTCTTCATGTGGTGGCCAACAAAATTAAATGCTGCGAGAATTGTAGCGGTTGATATAATCACCCGGGATGGAGCAAGGAAGGTTTATATCAATCAGGCCCTGAACGGCGGGAAATGGAACAGTCTTGGAAAGTATCCATTTAATACAAGCGGCAGTGTCAAAATTACTGCAGCCACAGGCAGCACCATCATTACCTCAGCAGATGCAGTGAAATTTGTCTATGCTCAGGCAGAGACCTCATCTCCTGTTGCATTCATCGATTCAGCGAGTCCCAATCCCTCACAGTACAAGGGAACAGTTGCGTTTTCAGGTCACGGCACAGTCAGCAACGGTCTGATCACAGGCTACAGCTGGCGCTCGAATATAGACGGTCATCTGAGCAATTCTGCCTCTTTCAGCACATCGAAACTGTCTGCTGCAATCCATTCCATATTTTTTAAAGTTAAGGACGACAAAGAGAGATGGTCACCGGAGGTGGGTATTGCTCTTGATGTGCAGGAGCATCTGTATGTTTGCCCTATTTACAGTACAGAAAATATAGTTCCCCGCATTACATCTACGCTTAAGCAGATGGGCGCTGTGCAGGGCAGTCAGGGATGGAAATACAAAAACACCAAGCTGAACAAGACTGCTATTATACATATCGTTCAGGATATAAATACCATGAAACAGGCCCTGAGAACCGAAGGTTCCCATATTCTTATCTCCGGCCATTCAAATTACGGACTCGGTCAGGTCTTTGCAACTTCCACTGAAATCAGAAACCAGACAATCACAGATATCCGTTATATTGACGATGACAGGGTATTGAACCTTTCATCACCGTGGGTCAATATAAGCATAAATGGACTGAGAACATCACAAGCCTTTCCTTCCTGGTGGCCGATCTTCAAGGACAAATCAAGCGGTCTTATGCCTTATGCCTTCGGTGATAGCATGGGAAATCCGCCTCACAATTACTATATTGCATATCAGATACCAGGAGATCCTTTATATTACAAGGTAGAGACCGCACATAATACTGCATTGGAGAGATTCTCTGATTCAGGCAGACCAGCATGGTTCTCCCCGGACGGACTGCCACCTGATCCTGCAAATCCTGATCATATCCAGTATTTCATCACAAATCCGGCGCCATGGTCTGCATCATTTGAGTACGACGGGGATTGGATCGCATCTAAGCAGACTTCAGGATTCTATAAAGAGAATTATATTTATTCGCCCGCAGGGGCTGGGAATGACCATGCGCTCTGGATCTTCACAATCCCGACAGCCGGTTACTATAATGTGAATGCATGGTGGCCGGCTCTGCAGACAGGCACATCAGGCGCCCCTTTTACCATAAGCCACGCCTCAGGCGAAACAACTGTTAAAGCCGATCAGAGAACCAATGGAAACAGGTGGAATAAACTCGGGGAATTCTATTTTGATGTCGGAGATTATTCGGTGCTCTTAACAGAC
Source organism: Nitrospira sp. (assembly GCA_016873615.1). Classification (GTDB taxonomy): domain Bacteria; phylum Nitrospirota; class Thermodesulfovibrionia; order Thermodesulfovibrionales; family SM23-35; genus VGWX01. Next base: position 18,369 of record VGWX01000031.1, on the reverse strand, counting down.
GCTGCAAACTCCGGCAATGTGGTTGCAGATGCGGTTAAAGTATCTCATGTCGACAACTCGCCTGAACTCGTTCAGTCCAATTTTTGGGCGGATACAAGGAGTGGCCCTGCGCCTTTGGAAGTCAACTTCACGCGCGATGAGACAGGTGTTATCACAAAATGGAACTGGAATTTCGGAGACGGTTCAACGAATGCCACAAGGGATTATGTTAAGCATATCTACACAACTCCAGGCACATATACAGTCAGTCTTATGGTAACCGGGCCTTTGGGAAGCAGCACTAAGACAAAAACAGGGTATATTACCGTAGGCAGTGCTTCCCCATCCCTGAAGGCCGAATTCAGCGCAAGTCCACGCAGCTCGGGCATAGGAGCCATTCCTCTGGCTATTAATTTTACTGACAGGAGTTCGGGCAATATCGCAGCCTGGAACTGGGATTTCGGTGACGGCACAATAGATACTTCTCAGAATCCTGTTCATACATATTTGATCCCTGGTAACTACACTGTAAAACTGACTGTTACTGACTCTGCAGGTTTTGCACATACTGAAACCAAGGAGAATTTTATCAGGGCGGGTATTTTTGAAAAAGCTATGGACAACGTTGATTATCCGAAGAACCACTACAGACGCAAGACTATTGTTTTCAGAAAAGAATTAGAGGTTCCGAAGGAAGAACTGAAATTCGACAGGATGTTTTACGATGGGTGCAATTCCGGCAATTATTATCTCGATACCTTTAGCCGGGGTATTATATTTTATACTGTCAATGCATCTGATGGACGGGGGATCAGCCTGTACATGAAGGCATACCTTGAAGGTAAGAGCGATCAGAAAATATGGGAGATATTGCAGGCATCCAATCCAACATATGATTATTACAACTTTAACAAGCTGCCGTCAGAGCAATAAGGAGGGACGAACATGATGGGTATTATTTTAAAAGCTCTTGCTTCGGTCTTAACATTTTGCTTTGCGGTATTACCTGTCTTGTCCGCATATGCAGCAGAGCCGGAAAGGCCTGATGTCAATGCCATATTTGATATCGAAAAGGAAAGAAAAATAGAGGAAATAGCCGGTCTTTCTCCCGGCAAGGCATTTAACCGATTCAAAGATATTGATTTCCTGATCAACGATTCATTCCTCTCCAAAGCAATTTTCAAGACCTTTCATACTCGGAAGGCAGAAGGTATTGCTCTTGCACTTGCTTCCCTCTCATCACCTGTTTTTGAACAAAAGAACGGCCTGCTGACAAGCAGGACTGATGAGATGTTTGTTTCCAGAAAAACGTTGGAGGTCTTCCCTGAAGAAGCTGCTTCCGGCCTGTGGGAGTTCTATAAGAATGGCAATGCAATGACCAGAGGAAACGTCATCCGCGCCTCCGGACAAGTGGCGGGTGGAAAGGCTATCGCAGACCTTTTGATAAGCGCGCTCGATGATAAAGACTTTTGCGAAGTGGAAATCGACGAAGTGCCTGGGATGCCGCTGCGCATCTGCGATTTGGCCTATAATCAGCTGGTTCTTCGATACAAAATCAGGAATGTCCTCCGCACCATCGGAACCTCTTATAAGCTCGAAACAAGGGACTATCATATAGCGATCCTCAAAGATATGCTTCAGGGAATGCCTTATTAGAGTCTTTCTATAAAATAACAAATCAAAAAATGGATTTCTTTCAGTTCTATGTAAAAACAGGCATTTTCTTGATTGTTACCATCATACTCGGAACATTTTATTTTTTTATTCTCCTTGCCTTTTACAGATGGCGTCAAAGTATAGGACCTAAACTTGTCCAGTTTTATTCAAAAATTTGTCTCTTGATTTTCCGGGTTGAGATTGAACAGGTGAAAGATTATCAGGCCTTTGAAAAAAATAAAAAAGGCATGCTCATAATTTCAAACCATGTCAGTTTTTTAGACATTTTTGTGCTATCCGCTTTGTTTGGATCGGTATTTGTCAGTAAAGCCGAAGTAAAATATTATCCGATAATCGGGCAGATCGCCTGGTTGATGGGCGTTATTTTTTTAAACCGAAATGCTTCAAACGAAAGACTCAGGGTGCTCAGTACAATTGCGAACAAGTGTTCGACAAGAACACTTGTTGTTTTCCCGCAAGGCACGACCAGTCGCATTACTGAACGAATGCCTTTCAAGAGAGGTATTTTTAAGGTGATAGAACTAAACCCTGACATATCGTTATTGCCGATAACACTTTATTATAAAGATGATATGGAAATTGCATGGAACAAGCCACAATCTTTTAAAGAAAATGCAATGAGGATCTGTGCAAAAAAAAGAATTCATATAAAGGTGAGCATTCATAAGTCTGTTACCATTGATGATTACAGGGGAAAGACCACCCCTCAAATATGCATGATGGTAGAAAAAACTGTTTTAGAGCCTTTAGAGAGAGAGTACCGGGAAGGTTAGTTTAGGTTCATATAATTGATAACGGCTGAGAATAGAGTATTTGAGCGGATTTTTTTGCTGATAGTCAAATACAGCATATAAAAATATAGAGGCAAAAACCTCGCAGGGAGGAACGACCGAGAATGAGCGAAAATGCTTTATCCTCAGCGTAATCAAAAAAATTAGTATCAGCCTTTCTCCCTAAGATAATCTCCAAGAAGTCCCCTGCTGTGCTCGTCGTCATGACAATAAATGCAGAGGTTTTCCCAGTTAGAGCCATCCTGTGGATTGTTCCTGTGATTCCCGTCCTTATGGTGTACCGTGAGAAGATTCCTGTTTTTAAAATCAAACTCTCTCCCGCATTTAGCGCAGAACAGTCCGTGGATTTTCAGGGATTGTTCCCTGTAATTTGAGGCAGGTGCAGAGCCCTCTTTTAATTCCCTGACGATTTCAGCAACGGTTTTCTCTTCCGCAGGTTTTTTTAGCTGAGGCCTTCTGATTTTTCGTTGTCTGCTTCCCAAAAGTTCTTCTCCTAACTTTTATTCTTTCTGCTCCCCTCGTACAGCTCGTACTTAAGGAGCCTGCATTCTATCCCGCCATTGAAAAAAGGGATTCTTCGTTTTGTTCTCAACCCTACATTCTTTGCCAGATCAAGGTTTCCGGTGAAGATATATCCATTATACCCCCTGCACTTTTGTTTAAAGAAATCTCCAATCCCGGTATACACGACCTCAAGCTCTCTGATCCTTCCCATTCGCTCACCATATTCCGGATTCAATATTACTATCCCCTTCCCGTCAGGAACTGCAGTACCGGAATAATCGCATGCAGCGAATTCGATCAGATGCGCCACACCGGCAGTAGCAGCATTTTTCCTTGCCGCCTCAACAGCCTCTCTCCTGATATCAGTGGCAATAATTTTATACCCAAGGGTCTTTTTTGTCTCTTTTTTTGCCTGTAGATGCAGATTCTCCCAGAGCGATTCATTAAATCCCTTAATATGCATAAAACCATAATTATTTCTCAGGAGCCCAGGCGCCCTGTTCAGAGCAATGAATGCCGCCTCAATCGCTAAGGTTCCACTTCCGCACATGGGATTGATGAAATGGCTGCTGCCGTCCCATCCGGTTGCCATAATTACCGCAGCAGCAAGGGTCTCCTGCATGGGTGCTGTTAAGGGGATATTTCTGTACCCTCGCCGGGAAAGGGGTTCCCCTGAGGTATCAAAATACACGGCGCATTGATCGTCCTTCCAGTAGAGGTTTACCACGACCCTGTCCTGATCAGGACCTGAATCAGGACGCTGCCCGCATTTTTCCCTGATCCTGTCGACTATCGCATCTTTGCACCTTACATTTGCATAGCGCGAGTCCCTGATGCTCTGATTATCCACACTGGATGTTACGCAGAGATAACCATCCTTTGCTATATACTCTTCCCATGCTATCCTGGAGACTGCATCATAAAGGGCATCGGCATTTTGCGCGGTGAATTCCTTAATAAGGAAAAGGACGCGGTGTGCTGTGCGGAGGTGGAGATTAAGCCGAAGCGTATCATCCATAGTCCCTTCCGTTGCTATGCCTGCTATAGTTTCAGACAGTACAGGAAATCCGAGTTGAAGGAGTTCTTCCCTCAAAAAAGGCGTTATACCCTTAGCGCAGGTAATCAGAATCCTGTTTTTTCCCATGCCTTTATTTTCTTTTTCTGTCTGATGCATCCTTCCGTTCCGAAACGGTGATGATAAAATTCTCGGGCTGAAGGTCAGGGTCTTTCTCAAGCTCCTCAACAAATACAGTGATCGCCTTGCGCATGAAGGCTGGGAAGTGTGTGCCCTTAGGGAGTGCAAGTATCCTCTGACGAGTATCTTCATCAATTGTCGCTGTAAACTTTGCCATGACTGCTCCTTTCTAAAGTTGGGAAAACAGATAATTTACCCTCTGGTCAAATGTCTGTATTTGATGCGGTGGGGCTGGTCTGCCGCAGCTCCGAGGCGGGATCTTCTGTCCGCCTCATACTCGGAATAGTTTCCGTCGAACCATACTACCCTGCTGTCACCCTCAAAGGCAAGTATATGGGTGGCGATGCGATCGAGGAACCACCGGTCGTGGCTGATGATAACTGCGCAGCCTGCAAAATTCTCCAATGCCTCTTCAAGGGCACGCATGGTGTTTACGTCCAGATCATTGGTAGGTTCATCAAGCAGAAGCACATTGGCCTCTTCTTTCAGCATGCGGGCCAGATGCACGCGGTTTCTTTCACCGCCGGAAAGCATCGAAACCTTTTTCTGCTGATCAGTGCCGGAGAAATTGAAACGTGCCACATAGGCGCGTGAGTTGACCTGTCTCTTGCCGAGCTGAATGGTATCATCCCCACCTGAGATGATCTCCCAGATAGTCTTGTTCGGATCAAGAACATCGCGGCTTTGGTCGACATATGCCAGCTTAACCGTCTCTCCGATCCTGAAAGCGCCGGAATCAGGCTTTTCCTGACCGGTGATCATCCGGAAAAGGGTGGTTTTTCCTGCTCCATTCGGTCCTATGACCCCAATAATGCCGCCCGGAGGAAGGGAAAAAGTCATGCCCTCCATAAGAATATTGTCGCTGTATGCCTTGGAGACGTTATCAGCGTCAATGACTGTATCACCCAGCCGCGGTCCGGGCGGGATATAGATTTCGAGCTCTTTTGACCTTTTTTCTGTATCCTGACCGAGGAGTGACTCATACGAATTGATACGTGCTTTTGATTTTGCATGGCGTCCCTTTGGAGACATCTGTATCCACTCAAGCTCACGCTGGAGGGTCTTCTGCCGTTCGCTCTCGGACTTCTCCTCGTGTTGCAGACGGTTTTTCTTCTGTTGCAGCCATGATGAGTAATTCCCTTTCCATGGAATACCCTGTCCCCTGTCGAGTTCCAGAATCCAGCCGGCGACATTATCAAGGAAATAGCGGTCATGAGTTACTGCAATGACAGTGCCGGGATATGTTTGCAGATGGTGTTCCAGCCAGGCTACAGTCTCGGCATCGAGATGGTTAGTGGGTTCGTCAAGCAGAAGAATATCCGGTTTCTGCAAAAGAAGCCTGCAAAGCGCTACACGCCGTCTTTCCCCTCCGGAGATAACCTTAACCACTGTATCTCCCGCTGGACAGCGCAGGGCATCCATAGCCATCTCAAGGCGCGAATCCAGGTCCCATGCATCCATGCTATCCAGCTTCTCCTGAACCTTTCCCTGTCGTTCGATAAGCTTGTTCATCTCATCATCAGACATCGGCTCTGCGAATTTTTCATTGATAGCGTTATATTCGTTCAGGGTATCTACTATCTCCTGAACCCCTTCTTCCACAATTTCCCGCACCGTCTTGCTGTTGTTCAGTTTCGGCTCCTGCTCAAGAAAACCTACAGTATGGCCGGGGGAAAGGACTGTCTCGCCATTGAACTCTATATCCACACCGGCAAGGATACGGAGAAGGGAGCTTTTCCCAGATCCATTGAGACCAAGGACACCAATCTTTGCTCCATAGAAATAGGAGAGATAGATATCTTTCAAAACCGGTTTCTTGTCATAATATTTGCTTACTCCGATCATGGAGTAAATAACCTTGTTCGGTTCATTGCTCATATTGTTTCAAGCCCTTTCTTTTAGACCATATGTGCTTTCAGTATAAAGGATGAATAATAAAAAAGGCACAGTTTTGTGTTTCCTTTACGGTTCTAACTGTGCCTTGTAAATATTTTATAGTTTTTTAGTGTTTTGGCTAAACGCAAGGTTTAGCAGAAGTTAGGCCTTCAGCCACTTCCGCTGAACCCGGAAAACGACCCCCCGGAGGGAGACCCGGAATCAGACGTGGGAGAACAGCTAAAAGAAGAAATTAGTTTTTTAATGTCCTTTGAACCACATTTGGGACATGCAGTATCTTCGTCGGCTGCATTGGCCCATTTTAAAAAGGCAAAAATCTCACTACATGCATTGCAGGCATATTCATAAATCGGCATATTATTTCATCCCCCTAATTTATTAATATATTTATATATATATTTTGCATACCCGATATCTCTAAGTCAACCCTCTCTACTTGTTCAGCTCACCGCTGAACTTCAGGATATCACTGAGGTTTTCTCTGAATTTTACTGGGTGTGAACCCTCCCAGTAAATCTTGCCACAATCAATGCATTTCTGAAAAACAGAAACATTGAGGAAGACATACTCAGGGACAAAATCTTGTACCTCAAACTTATCCGAAATCCGCATAAGCTGACCATTACATGAAACGCACCTGCTAAAGAGATGAAAACGCTTAAGCTTCAAAGCATCTATTACCTCAAGGAGCTGTTTCAGAGAATCATTTGCATGTATCAGGAGATAATAATGAATACCCTTCCTCATTGTCAGCCGGGTGTCTCTGGTGAGGATGAACCTGTCCTCTTCTCTGGCAATCCTGATTAGCTTATTGTCATTTATATGGGGATAATATGATGTGTCGAAACCTAAAAACCTCATCCACCGCGCAAGCCTGCCAAGCATGGCATCAGCGATGAATTTTATATCATGTGGTGTGGTAACCGGCGCAAGGGAATTATTTATCGCCTTGCGCCGGACCATTTAAGTCTCAAGTATGTTATTCTTCAACTGCTGGTTCCGGAAGAGAAGGATGGAATTCTCTCTTCACAAAAGTATTCCTGTATCTCGGCATTCCAGTACCGGCAGGAATGATTCTACCCATAATCACATTCTCTTTCAGCCCTCTGAGCTCATCCACTGCGCCGCTTATCGCGCCTTCTGTAAGAACTCTCGTTGTTTCCTGGAAAGAAGCAGCCGAAACAAAGCTGTCTGTGGTTAAAGATGCCTTTGTTATGCCGAGCAACAGGGGTTTGCCCTGCGCTGGTTTGCCGCCTTTTATCTTTATTTTTGCATTCTCTTCCTGGAAGATCCTTCTGTCTACCTGTTCGCTAATAAGAAAGTTTGTATCTCCGGGGTCTTCTATTCTGACCTTTTTCATCATCTGTCTGACGATTACCTCTATATGTTTGTCATTAATAGTGACACCCTGAAGCCTGTAAACTTTCTGAACTTCGTCAACAAGATATCTCTGCAGTTCCTGTGGTCCAAGGATATCAAGTATATTATGCGGATTTACTGCACCGTCCATGAGAGGTTCACCTGCTCTTACCCAATCTCCTTCATGGACACCGACATGCTTGCCTTTCGGGATTAAGTATTCTCTTGTCTCATCTCCTCCTTTAACAACAACAACGCGCATCCCCTTATGGGCGCCCCTGAACTCAACCATACCGTCGATTTCTGTAACTATTGCCTGTTCTTTTGGCCGTCTTGCCTCAAACAATTCAGCAACTCTCGGAAGACCACCTGTTATATCCTTTGTCTTTGTAGTTTCCCTCGGTATCTTGGCCAGGATATCTCCCGGGTAAACAATATCATTTTTATCAACAAGGATATGTGCCCCGGCCGGCAGCAAATACCTTGCAAGCACAGTTGTTCCAGGAATTTTGAGAGTTACCCTGCCGTGTTCATCCTTAATGGAAATCCTTGGTCTCATGTGCGCAGGGTAATCGATGATGACTCTATGAGAAAGCCCAGTTACCTCATCAACCTCTTCCTTGACTGTTGCTCCTTCCATAATGTCTCCATGGGCAATCCTTCCGCCAAGTTCTGTAAGGATAGGGGTTGAATATGGGTCCCACTCAACGAGTTTCTGACCTATCTCGACCTTCTGTCCATTTTGAACCATCAATTTTGCGCCGTAGACGATGGAATATTTCTCTTTTTCCCTGCCTTTTGAATCCACAACAGCAATGCTTCCATTCCTGTTCATAACAACAAGAAGGCCTTCTCTGTTTTTAACAGTGCTTATATTTATGAATTTGATGGTTCCTGAATTTTTCGCTTCAAGTATTGTCTGTTCAACGACCTTTGAAGCTGTGCCGCCGATATGGAACGTTCTCATGGTAAGCTGAGTCCCTGGCTCTCCAATGGATTGAGCTGCAATTATTCCAACGGCTTCGCCTTTTTCTACCGTCTCACCCCTTCCAAGGTCCCTTCCATAACATTTTGTGCATACACCGAACTTTGACTGACAGGTAAGAACAGACCGTATCTTAATCCTGTCTATACCTGCATCAATAATCTTCTGTGTTATCTCTTCATCTATTTCCTGATTCCTTTTTATGATGCCTTCCTTGGTCATAGGGTCTTTGATATCTTCGACAGCAATCCTTCCAAGGATTCTCTCTTCTAACGGCTGTATTATTTCTCCACCTTCCACAAGCGAAGTGACGATTATGCCATCGGTTGTCCCGCAGTCGTCTTCATATATGATGACATCCTGGGCAACATCTACAAGTCTTCTTGTGAGATACCCTGAATTTGCTGTTTTTAAGGCAGTATCAGCAAGACCTTTCCGTGCGCCATGAGTGGAGATAAAGTACTGTAAAGGCGTTAATCCTTCCCTGAAATTCGCTGTAATCGGCGTCTCAATAATTTCGCCTGAAGGCTTTGCCATCAATCCCCTCATGCCCGCGAGCTGTCTCATCTGGGCAGTACTTCCCCTTGCACCGGAATCAGCCATCATAAAGATACTGTTAAAAGACCTCCTCTCTTTGATATCTTCTTCCGAGAGGGCTTTCCCGTCCTCTGCTCCGAGTTCTTTCATCATTTCGTCAGCGACTTTCTCGGTTACGTTCGCCCATATGTCAATAACCTTGTTATAGCGTTCACCATGTGTTATGAGACCATCAGCATATTGTTTCTGAACCTCAATGACTTCCTGTTCGGCATTTCTGATAAGCTCTGCTTTCTTTGTGGGTATATGCATATCAGCCATGGATATAGAGACACCTGATTTTGTCGCATATTTAAATCCAAGCTGCTCAAGATTATCGAGAAATACAACTGCTTCGCGTTTGCCTGATATCTTGTAAATGAACTCTATCAACTTTCCGAGTTCTTTCTTTGTCATATCCTTGTTAATCATCGAAAACGAGATGCCCTGAGGGAGTATCTCACTGAAGATCATCCTGCCTGTAGTCGTATCAACAAATGTACTATCCGTTCTAACTTTTATTTTTGCGTGCTCATCAATAATGCCTGCATCATAAGCTATCCTGACATCGTCAGCGTCGGCAAATACCTTTCCTTCTCCCTTGGCGCCTTTTCTTTCTTTCATGAGGTAATAAATACCAAGGACCATATCCTGAGTGGGCACTACTATTGGTTTGCCGTTTGCAGGAGATAAGATATTGTTGACAGACATCATGAGAACCCTGGCCTCAATTTGAGCCTCTATCGATAACGGGACATGAACAGCCATTTGGTCTCCGTCAAAGTCCGCATTAAAAGCGGTGCAAACCAAAGGATGTAATTTTATGGCTTTGCCTTCTACGAGGATGGGATCAAATGCCTGCATGCCAAGCCTGTGTAAGGTTGGAGCGCGGTTAAGGAGCACCGGGTGCTCACTTATTACTTCCTCGAGCGCATCCCAGACTTCGGAACTCTCTTTTTCCGCAAGTTTTTTGGCTGCTTTTATTGTTGTTGCAAATCCTTTTTCTTCGAGTTTATTGAAGATGAACGGCTTGAACAGTTCAAGGGCCATCCTTTTCGGAAGACCACACTGATGAAGTTTCAGCTCAGGGCCGACAACAATAACCGATCTGCCGGAATAGTCGACACGTTTTCCTAAAAGGTTCTGCCTGAAACGGCCCTGCTTTCCCTTTATCATATCGCTTAAAGATTTCAGCGGCCTTTTGGTTGTAGTTTTTAAAACCCTGCTCCTTCTTCCGTTATCAAACAGCGCATCAACAGCTTCCTGGAGCATCCTCTTTTCATTTTTTATAATTACACTCGGGGCCTTAAGCTCCATCAATCTTTTCAGCCTGTTATTCCTGTTGATAACCCTTCTGTAAAGGTCATTGAGATCGGAAGTTGCAAAACGGCCGCCTTCTAATGGCACCAATGGCCTGAGGTCCGGAGGCAAAACAGGGATAACATCCATAATCATCCATTCCGGCTTATTGCCGGATTTCCTGAATGCCTCAACAACCTTTAGTCTCTTTGTAATCTTTTTCTTAATGCCGATAGAAACAGCTTCACTTATTTTTGTCTTCAGTTCAACATAAAGGACTTCAAGGTCAATCCTTCGTAACAGTTCTCTGATAGCCTCTGCTCCCATCCCTGCCTTGAATCTTGATCCATACTCTGAGGTCTTTTTCTTGTATTCGTCTTCATTAAGGGCTTCTTTTTCTTTTAAAGAGGTATCACCGGGATCAATGACCACATAGCTTTCAAAGTAGAGAACCTTTTCAAGCTGCCTCATGGTCATATCAAGGAGAGTGCCTATGCGGCTTGGCAAACCCTTCAGAAACCAGATATGCGCAACAGGGGTTGCAAGTTCAATGTGGCCTAATCTTTCACGTCTTACTTTGGATTGTATTACCTCAACCCCGCATTTATCACATACAACTCCTCTGTGCTTCATCCTCTTGTATTTGCCGCAAATGCATTCCCAGTCCTTTATAGGACCAAAGATCTTTGCACAAAACAGTCCATCTCTTTCGGGTTTGAAGGTACGATAATTTATCGTTTCAGGCTTTTTAACCTCACCATAAGACCACTCCCTTATTTTTTCCGGTGAAGCAAGCCGGATCCTTACTGCCTCGAAATCCGTCGGATCCTTTGGCCTTTGAAAAATTGCATAGATATCTTCTGTCAAGCTACTCCCCCTTGCTCTTTTTCTCCAGAAGTTCCACATCAAGTCCAAGACTCTGGAGTTCTTTTATTAATACATGAAAAGATTCCGGTACCCCTGGCTCAAGGGTTGCATCACCTTTCACGATTGCTTCATACATACGTGCTCTCCCTGTAACATCATCGCTTTTCACGGTCAGAAACTCCTGCAGTGTATAGGAAGATCCATATGCCTCAAGTGCCCAAACTTCCATTTCACCGAGTCTTTGACCTCCGAACTGTGCCTTTCCGCCCAGAGGCTGCTGAGTGACCAGCGAATAAGGCCCGATGGAGCGGGCATGTATTTTATCATCAACGAGATGATGCAGTTTCATCATATACATGTACCCTACTGTTACAGGCTTGTCAAACGGCTCGCCTGTCCTTCCGTTATGAAGAGTTACCTGCCCGGTTGACGGCAGTTTGGCCCTTTTCAGAAGATCTTTTATCTCAGACTCTTTTGCACCCTCGAAGACAGGGGTTGCCACATTAAATCCGAGGGCCCTTGCAGCCCATCCAAGATGTGTTTCGAGTACCTGGCCTACATTCATTCTTGATGGAACACCCAATGGGTTCAGCACAATATCTACAGGTGCGCCGTCCGGCAGGTAGGGCATATCTTCTTCCGGCAGAACCATTGCCACTACACCTTTATTCCCATGGCGGCCTGCCATTTTGTCTCCGATCTGTATTTTCCGCTTCATTGCAATATATGCTTTTACAACTTTATTAACACCCGGAGGCAGTTCATCCCCTTTTTTTACTCTGTCGATTTGCTCGTCATATCTCGACTCGATATAGCGGATATACTGATTAGCCTCACTGTTTATTGATTCCATCTTTTCTCGCTTAGCGCTGTCCTCGAGCTTAATGCGAATGAGATGTTCATCCTTTATCCTGTCTAAATGTTTTTCTGAGAGTTTTTTGCCCCTCGTGCAGATAATTTCTTTTGTCCGGGAATCCTTGATATCTTCTGAAACTGTTTGTCCGGCAAGAAATTCCCTCAACTTTCTGAACTTTTCATCCTTTGTTATTCTTACCTCTTCTTCAAGGTCGCGCTGCAGCCTCTGGATGTCTTCTTCTTCTATACTCTTTGCCCTTTTGTCCTTTTCAGTTCCTTTTCGCGAAAAAACCCTGACATCAACTATTGTCCCCTCTATCCCGGGCGGCACATACAGGCAACTCTCCTTAACCTCTTCTGCTTTTTCTCCGAAGATAGCCCTTAGAAGCTTCTCTTCCGGTGTAAGCTGTGTTTCTCCCTTTGGTGTTACTTTCCCTACGAGGATGTCGCCTGGCTTTACTTCTGCGCCCATTCTGATTATTCCGCTTTCATCAAGATTTTTTAATGCTTCTTCTCCAACGTTCGGAATATCACGGGTAATTTCTTCAGGGCCGAGCTTTGTTTCCCGTGCCTCGACGCCAAACTCTTCAATATGCACCGATGTATAAACATCTTCCTTTACAAGTCTTTCGCTGACAAGGATCGCATCTTCAAAGTTATACCCGCCCCAGGGCATAAAGGCAACAAGGACATTCTGTCCGAGCGCCAGTTCTCCATGATCTGTACATGTGCCGTCAGCAAGTATATCGCCTGTTTTCACAACTTCTCCGATATGAACGAGAGACTTCTGGTTAATGCATGTAGCCTGGTTCGACCTCTGAAATTTTATGAGATTGTAAATGTCAACTCCTCCTCTATGTTCCGAGGTCCTCACAACAATCCTGGATGCGTCAACGCTTTCAACGACACCTGCCCGCTTTGTGAGGACAAGCGCGCCGGAATCCCTTGCTGCGACATATTCCATGCCGGTGCCGACAATTGGAGCTTCCGGTTGAAGTAATGGCACTGCCTGTCTCTGCATGTTCGAGCCCATCAAAGCCCTGTTCGCATCGTCATTTTCGAGAAATGGTATGAGAGACGCAGAAACACCAACTATCTGTTTGGGAGATACATCCATGTAATCCACTTCCTGGGGTGAGACCATCTTGAAGTCTCCGCCAACCCTCGCAGAAACTGTCTCTCCGGTTAAGTTCCCTTTTTCATCCATAGGTGAGGTTGCCTCTGCAATGATGTATTTCTCACCATCTATTGCCGATAGATATTCAATGGTTTTTGTAACCTTGCCATTAATAACTTTCCTGTAGGGAACTTCTATAAAACCGAAATCATTAACCCTTGCATATGAAGCAAGGGATGTTATAAGTCCGATGTTCGGACCTTCAGGTGTTTCGATTGGGCATATTCTTCCATAATGGGTCGGGTGAACATCTCTCACCTCAAACCCAGCCCTCTCTCGAGTCAGACCACCAGGGCCGAGCGCTGAGAGCCTCCTTTTATGCGTTATCTCGGATAATGGGTTTGTCTGATCCATAAACTGGCTCAACTGGCTCGAACCAAAGAACTCCTTTAAAGCTGCCATGACAGGTTTGGCGTTTATTAAATCATGCGGCATGGCTGTTTCAAGTTCTGTCAGGGTCATCTTCTCTTTTATGGTCCGTTCCATCCTGACGAGCCCGATTCTGAACTGGTTTTCGAGGAGTTCTCCAACCCTTCTGATCCTTCTGTTGCCTAAATGATCTATGTCGTCAACTTCGCCTTTTCCTGTCCTGAGACTGAAAAGGTATCTCACTATCTCTACAATGTCTTTATCTGTCAGAACCCTGGTTTCCAGCAGTACTTCTATATTCAGCCTTTTATTTAATTTCAGGCGTCCTACCGGTGAAAGATCATATCTTTTCGGATCAAAAAATAAACCGTTAAAAAGGTCTTTTGCAGCAGCTATGGTCGGAGGCTCACCTGGTCTTAGTTTCTTATAAATCTCAAGTAAAGCCTCTTCCTGTGAGCTGACCTTATCAGTCAGAAGAGTATCCCTCAGAGAAGAAAGGTAATGAACATTGTCTATGAAAAGGAGGCTGAGAGAATCAATTTTAAGAGAAATTATTTTATTAAAAGCCTCTTCCTTAATTTCCTCATTGCCCTCAAGAATTACCTCGCCGGTAGAAGGATCAATAATATCTCTGAGGGTTATTCTGCCGATAATCTCCTCTTTTGATATTGGAATCGTTTTAACTCCGGATGCCTCCATCTTCCGAATGGCGCCTCTTGTGATCTTGCTTCCTTCTTTTAAGATCGGTTCTTTGGTATCAGGCGCTATGATATTGATGGATGACTTTAGCCCTACAAGAACCTCACTTACATTACGGGTAAATTTATTGCCACTGATACTGATTAATTCGATCGGGTAAAAGATCTTTAAAAGTTCCTCATTTGAATAACCCAGAGCCTTAAGGACTATCGTTGCAGGGAGTTTCCTCCTTCTGTCAATTCTCACGTAAAGGATATCTTTTGTGTCAAATTCAAAATCAAGCCATGAACCGCGTGAAGGAATTACCCTCGCTGAATAAAGCAGCCTCCCACTTGCATGAGTTTTCCCCTTGTCATGGCTGAAAAACACCCCGGGTGAGCGATGAAGCTGGCTGACAATAACACGTTCAGTACCGTTAATAACAAAAGTGCCTGTGTCAGTCATTAATGGCATCTCGCCAATATAGACGTCCTCTTCCCTCGACTCTTTTAAACTTTTACTTCCCTTTGGTTCTAATTCCCATAGGTTCAGCTTTACCTTTATCTTCAGTGGCGCAGCATGTGTAATGCCTTTTTGTAAGCAGTCTCGAACACTAAATTTTGGTTCGCCTATCGTATAACCTAAAAACTCTATAGAGGCAGTCTCATTGTAATCTATGATCGGAAATACACTTAAAAATGCCGCCTGTAAGCCGGATTCTTCTCTTTTGTCTACAGGAACATCTTTCTGTAAAAACTTTTCATGTGATCTTTTCTGTATCTCTATGAGGTTCGGGATTTCTAAGAATTGAGGGACTTTTCCAAAGTTTTGTCTCTTTCTAAGAACCCTTGTCATATGTCTCCTTAATTATTTGATTTCTACTGTTGCACCCTGTTCCTCAAGCTTTGCTTTGACCGAATCTGCTTCCTCTTTTGAAACTCCTGTCTTAACCGGCTTTGGAGCTCCGTCAACAAGGTCCTTTGCCTCTTTTAATCCCAGTGAGGTAAGTTCTCTTACAACTTTAATAACCTGTATCTTCTTCTCTCCTGCAGCAGCGAGGATCACATCAAAGCTTGTCTTTTCCTCTACCTCAGGCGCAGCAGCTCCTGCAGCAGCTCCCTGCATAGCAGCCATAGCAACCGGCGCTGCAGCAGTTACCCCATACCTTTCCTCGAACTCTTTTATGAACTTTGACATATCGAGGATTGTCATGTTGTCAATAAACTCAAAAACCTCTTCTTTTGTTACAGCCATCTTTAAATCCTCCTTTTGTATCCCGTCAGGCATAAGCGGTTGAGAGGGTTTTTTATCTCTTTATCCCTTATCCTTTATTCCTTAGGCCTCACGTTTATTTTTTAATGAAGTTAATGCATAACCAAAACTGCTTAATGCTGCATTGAGCGTACAGGCAAGTTTATTGAGCGGAGCCTGGAAAGCGCCTGCAAGTATCGAGAGCAATATGTTCTTTGGCGGCAACTCAGCAACAGCCTTCAATTCATAAGATGCGCAGACTGACCCTTCAATAAGGCCAATCCCGACTTTGAGCTTATCATTCTTCTTTGAATATTCCAGTATTTTCTTTACAGTCAATACAGGGTCATCGTAACTGATAGCTATTCCTACAGGACCTTTAAAAGAATCCTTTGCAGCAGATACGGAAGTTCCTTCAGATGCAATCCTGGCAAGGGTGTTTTTAATAACTTTATACTCGAAGTTCCCTTCCCTCAAAAGGCCCCTCAACTCTGAAAGCTCAGCAACAGTCAGCCCCCTGTAGTCTGTGAAAATGACAGCTTTTGCTCTGTTGAACTCGTCTTTCAGTTCTTGTATGACTTGTGCTTTTTCTGACTTGTTCAGTTTATACCCCCTTTCCCAGGGAGGCTATATCAATAGCTATCCCCGGACCCATAGTTGACGAGACAGATATCTTTTTCAGATATCTCCCTTTGCTCGTTGCCGGTTTTGCCTTTATGATCGAATTAATTATGGTTTTAGCGTTATCAATGAGTTTCCTGCTTTTTCTGTTTTATATTCTACTTTTCCGGCCTTTATCTCCTTTACAGTCTTTGCCACATCAAAGGTTACTGTGCCAAGTTTCGGGTTTGGCATAAGACCTCGGGGCCCGAGTATCTTTCCCAATTTTCCAACAGTGCCCATGACATCAGGAGTTGCAACAGACTTGTCAAAATCAAGCCATCCCTTGGTTATCTTATCAACAAGATCTTCTGCGCCAACATAGTCGGCGCCTGCATCGAGGGCCTCTTTTTCCTTTTCTCCTTTTGCAAAAACAAGAACCCTTACTTTTTTGCCTATGCCATGCGGCAGAACAACCGTGCCCCTCACCATCTGTTCTGATTTCCTTGGATCGACGCCAAGATTTACTGTCAAATCAACAGTCTCATCAAATTTTGTATAGGAAGATTCCTTCACAAGCTTTATTGCGTCTTCAAGTAAATATTCCTTGCCTGTCTCGATCTTTTCTTGTGCTGTGTTTAACTTTTTACCCATTTTTACCTCTTTAGTCCGTTATTTCGATCCCCATGCTTCTTGCAGTGCCCTTAATGATATTTTCTGCTTTGTCTATAGAGAAGGCATTCAGATCAGGAAGCTTTTTTTGTGCGATCTCTCTTATCTGGGCAGATGCAACTTTGCCGACCTTCTCTTTATTCGGGGCACTTGACCCTTTTATGATACCAGCTGCCTTTTTCAGGAGGTCTGAAGCAGGAGGAGTCTTGGTTATAAATGTAAATGACCTGTCAGCATACACTGTTAATACCGCTGGTATTATTGTATCTCCAAGCGCCTGTGTCTGAGCATTAAATGCCTTACAGAACTCCATGATATTAACACCATGCGGCCCGAGCGCCGGACCTACAGGCGGTGCAGGATTTGCTTTGCCGGCAGGTATCTGAAGCTTGACCTGGGCAATAATTTCTTTTTTAGCCATATAACCCCCTATTCTTTAAAATCCTAAATTATATTTTCCAAATCCTAAATGAATACAGGATGTTAGGATCGATTTTTTTTAGGATTTCGAGCTTAGAATTTAGAATTTCCATATAATTTATGCCTTTTCCACCTGGAAGAAATTGAGTTCAACAGGCGTCTGTCTCCCAAAAATACTCACCATAACATTAAGCCTGCCATGGTCCAGATCTACATCCTCAACACTACCGATAAAATTGGTAAATGGTCCATCAATAATCCTAACGCTTTCTCCCTTTTGGAACTGGGTCTTGACCTGAGGAACAGGCCCCTTTTCTATCTGCTGAATTATTACCGCTACCTCTTCTTCTGATAAGGCAACAGGTTTTGCGCCTCCAACAAATCCGGTTACCCGAGGGGTGCTTCTGATGAGATGCCAGGTTTCATCATCCAATTCCATCTCAACAAGTATATATCCGGGATAAAATTTCTTATCGCTTTCTTTCTTTTTCCCCCCTCGCAGTTCTATAACCCTTTCGGTAGGGATAAGTATCCTTGAAATTCTCTCCCCAAAATTTTGTTTGTCGATCTTTTCCTCTATCGAAAGTTTGACTTTTTCCTCAAAACCAGAATACGTGTGCACTACATACCAGTTTTTTTCCATAGTCTATCTCAGCGCAATCCCTACTAATTTTGAAAGTCCAAGATCAATGACTCCTAAGAACAAGGAAATAATGATAACTGTTATGATTACAACCCATGTAGAACCAATCAGTTCATCCTTAGAAGGAAAAACCACCTTCTTTGTCTCAACCTGTACTTCCCTGAAAAATTCCTTAACCTTGTTTAACATAAAAGTTTATCCTGTTGTTATGCTTCATTATTCTTAGTCTTTCATTTATGAATGACGATTTATAAAATGGCAGGCCAGGAGGGATTCGAACCCCCAGCCCTCGGATTTGGAGTCCGACGCTCTAGCCGTTAGAGCTACTGGCCTATGCCTTTGTCTCCTTATGTAATGTATGCCTCCTGCAATTTCTGCAATATTTTTTAATCTGAATCTTCTCGGTTGTATTTTTTTTATTCTTCATACTTGAATAGTTTCTGTTTTTACATTCCGTACATTGAAATAGAATTATATCTCTCATAATATTTATCCCAGCACCTCAGTAACAACACCAGCGCCGACAGTCCTTCCGCCTTCACGTATCGCAAACCGCAGCTCCTTCTCCATCGCTAT
>VGWX01000030.1 GCA_016873615.1 Nitrospira sp. | reverse complement strand
CGGTCTGTCACACCCGTGGTTAAGTTCATTGTTAATTTACCCTATCCTCTATCATACAAGGGGAGGGGATAAAGGGGAGGGTGTTTAAAGGTGTCCTTACTTATGAACTCCTTAGCAAGTAAATGTGTTATTTATCGCTGGATTTGAGTTACTGATCAATGGCTTCTTTCTATATCCTTATATCCATATTCCTCTGGAGCTCTCTTGGTGTGGTTGTCCGGCTGTCAGGTGTTGAAATACATAGCCTGATATTTTATTCACTCGTAGTATCCATTATTGTTCAGGGGGTAATTGTATCTCAAAAGAAATACAGGAAAGAGCTTCAGGATATCAGAAAGCTTAAATATCCTGTGATACTCGGATTTGTTTCACTCTCAAATACCTTCACTTTTTTCTATGCGTTTAAAAATACGACCATTGCAAACGCTGTCCTTACACACTACACAGCTCCGGTAATAGTTGCCTTCATTGCGCCATTTTTCTTAAAAGAAAAAATCACATGGAAACTCATTGTTGTATTAATATCAGCTTCAACAGGGCTCTGGATAATGCTTGATGGATTCTCACTTGCTGAAGGTCATATGATGGGTGTTACAGCAGGCCTTTTCTCGGGGGTTGCATATGCATTTATTATTATATTTCTCCGGACGCACTCGCATAAATTCAATCCGCTTATACTCGCTTTTATTTCGAATATTACCATCGCTGTATTGCTCATGCCTTTTATAAAGGAACTGCCCCTGCATGCTTTATGGAGTTTTCTTTTCATCGGTGTAATTCATTCGACCATTGCGCCTGTTTTATATTTCAAAGGTCTCCAGTATGTCACTGCAAACAGGGCTGCTGTGCTCGGCTACCTTGAACCTGTCTGTGCGATATTTTTCAGTATGCTGTTCCTAAGCGAAATACCCGGTATCCATACTATCATCGGTGGAATACTGATCATCTTTTCAGGTTATCTGACACTTAGAGACAAGAATAGCTAATCCTCTCGAAAAATAAGCTTAACCCGAATAATGTAATTAACCACAGAGAGCACGGAGAAACATATTGATAATAAAAGAGAATCTATCGGTTTTTATAATTTCCTCTGTGCACTATTTTATGCAAGATTGAGTCTTAATTGATTTCAAAAATATAACATGAGTACACAGAGAATTGCTTGAAATTAAAAGTCTTTTTAAAGTTTAAAATACCTCTGTGAACTCTGTGGTTTAATCCAAATGCATTTTTTGGATTAAAGATTATGTGTAAGGTTACATTTTATGTCATTTCTTTCAAAATGACATTTGCTATATTCGATTGAAAAGATATTGAGCCTTTTTCTGCATCTTTGTATCTGCATATTTGCCCATTTCATGGTCGTATCCGATGAGATGAAGGAGGCCGTGTATCAGGAGTCTTTTTAGTTCTTCGTTCAGGGTTGTGCCATATTCCATCGCCTGTCTATTTGCCTTATGGAGGTTTATGACGATGTCGCCAAGAATGAAATGCTGAGAGCTGATGGCTGATAGCTGATAGCTTACATCAACTTGAGGAAACGAGAGCACGTCTGTGGTCCTGTCCACTCCGCGGTATTCGCGGTTCAATATCCTCATTCTGACGTCATTGACGAAGAAGATACTGAGTTCAGCCCTGTGAAGTCCGAGCAGGCGGAGGGTTTTCCTGAGAAGACGTGTTATCCTCTGCTGATTTACCTTTATAAGTCTTTGCTGGTTCTTTATATAGACCTTCATTCGAAAAATCAAACCCCGGATAATCTATCCTTTTATGGAAAATACCAGTCAGGATGTAGGTGAAACGCTTCTTTATCTCATGGATATCTTTCAGAGTGAGTTCACATTCATCAAGCTGTCCTTCAAGGAATATGTGATTTATTATTCTGTCGACCAATGACGCAATCCTTGCAGGTGTGGGTTCTGTAAGAACACGTGAGGCAGCCTCAACCGCATCTGCCATCATGACGAGGGCAGCTACACGGGTCTGTGGCTTTGGACCATGATATTTATAATCTTCCTCAACAGGCAAAGCAGTCTCTCTTTTATCCTTTGCTTTTTGATAGAAATATGTAATAAGCATAGTGCCATGGTGTTGTTCTATGATATCAATTATCGGTTCAGGAAGCTTATATTGCCTGGCAAGTTCAACCCCCTCCTTAACGTGGTTAACAATAATCAGGCTGCTCATATGAGGGGTCAATTTCTCGTGCTTATTTTCAGCCCCGCTCTGGTTCTCTACAAAATAATCAGGCATCTTTACTTTGCCGATGTCATGGTAATATGCGCTGACCCTTGCAAGCAAAGGATTTACTCCAACTGCCTCTGCAGTGGATTCCACAAGATTGCCGACGATCACACTGTGATGGTAAGTGCCCGGCGCTGAAACCATAAGGCTCTTCATGATCGGCTGATTAAGGTCGAGAAGCTCAAGGAGACTGATGTCGGTCGTGGCTTTAAAGAGATGTTCTATTAACGGCAGGAAGATTGAAACGAGCGCTGTGACGCTTATCCCTCCGATTGCTGCAAATATTATTGAAGAATGCGCCTTGGCAGTGAAGAGTTCTCCTTTAAAAAGGAGCAGGATTATAACAGTAAAGATATTTGCGGCAATTACAAAACCGCCTCCTTTCAAAAGGGCAGATCTCTTTTTGCAGCGTATTACACTGAAGGCTGCAGTGATGCTGCCGACGAATGCATAAAGAGCATAGGATGCATCATTTACCCACAGAGCGCTGAGGAGACTGATGGTGAAGGCAAAAATAATAGCAGTATGGAAGTCAAACAGAAGAGATACGAACATTGCCCCGGAAGCAATGGGAATGCCAAAGAGGGCGCTGTCTATGAATTTATATTCCAGGCCTTTTGAAAGACTGAACATGAGGTAACCGAACAATCTTTCCGTAAGGAGTGTGCCTATCAACAGGTAACCGAGAAGGAGGATCATATTGTATTTCCTGACGTAGGCAGGTTTGTACCGCATGATGTCCCGGTAGAGTATAAACATCAGGAGAGAGGAGATAAGAAACCCTCCTGCTATTTGTTCTATCCCGAATTTTACCTGTATTGACAGAGAGGCAATAAAACCGCATACGACTATAAAATATATTCTCAAAAGCTTTTCTTTTTTGCCGTACTTCAGGGAATGACTATTGGCTGCAGATGTATCGCCGTATAAAAATATCTTTAAACGCGCGGCAATATTCTGAATTTTATTCTTCTGCTGACCGTTTTTCATATCTCTCGTAAGCTTTGACGATTTGCTGGACAAGCTTGTGTCTTACGACGTCTCTCTCAGAAAAATAAACGAATTTAATGCCTTCGATATCGTTCAATATCCTTTCAGTTTCCATAAGGCCTGAGGTCTTTCCATGCGGGAGGTCTATCTGTGTTATATCACCGGTAATAACGGTCTTTGAATTGAATCCGAGTCTTGTGAGGTACATCTTCATCTGCTCGGAAGTCGTGTTCTGCGCCTCATCCAGTATGATGAATGAATCGTTGAGAGTCCTTCCCCTCATGAAGGCAAGTGGGGCTATCTCTATAGTGCCGCGATCTATGAGTTTCCCGACCTTTTCTGCCTCCATCATATCGAAAAGGGCGTCATATAACGGCCTGAGATAAGGATTGACTTTCTCGTACAAATCTCCGGGCAGAAAGCCGAGTTTTTCACCTGCCTCAACAGCCGGCCTTGCAAGTACGATCCTGCTTATCTGTTTTTTCAGAAATGCATTGATAGCCATTGCCATGGCAAGATACGTTTTGCCCGTGCCTGCCGGTCCTATGCCGATAACGATATCGAACTTTTTAATAGCTTCCAGGTATTGTCTTTGGGTCTCTGTCTTTGGTATGATGAACCGCTTTTTTGAAGATACGGGGATGTTGTTCATGAAGAGGTCTTTTACTGAAGTATACTCGTCTTCATTTGTTGTAGAGCGGATGGCATAGCGAATGTCTTCGGGATTCAGGTTATAGCCTTCAGAGCTGATGGACCGGATATCATGGATGACCCTCTCTGCCTTTTCTACAGCTTTATCATTACCCTGCAGAAATATCTTATTCCCTCTCTGAGAAGCTACGATTCCGAGGGTCTCCTCGATTACCCTGAGATTTTTGTCGAGTCTCCCGAAAAGCAGGTTAGACTCGGTTTCACTGTCAAGTTCAATCTCTATTGTTACCGTAAGGCCTCCTGCTGAGCCCTGAAAGTTACAAAAGCCTTAAGGCCCTCAGTCTTCTTAAGTTTGATCGAAAATACTTCAGCCTCTTCTTTCGTATTGAATTCTCCTACCAGCACCTTGAAAATCCTTTCATTCTTTGCTGTTGTCATGATGACTGCCGCATGATAATCCTTTTTATCAAGTTTCAACATCAGGGCATGTGCATCTGATGAATTTTTGAATGCGCCTACCTGAACAGTATATTTTCTTGATGATGCGGCCTTCCTGGTTTCCTGAGATTCTCCGGCCTTCAGGATTGACTGGGAAGGGATCATCTCTTTTGCTTTTTCTATCGGGTGTGCTTCTTTAGCGTTCTTGTTTTCCTGAGGCTTCTGTATTTCAACCGGTATTTGTGCTGCAGGTGTCTGCTGAGTTTGCCGGCCTGTAATTTCCTTTTGAGTATTTACTGAATTCTGCTGAACAGCAGGTTCTTTTGGGGGATTACCTGATGCATGCATATCAGCAGGTGAGCGAAAGTTTTTACCGACAAAAAATCCGAGTGTAAAACCGATTGCAGATATTACGATTACAGAAATCATAATGATAGTTCTGCTGACATAGAAAACTGAAGATTTTTCTTTTAAATCAGTCTTTTTCATAAGATAAGCATAGCATCACCATATGAGAGAAATCTATACCCTCCTGCGATGGCCTCTTCATAAGCTTTTGCCAGATTTTTCCAGCCGCAGAGGGCGGAAACCAGCATCAGAGGTGTAGATCTGGGCAGATGAAAATTGGTTATGAGCGAATCGGCTATTTTGAAATCATATCCAGGGTATATAAAGATATCAGTCATGCCTTTTAATCTGCCATTGTGAGACTTCACATGACAGTTGCCGCTTATATATCCTTCCAATGCCCTTGTTGTGGTTGTTCCCACGCATACAACCCTTTTCCCTGAAGCCTTTGCATCATTGATTTCAGAAATCAGTCTCCTGTCTATCTCAAAAGACTCGGCATCCATGGAATGTTCATCAACAGATTCTGTCCTTATGGGTTTGAATGTGCCGATACCCACATGGAGTGTTATTTCTCTTATTCTTATCTCCCTCTTCTTTATATCATTGAGCAATATGTCTGTAAAATGCAGACCTGCTGTAGGCGCTGCTATGGAGCCTTCTTCCTTTGCAAATACAGTCTGGTAACTTATTTTGTCGGATTCATCAGGCAAACGTTTCATATATGGCGGCAGGGGCATACAGCCGTATTTCCAGATGATATCCATGAAATTTCCGGAACAGATAAATTGAGCTGTATTCCCGTTATGAAGCTCCACCTGCAGTTCATCAGAGATTCTCAGTCTTCCTGTAATGCCTCCTTTTGAGAGGACTTCCCATGATGCTTCATCTTTTTTCCTTACGAGTAGAATATCTGTCTTTCTACCGTCCTGGTTATATGCGCTCAGTCTTGCGGGAAAGACCTTTGTGTTATTGATGAGAAGCATATCACCCTTCCCGAGATATGAAGGGAGATCAATAAATCTTTTGTGTTCGATTGAGCCATCCCTGTGAAGTACAAGGAGCCTTGAACCTGAACGATCTGTTAAGGGTCTTTGTGCAATGAGATCTTGTGGAAGAAGATAATCGAAATCAGTGATTTTCATAAAGTTGTATTATTGTTCCGGGGTAGAAAAAGGAGAGTATTTCCTTGTAGTTTTTGCCTTCGCGGGCCATATTCAATGCGCACCATTGACACAAACCAACGCCGTGACCATAGCCTTTACCTTCAAACAGCGCTGAATCTCCGTTGGCTGATATCTTGAAATTTGTGCTTGGAAGAGCGCTCCATCCGAGCGCCTTTCTGAGATCGGTCGCATTGATTACGGTTGTTCCGGAATCGGTTGCAATATTGAGCTGCTTTATCCTCTTTGAAGACGTATAGGATTTTATTGAAATTCCTTTAATCCCTGATATGTTCAGAGCCTTCCCTATCTCTGCAAAACGAACCCTCTTTTCCCACGTCCAGTAAGGGGAAATCTCACAGGTTGATTCCTGAGACTTTAAATAAGGGTAGCTTTTCCCGAATACCTCTTCAGGAAATTCTGTTTTTCCACCGCATGTCGAGTGATAAAATGCTTCGATCAATCTGCCGTTAAAAGTGAGCACTTCATCGCTGGTCTGGTTAACTGCGTATGCGATTCTTACGTTCGGCTTATTGCCCTTGTAGACCTGGTGAATGACAGAAGATGAGATATGATAGATTAAGTCGCCGTTCATTCTCTTCTGATATATGGCATATGTCCTTGATATGACCGCCTGTGCCTTGAGCGCTTCCATTTCCCAGTCCTGACCGACTTCAACAGCAACAACATCCTTAATGTAATCCTCTAATGGAAGTTCATTTATGATATAGAGACCCCTGTCGCCTTTCCATATATCGATATTGCCTGTATAATGCGACCCCATAACAAGGAGGTCACCCTTCATGCTTCCAAGCTTTTCTATTCTTTCATTCTTTAAAGGGATTTTGGTATAGGCGTCATTTAAGATAAGCACCTTAATATTTTCATTTGCACCGGCATTTAATGAAAAAATTAAAATGTAAAATGTAACAATCAAAAAGAAGAGGAATAAATGTTTTTGTTTGTCATTCCGGCTTGTCCGGAATCTTTCTGTATAAAAAAGGATTCTCGCCTCGGCGAGTCGCTGAGGTGACCCGACAAGTCTACGAATTATAGAGCGGGAATGACAGACTTGATGATATATCGATTTGTATAGGAAGTGGAGATCCTTTGACGTAATCATTATTTTTTCCCGAGAATCCAGAAAATGAGTGTCAGTATCAGACTCAGGAGTATGCTGGTCGCAAGCGGGAAGTAAAAAGTAAAGTTCTTTTTCTGAAATATTATGTCCCCGGGCAGTTTGCCGATCCACGGCAGTTTTCCTGAAAGAAGCAATAAACCTCCAACAGCGATGATTACAATACCGGAAATGATAAGCAATTTCCCTATATGCTGTATGCTTTCTGTCATGTTTTGTTGTTTATTTGCAGTTTGCTATCTGCTGTCTATTGTTTACTGGCTGCTTTTTCCCACGTATTTTTCCATTTCCGAGTAGATGCATCCACAGTACTTCTGTCTGTAAAGACCAAGCTCCTTTGATAGCTGCATGCCCTTCTTCCAACCCAGCCTGAAATCCTCCATATAAAAAGGTATGGAATATCGTTTTTCCATTTCCCTTCCTGTTTCTATTATCTTATCAAATTTCTGGTAAGGACTTACAAGGAGAGAAGTTGTGAAACCGTCGAGTCTCATTTTCTTTGCAGCCTTTGCAGTTTCCTCAAGTCTCATAGAATAGCAGAAAACACATCTGTTTTCTTCATTGTTAACCACTGTTCTCAGAAACTCTCTGAGTCCATAATGATCAGTATATTCGATATCAAGGCACCAGTCTTTCTGCAGTTTCAGCACAGAATCAAGCCGCATCTGATATTCAGTGTACGGATGTATATTCGGATTGATCCAGAAACCTTTTATATCAATACCTTTTGTGTTCAGAGTCTGAATGGGATATAGACAGCAATTTGCACAGCAGATATGCATGAGGAGTTTCATATCTATGAACGGCGTTTGCTTTCTTTGCCTTCAAACAGACTTAAGTTATTCCTGTATGTAAAGTTAAGGTGACTGTAAGCTTTTTCCGTGGCCTTGCGTCCATTGGATGTCCTGATGATGAATCCTGTTTTCAATAGGTATGGTTCTATAACATCCAGCAAGACGTCGGTTTCTATCTGAAGTGTTGCAGCAAGCGCTTCGATGCCGACCGGACCGCCTTTATAATTCAGGATGATCGTGTTCAGCAGTTTTCTGTCCATCTCTCCAAGACCGGACTCATCAATGCCTTCCAGAGATAAGGCTTCCATGGCAACATTTTTTGTAATATTTCCCTGAGCCCTGACCTGTGCATAATCACGCACACGTTTTAAGAGTCTGTTTGCAACTCTCGGAGTGCCTCTTGCCCTTTGTGCAATTGCAAAAGCTCCATCCTGGTCAATTGGGATGTTTAATATTGATGCAGAACGTTTTACGATATGGATAAGATCATTTTCATTATAAAAGTCCAGATCTCTTGTTATCCCAAACCTTTCTCTCAAAGGGGACGAAAGGAGGCCGGCCCTGGTTGTAGCGCCGATTAAGGTAAAAGGTTCAAGTCTGTAACGGTGAGTCCTTGCATGTACACCTTTATCAAAAACAAAATCAACTGCAAAGTCTTCCATAGCCGGATAAAGGAACTCTTCGACGATCTTTGGCAACCTGTGTATTTCGTCAAGAAAAAGGATATCGCCTTTTTCGAGATGTGTGAGAATACCCATAAGATCTCCGCCTTTTTCAAGGGCCGGTCCGGAGGAGGTGATAATCTTTGAACCCATTTCATTTGCAATAATATGCGCTAAAGTGGTTTTTCCGAGACCCGGCGGTCCGTTAAAAAGGATATGGTCTAAAGATTCCTGCCGTTTTAAGGCTGCCTCTATTGCTATTTTCAGGGTTTCAACTATCTTGTCCTGTCCTATGTATTCAGACAATAGTTTTGGTCTGAGAGAAAGGGTGTTCTCGTCGTCCAAAGGGCTTTTGTCGCTTAAGATGTCAGGGAGGTTATTTGCCTCTTCGTGAATCACTTCTTCTGGCCCCTGTATACTTCCTCAAATAATTCCTCTGACGTGCTGATGCGAGGATTCCGTTTAATCGCTTCTTCGATCATTTGCGCTGCTTCCGTATGCTTATGCCCCAACTGATTCACAAGGACGTATTCCACCTCTTTCCTGAAATCTTCTGTGACTTCAGGCGCTGCCGCAACTTCCTGCATTAAGGCATACTTTGCTGCTTTTCCCTTAAGGGTTGCGATTATCTTTTCCGCTTTTCTCTCGCCTATGCCTTTTAACTGGCGAAGCGCTTTTGCGTCTCTCTCTTCAATCCAGCGGGCTATCTCCCTCACGGGTTTTGAGAGAGCCTTAACAGCAGCAGAAGGACCGATATCTTCAACAGATATGAACAGTTCAAAGAATTCCTTATCGAGAGGGGACTGAAATCCCACGAGAACAGGTTTGGGTTGTCTCTCTGTCTGATTATATGAAACATAAAATTCGAGTTCATCTCCGTCTGAACTGTTTGCCTTGATCATTTTCATGACATAGGCCGGGATCAGGATATCATAGCCTGTCCCGTTTACTATGAGGGTGAGCCTGTCGTCATGTGCAAGGGTGAGTCTTAATATCCCTTTCAGATACGATATCATATTATTTTCCTTGAACCCTTCCTGTAAAAAGCTGTTAAGGCGACTGCAAGCGCATCGGATGCGTGCAGGGATTTAATATTGTCCAGCCCGAGCAATTTTTTTATAACAGATTTCATCTGATATTTATCAGCCCCTCCAAAACCTGAGAGGGCGTGTTTCACTTCTTTGGGTGTAATCTCTAATACAGCGACATTATTCTGAAAAACAGACAAGTATATAATACCCAAAACACCTCCCAATAATATACCGGCCTTAGGGTACCTCACCAGTGAAAATACATTTTCTACAGCAACTAAATCCGGGCGGAATGTATGGATCAATGTATTTATGTCTCTGTGAATCTGAAACAGTCTTTTGGAGAAATGTTCCCGGGGAGATGTTTTGATATAACCACATTTGAGCAGGCGTGGAACAGCATTGTTACATTGTATAGCCCCAAACCCGGTTGTTGCCAAGCCAGGATCAATGCCGAGGATGATCATATGCCTGAAACGGCAAACTATTTTTTCCGCGGGGCTTCAAAGAGAATCTCTTCAACCATCTGACAGAGGACATGTCCGATAGTTATATGAGTTTCCTGAATGCGTGGTGTGTTGTCGGACGGGACGATAAATGCATAGGTTGCCTTTGATGCGAACTTGTCGCCTTTCGAGCCGGTGAATGCCACTGTAGTCAATCTCTTTTTCCTCGCCACATCCATTGCTTTAAGGATATTCGGTGAATTTCCACTCGTACTGAGCGCAATGACAATGTCCCCTTCATTAGAAATAGCTTTAAGCTGTTTTGCAAAGATCTCAGAGAAATCATAATCGTTCGCAATTGATGTGATCACTGCCATATCAGTATTCAGGGCTATAGCAGGCAGACCCGGACGTTCTCTTTTGAATCTGTTTGTGAATTCTGCAGCAATGTGCGAGGCGTCGGCAGAGCTCCCGCCGTTGCCGAAAAGGATTAATTTTTTACTGTCATTGAAAGCATTGGCAATGATCTTTGAAACCTCAAGGATTTTGTCGATATTCTTTTCATCAATGAATTTTTCTTTAACCTGGATGCTCTCTTCGAATGCCCTGAATATTTTGTCTTTCATAAAGGTAAGATCGGTAAATTATTATTTCAATTAGCGTAACCAAATCGGAAAATTCTGTCAACCAGCTATGCTTTTTATGCAAGGCATCAGCCTTGATTTTTTCATAATTCCTGTGCAATACTATCGCCGAAGTATTCGGAAGTATTGTTGTATATAGCTTCAAGGACCTCGACTTTGCAGCTTCTATACCATTATTCCGTAATCTTCTATTTTTATTATCAAGGAGGTGCAGCACAATGGTAAAAGGGACCGTAAAGTGGTTCAACGAGTCCAAAGGTTTTGGATTCATCACCAAGGAAGATGGAGGGGATGTGTTTGTTCACTATTCTGCCATTCAGGGCAATGGGTTCAAGACACTGACCGAAGGCCAGGCTGTCAACTTTGAAGTTGTAGATGGCCCAAAAGGCCCTAAAGCAGAAAACGTTACTAAAGCCTAACCAAAATATGCAGGTTCCGGTTATGCCGGAACCTGCATTCTTAAAAACCTTTCCGAAATATAATTCTATCATGGAACCAGAAGAGCATTTAGAGATAGTCAATTATAAAGGCGAAGTAATAGGCCGCGCTCTCAGGTCTGAGGTCCACGGCAATCCATCCATGGTTCACAAGGTTGTCCATGTGCTTGTATTTAACAGACAGGGAGATATTCTTTTACAGAAACGGTCACAGAATAAAGATGTTGCTCCCGGCAGATGGGATACGTCTGTGGGCGGACATGTCGGTATAGGAGAAGATCTGATCTTCTCATCCAAAAGAGAAATGCATGAGGAACTCGGCATTGCCGGACGCGAGCCCGAATACCTGTATTCATATATTCACAGCAATACATACGAAACAGAATTAGTGACGACTTACCGTTGTAAACATGAGGGGCATTTCTCATTTAACAGGGAAGAAATCGACGAGATAAAATTCTGGAATGTTGCTGAAATAAAAGAAGCTATAGGGAAAAAGATATTAAGTGATAACTTTGAGCATGAATTTATGACATATCTTGGGTACTTGGAAGAATGATTACTGCATGGCAAGCGCTACATCTCTTGTCTCAGCCGGAGGTCCTTCCTTTGCAGGTCCAATGGCAGTTACCCGATAACTCCTTTTCATCGGAAGATTCTCTTTGTCGATGAATGAAGGTGATCTGGTTTCCCCGATCAATCTGAAACCTTCTTCTTTATTCAGTTCCCTGTAAACCCTGTACCCTTCTACCCATGTCTCCCGAGGTTCTTTCCAGATAAGATATATATGCTCCTTGGCAACTACCGCCTGCAAGGCTTCAGGTGCGGACGGCACAAGTTCTGCCGGATCTGTTGTAATCTCATGAGAGGCAGGGCCTTCATCGCGTATCAGGCTTCCAGTCAAACTGCGGATGGTATAGTAAATCGGTTTTTTAATATTGAATGAATCCCTAAAAATGGGCTCTTTAACAGGTTTGTTATTAACAGGGTTCAGAGCATATTCGCCCTTTTTTTCACTCCTATAGATGTTGTAATAAACCCCTTCCCCTGCGCTATCCCAGGTTAATGTGAGAGAGTTGTGTTCAATATGGAAAGAAATTTTAGACGGAGGTGCAGGAGGGCATTCCGGTTTTATATCTAAGATATCCGAGTCATTGCTTATGATGCCCCTTAAATTCTCAGAAACAACTTTATATTTACAGGCAAGGCCGATCTTAAAATCAGGAATAGAAAAAGACCTCCCGGCATTTTCGATAAATGCGAGCTTCTGAAAATCTTCGCCTGATGATCTCAACAGATGGAATCCTTTGATAGAACCTTCTTTGTTCCTGGGGAAATCCCATGAAACAATGATTTCTGATTCTCTGTGTATTGCCCTTAGTCCAATTGGCGCTTCCGGCTTTTCATAGGATTTTAAAGTCGGGTCACCTTTTTTGCCACAAGCGGGAATAAGCAGACAGAAGGAAAACAGAAATAAGAGACATCTTACTAAGGAATGATTAAGTAAGGCATCATTATTAAAAAATCTCCCCTTCCCCCTCTTTATCTTCGCCTCGGTGAATCCGCCTAAGTGCGGAAAAGAGGGGGTTATTCCCTCCCTTTGGTAAAGGGAGGTTAGGAGGGATTTTATGATTAATGTCTTCATGATCTTATTATTTACTGTATGCAGTCTACTGTCTACTACCTACTGTTTTCTATCTGCTATTTTCTTTAGCTTTTTTATCTGCTTCACAACCTCAGCAGGTGATGTGCTGCCAAGGGATTTTTTGTTTTTGACGGAATTCTCCGGATTCAAACAGGAATACAGATCCTGTTCGATCATAGGGGAAAACGTCTGCAACTCCTTCAGGGTAAGATCTTCGAGTTTCTTTGTATTCCTGATAGCATGAAGGA
Organism: Nitrospira sp.; assembly: GCA_016873615.1. GTDB lineage: Bacteria > Nitrospirota > Thermodesulfovibrionia > Thermodesulfovibrionales > SM23-35 > VGWX01. Next base: position 18,078 of record VGWX01000030.1, on the reverse strand, counting down.
CAATCTTTCCGGTGATTTTATAAGCCTTTCTGAAGGGTATGCCTTTTGTGGCAAGGTATTCCGCAATATCAGTTGCAGTAGAAAAAGCATCTCCTGCTGTTTCCCGCATTCTTTTCATATGAAAAACAATTCCCGGAAACATTTCATTCAGGACAATCAGGCAGGATTTCACAGTATCAACCGTATCAAAGACAGGCAGTTTATCCTCCTGTAAATCCCGGTTATACGACAGGGGAAGACCTTTCATTATTGTAAAAAGAGCGAGCAAATTTCCGTAGACACGTCCTGTTTTTCCCCTGATTAGTTCTGCGACATCCGGATTTTTTTTCTGGGGCATTATGCTCGACCCTGTCGTATAGGCATCAGGCAGTTCGATGAATCTGAACTCCTCTGATGACCATAAAACAAGCTCCTCGGCTAAACGTGAGAGATGCATCAGCAGCAGGGATGCATTTGTCAGGAATTCCAGGGCAAAGTCCCTGTCAGATACTGCATCAATGCTGTTTTGAGAGACACCGTCAAATCCAAGAAGTTCTGCAACATAAAGTCTGTCTATGGGAAGAGATGTCCCTGCAAGGGCGCATGAGCCTAATGGAAGCTGATTTATCCTTTTCAGAGAATCATGAAACCTTTCTGTATCTCTTTGCAGCATCTCGACATACGCAAGCAGATGATGTGACAAAAGAACCGGCTGAGCCCTCTGCATATGCGTGTAGCCGGGCATCAATACGTTGAGGTGCTTTGAAGCCGTATCGATAAGGGTTTTCTGAAAAGTTTTAAGAAGAGACTGGATCTCTCTGACTTCTGCCCTGACATATAATCTGAGATCAAGGGCAACCTGATCATTCCTCGATCTTGCTGTATGGAGTTTAGCTCCGGGATTTCCTGTTCTCTCTATCAGGGCGGATTCGATATTCATATGAATGTCCTCGAGTTCTTCTCTGAAGATAAACTTCCCTGTTTCTATGTCCTTTCCAATCTCGTTCAGTCCTTTTATTATTTTTTTAGAATCGCTTTTCGTGATAATACCCTGCCTGCCGAGCATTTTGGCATGCGCTATGCTGCCTTCGATGTCGTATTTCCAGAGACGGCAATCAAACGATATGGATTCTGTGAAGGATTCTACAACCCTTGAAGTATTCTCTTTGAACCTTCCTGACCAGGGTTTTTTCATATCTTCAGTTTAATCCCTTCCAAATATTCATAATAATAATAAAGGTCAAAAGGAAGACTGTCAAGACACAGTCTTGCATGACATTTATGCTCTTTTATCAAGAACTTCTATCTCGGTCTTAAAAAGCATGAAAAGCGAACCAATATCTTCCTCGGTCAGATTAATACCGTCTTCCCCAGCGTCTTCCATGAGAGCTGCGAGGACATATCTCATTACATATGGCTGCTTAGAAACCTGGACGCCCGTAATTCTATCGATGAAATTTTCATGGGCTCCTTCAAGGTATCCATTTAAATAACTGCCTCCCTTCTAAGTCCTTTATTAGAATTATCGATATTATACCTGATTGCATAGGCGCGAGTTTCCAACTATATGCATTTCTCCTGAAAATAGGTTTTCTTTGATAACATCGCCTCAGATACCTATAGGGTGACAAAATCGGTTTTTTTCAATGGGTTATTGTAAAATGTCAACTTATGCAACTGACGCAGTTGCCGGACACCGCGATGAGATTCGAAATAATTAAAAAAGACAGAGATGCCAGAGCCGGTCTTCTGGAGACGGACAGAGGGCTTATACATACTCCTGCATTTATGCCGGTCGGAACGATCGGGACCGTTAAGTCTATGTCTCCTGAGGAACTGAAAGAGATAGGGGCTGAGATAATTCTCAGCAATACGTATCACCTTTATCTCCGGCCGGGTCACGAGATAATCTCATCTCTCGGCGGTATTCATAAATTTATGAACTGGGACAGGCCGGTATTGACTGACAGCGGCGGCTTTCAGGTCTTCAGCCTTTCTGCCTTGAGAAAGATAGAGGAAGACGGAGTGCATTTCAAATCCCATCTTGACGGTTCAATGCATTTTCTTGGACCGAAAGAAGCAATGGAAATACAGTCTTTGCTCGGCTCGGATATAGCAATGGCGCTTGATGACTGCACCCCATATCCTTCGACTTATGAATACGCAATGAACTCGCTTTTCAGAACTATACAATGGGCAGAACAATGCAAGGCATTTCAAAGGGAAGGGCAGGCATTATTCGGAATTGTTCAGGGAAGTCTCTATGAAGACCTGCGCAGGAAAAGCATTGAGGAACTTACAGACATCGGGTTCGATGGATATGCAGCCGGGGGACTGAGTGTTGGCGAACCTAAAGAAGACATGCACCGGATGATATATTTTACCGCGCCGTTGCTCCCTGCCGACAAACCGAGATATCTCATGGGGATAGGGGAACTAGGAGATGTGCTGAAGGCAGTTGAGGCAGGTTTTGATATGTTTGACTGTGTTATGCCTACAAGAAATGCACGTAACGGAACTCTGTTCACAAGCACAGGGAAAATAAGCATCAAAAGAGAAGAATTCAAGGCTGACAAGGGGCCTCTTGACCCTGACTGTGAATGCCCTGCATGCAGGAATTATTCGAGGGGGTATCTGAGGCATCTCTTTCTTTCAAGGGAAATACTCTCGATGAGGCTGAACACAATACACAACCTGTATTTCTATTTGAAATTTTTCAGGAATATGAGAGAATCTATCACAGAAGGAAAATTTATGGAGTTCAGGCATAAATGGACAGGGATATTTTAGCCGGAGACTATTCAAGCCAGATAAGAAAAGTCCTTATTTATACATTAATCCTGAACGCTCTTGTCGCCGGCGCAAAAGTCGTCTACGGATTAATAACCAACTCTGTCGCCATGATGTCTGACGGGTTTCATTCTGTTTTCGACGGCACATCAAATGTGATAGGGTTGATAGGCATCTGGATAGCATCCCATCCACCGGATGAAAAGCATCCTTACGGACATAAAAAATATGAGACTCTTTTTACAATCATTATTGCGGTTATGTTGTTTACTGCCTGTTTTGAGATATTGAAGAAGGCATATCAGTCTTTCCATGAAGATCACAAAACGAATGTTACACAAGCCAGTTTTTTGATAATGCTTGCAACAATGGGAGTTAATATTTTTGTGATGTTCTATGAAAAGAGAAAAGGCAAACTGCTCGGCAGTGATTTTTTAATAGCTGACGCCAAACATACAAAGAGTGACATCCTTGTTTCCCTCACTGTCATCATAAGCCTTGTTTTTACCAAAATGGGTTATCACCGCGCTGATATTATTGTTGGACTCATTATTGCTGTTTTTATCGCTAAGATAGGATATGAGATTCTCAAAAATGCATCTGACGTGCTTGTAGATGCAGTCTGCTTAGACACCTCTGCTATTGAGTTTGTTGTAAACAGTATAGAAGGCGCTAAGGGATGCCATAATATAAGGACAAGGGGCTCGATGAATTCAATTTACCTTGACCTCCATATCCTCGTGGATAAAAATATGTCAATAGAAGCTAGCCACAGGATTGCAGACATCATAGAAGAAAAGATAAAAAAAGAATTTCCTTCGGTTGTGGATATTGTTGTGCACATAGAACCAGAGGGAGTGGAAAAGTGAATAAGAGGGACCAAGGATTCAAGGGTTCAAGTTTTTTATAATTATCCGTTTGAATCCCAGAACCCCTGACCCCTTGAATCCTGTTTTTACAGAATCGGTAAATACCTTTCTATTTCGTAGGGATGAATCCTTATCCGGTAATCATCCCATTCTACCCTTTTGCTGGTTAGAAACTGTTCAAAGATGTGGTCACCGAGAGTTTCTCTCAGGAGTTCGCTGTTTTCTGCGTATTCCATAGCCCTGTTGAGGTTTCCAGGAAGGGTATCAATATTGTATTTCAGCCTCTCCTCTTCAGAGAGATGGTAGACGTCCATCTCAACAGGTTCGGGCAGCTTATACCCTTTCTCGACGCCTTTCAGTCCGGCATTCAGCATACAGGCAAAGGCAAGGTATGGATTGCAGGATGGATCGGGTGAACGGAGTTCCACGCGTGTCGCCTTTTCCTTGCCAGGCTTGTAAAGGGGAACTCTGACAAGGGTAGACCTGTTTCTCCTTGCCCAGCAGATATAAACAGGCGCCTCATAACCGGGTACAAGCCTTTTATAGGAATTCACCCACTGGTTCAGAATCAGGGTAATTTCCTTTATATGGGTGAGTAAACCGGCTATATATTTTTTGGCAATGTCGGAGAGAAAATACTGGTCTTTGGGATCAAAGAAAGCATTTCTATCGCCTTTAAACAGAGACTGATGTGTATGCATGCCGCTTCCGTTCTGGCCGAATACCGGCTTTGGCATGAAGGTGGCGTAAACATTATACTGCTTTGCTATCTCCTTAACGATTATTCTGTGTGTCATCACAATGTCAGCCATTGTTAAGGCGTCTGCATACCGCAGGTCTATCTCATGCTGCGAATGTGCAACCTCATGATGGGAATATTCAACCTGTATCCCCATTGTTTCAAGCGCAAGGATGGTATCCCGCCGAAGGTCTTCCGCAGCATCCAGCGGATAATCAAAGTAACCGCCTTCGTCGAGCGGTTCCGTGCACTTATCACTCTTGAAATAGAAATATTCGAGTTCGGGCCCTACGAACAAAGTGAACCCCTTCTTCTCGGCTTTCTCAAGGTTGACTTTCAGAATATATCTCGGGTCTCCTTTATACGGTGAGCCGTCGGGTTCATAGATATCGCAGAACATCCTTGCGACCGCCTTCTCCTTTGGTCTCCAGGGGAGGAGAACAAAGGTGGATGGGTCAGGTCTTGCAATCATATCGCTCTCATCAATCCTTGCAAAGCCTTTAATGGATGAACCGTCAAAGCCCATGCCTTCGTTAAATGCGAATTCAATTTCATCAACCGGGACAGCAAAACTTTTCAACTGCCCGTGAATATCGGTAAACCAGAGCCTTATGAATTTAACACCATGCTTCCTTACCAGCTCCATGACGTCTTTTTTATCCCTTGGTTTTTTTAAAACACTCTTGATTTTTTCTTTTGCCATGCTGACCTCCTTCTTTTATAAGCTTTTCCGGAAAATTAATTTATAAAAATTTATCGCCCTGCCGCTGCATTCTTCATATATCTTTTCTGTTTCTTCGATCATCCTGTCCTTATCCGGCGTCCCCTGAAACCATTCCCGGATCATATCCCTTGTCACTTCTATATGGAACTGGAATGCATAAACTTTATTGCCGAATCTGAATGCCTGATGTTTATAAAGCCGGGAACTTGCTAAAAGGACAGCTCCGGGCGGCAGATCGAAAGTGTCTCCATGCCAGTGGAAGACCTTGAATTTTCTCCAGAAGTCTCCAACCTGCGGATGAGTCGCAAGCCTTCTCATCAGCGGGTCCTTTAAACCGTCTCCTGTGAGTTCTATGTAACGCCACCCGATCTCTTTTTCAGGGCCGGGATGTACCTCTGCGCCGAGACAATGCGCGATCATTTGTGAGCCGAGACATATCCCTAGTATCTTCATATCCCTGTTGATTGCCTCTCTGATAATACGGGAACCGGTCAGAAGATGCGGATATCTGTCCAGTTCATAGACACCCATAGGTCCGCCGAGAATTACAAGGGTATTGAATTTTTCCAAAGGAGGCGCTGTTTCACCTGAGCCCATTTCCACAATTTTAAAGGGAATGTCATCTTTTCTGAGGAAATTCTCTATTGTGCCGGGACCTTCAGAAGATATGTTTTTGAGTATCAGAACCGCCATCTTCTCTCTCTCAATTTATCCATAAAATATTTTTGTTATCTCAAGCGCCTTTTGTCTTGTATCTTTAATCTTATTTATGAGGGCATCTTTTGACGCAAGATTAAGAAACCTAATAATTATATCAATAATTTCAGAATTAATCTTTAACACATTTTCATCATTCAGTCTCAGCAAGGTATCAACAGTTCTTAAAAACTTATACGCATCTGAGAGGAGATCACCAGGATCACTATCAAGGATACTGCTTTTTGTGAGCTGTCTGATAGCAGTTTCTGTATTTTGAATAATCAGGTCAGGCAGTTCCCGGACGTGTTTTAACTGAAGGTATTGAACGAGGAATTCTATTTCCCTGATCCCGCCCGGACCATTTTTTATGTCATATCCGGCAGCTTCCCGGGAAATCTCACGAATGATCCTTCTCCTCATATGCTCCATGTCAGATCCTCTTATTTCATTGCATCTCTGTAAAATGACCTGTCTTTTCATCTGCTGGAATGCGTTTATGAGATCCATATCTCCGGCGATCGGTCTTGCCCTGAGAAGAGACTGTATCTCCCAGGGTTGTGCGGACTTGAGATAATAGCGCTTATAACCGCTGAGGTCATTTGAAAGGGTTCCCTTTGAGCCGTCAGGCCTGAGACGTGTGTCGACCCTGTAAGCAAATCCCTGTGCAGTGTATGCTGAGAGAAATCTGATAAGCTCTTCAGCAGACCCCTTTTCAGGAGCAGAAAGGTTTCTGTCATTTGTATGTATAAACATGAGATCTAGGTCTGAGTCAATATTCAATTCACCGGCCCCTAATGCGCCGAGTCCGATGACAGCGAACTTATTATCCATATTCAGGCGGGAGGACAGGGCTTTTACGATTGTTTCAGCAAGACTGCTGAGGCCGGCTGAAAATTGATGTGTATCGAAGGTATTGTTAAGATAGAGCATTCCTGATTTAAGTTCTTCGATAGTCTTTATTTCCCTGATGGCATCGAGCGGACTGTATGAACTGCTGAGAAGAGTTACAAGCCGTTCCTGTAAAAAGTTATAGTCCATCCTCATATCAGGATATTCAAAGATAGCCTCAAGATTATCAAGACTTAAAAGTGATCTTGTGAGATAAGCGCTCATTGAGAATATGCTGACAGTGCTCTCTCTTGTATCAGGCCGTTGCAGCAACAGGTCCATGTGAGACTCATGGGATCCGATCTTCCGGATAAATGAGACAAGCACGCCTAATGTCCTGTCTTTATTGACGGATTTTACTGCCTCTTCGAGGAATGCAGGTATTATTTTCCTGAGCAGCGTTCTCTCTCTTATAGTTTTTCCCGTGGCTATCTGCTCTGAAAGGGAGTCCATATTTTTGAGGGCTGCAGCAGGCTTAAGAAAACCTTTAAAGGAAAGATAATCGAGAATAGATTCTTCCGGCATGTCATCCCTGAGTGATAACATAACTTCCTGTGCAGCTTCGGTCCCGCCAAGGAGGGAATTATACATATCCCTCACCTTCAGTCTTTTTAATCTGAGGTCGGACAAAAAATCATTCGCGTTATGGAAGTTCATCTTTTTTGCAAGTATGCATAGTTCATCTGAATCTGACGGCAAAGAATGTGTTTGAAGATCGTCTTTCATTTGAAGCAGGTGTTCAATTCTTCTTAAAAAAGAGTAACTTTCTGAGAGTATCTTTACATCTTCTTCTGAGAGAAACCCCTCTCTTAACAACTCCTGAAGCGATGCCGAGAGGTTCAGCCTCCTTAGATTTTTCATCTCACCACCGTAAAGAAGCTGAAATGTCTGAACGAAGAACTCTATCTCCCGTATCCCTCCGTAGCCTCGTTTTATGTCGTTTGGATCGAAGATAGTATCGATCTTTTTCTTCAGTCCCCTGATCTCTTCAAGGTCGTGATAATCCATTGACCGTTTCCAGACAAAAGGTTTAACAGCATTTATGAACATGACCCCCAGTGAATTATCTCCGGCAACAGGTCTCGCGCGTATCAGGGCAATTCTTTCCCATGTTTTTCCCCATGCCTCATAGTATGAACGATAAGAATCCAGTGAGAGCGCAAGGGCTCCTTTCCGGCCGTTTGGCCTGAGTCTGAGATCTGCTCTGTGAGCAATACCGTCTTCGGTCGGCGTTTGAAGGAGATTCATGAGAATTTCGGTAAGAGCGCAAAAATATTCCTGAGAAGAAATTTTATTATATCTTATCCCGAAGGGATTGAGAATCCCGGTAGAAATGCTATCTTCCGAGCGGTATACAGCTATGATATCTATATCAGAACTGTAATTGAGTTCTTCAGCTCCCAGTTTGCCCATTCCGACGATGGAAAAGGCATTTTCTCTCAATAAGCCGAATTTTCTTCTCATTAATGTGAATGACATATCAAGGGCTAATTGAAGAAGCGCCTCTGATAGAATGGTTAATTCAGACATACATTCATTCAGGTTTGTGACGCCTGAGATATCTCTCAGTGTTATGAAAAGAATATAGTCTTTTTTTATTTCCCGGAGCAGCCTCATAGCCTTCTGTTTGTATGTTGCAGGGAGTTCTTCATGGCGAAATGATTCATATTTATCAAAAGCTTCGGCAAGAATCGCCTGTTTATTAATAGAGCTGCGATAGTCTTTTAATGCGCGGGAAAGGCTCAATGGATTTCTTATAGCATACTCGGTGAGGAACTGGCTGTATGAAAACAATCCTGCAATATGATCAATCTCTTTTTCATGCCCTTCAAGAAAATCCGGTAAGTCTATGAGCAGTCTTTCTAAATTTTTCAATACCCTTTCAGGATCCGGAGTTCCTGCAGAGGCTTCTTGTATAAGGTTGTTTAAGTTCATGGAAATTTTGATATTATAACGTATCAATTGAAATTATCCGGAGGTAAGACCATGAAGATGATAACGGCGGTAATCAAGCACTTCAAACTTGACGATGTGAAAGACGCCCTTTCTAAGACCGGGATTCTGGGTATGACTATTACTGAAGTGAAGGGATTTGGAAGACAGAAAGGACATGTTGAGATTTACAGGGGTTCGAGCTATGAGGTAAGATTTATTCCTAAGCTGAAGATCGAGGTGGCAGTCCCTGATGAGAAACTTGAAGAGATAATAGGTTGCATACAGAAGGCAGCTCATACAGGTGAAATCGGCGACGGGAAAATATTTATCTATGACCTTAAAGATGTTGTCAGGATCAGGACAGGAGAGAGAAGAAAAGAAGCGCTCTAAAATCCTCTTTAGGCTATGCTATATTGGGAAGCTGAGATCTATGATCCTCTTTTTTAGAATCAGGATTTCAAATGCTATGGCTGTCATGGAAGCAAGCATGGATAAAAAACCTACATTTGCATTCAGTACAGATGCATTGCCGTTGTCGACATAGAATAGAGCAACAGTTTTTTCCCTGATAGCGATCGGCATAATCAGGGCATCCTGAGGTGTTCCGTTGAGAATTTTTATTAATGATTCATTGCCCTTTATGTTCATTACAGGTCCGCGGTAATTGCTCTTTTTCCTGAGAACCTCAGAAAATACCGGCGAATCCTTTTCAGGCATTTCAAACCCGTCTATTTCAAGACCTCTTGCCTTCCATCCGACAATCCTGCCGCCTTTTACGGTAAAGAGAGCTATCCTCTCTGCTATTTTATGGGACTCATTAATAAGAATGCCTGCAATATCTTCAGTCTCCTTAACTTCAGTAAAGGCAACTTTAATTTTTTGAACAGATGTTTCTTCAACTTTTGTTTCAGGATCGAAACGGTCTTTCAGGCTGATGTATCGTACGTCCCGCTTTATTCCGTAATACTTTTCGAGCGCATAAAGGAGCCTCAGTTCCGTTATGACATAGGGAATGATGTCGTATCCTGTTACAAAGCGAAGCTCATCGATATCCCTGATCTCTTTTGCATTGAGCATAGCGGTATGCAGTCTGTGCCGTTCTTTTCTGAAAGGTAGGATTTTGTATTTATCGATAATCTCAGCGCTTATTGAATTGACAACTTCTTCAGGTATGGAGTTCAACATCTCAGGCGATACTGACGGCAATTTGAAATATCTGCTCAGGAAGTTCGATAATTCCTCTTCTTCAAGAAAGCGCAATTCAACCAGGTTGGTCCCTATCCTGCCGCCGAATTGAACCTGTCTTTTCAGGGCCTGTTCGAGCTGCTGCCTTGTTATGAGAGCTTCCTTAATTAAGGCTTCCCCGAGTTTCATATTCTTACATTATTCAACATTCAGTCAAATATTTCCATGCCATGCAACATTTTACCACAGATTGTTTATTATCAACAGCTCCCGGTTCCTAATAAATTAAAGATAAAGATCATGCTAAACTATAAATCTTATGGGGAAAAAAGCGAAGAGAAAGGCGGAAAAGCGGGTTGAAGAGGGCAGGGCAGAAATACAAAAAGATATCTCTAAAGCAAGCTTCATCCAAAATCCTATTTTACATTGTATTCTGATTCTCATTGTCGGTTTCATATGCTATTCAAACAGCTTTAATGCGCCATTCCAGTGGGATGAAGGTTTTTTTATCGCAGATAACCCGATTGTCAGAGACATCAGCTATTTTCTGGATTATAACAGGGCAAAGAATTTCGGGAATCAGTATAATCATTTTATAGGCAGATATGTCGGCTACCTCACATTTGCTCTCAATTATAAAATCCATGGAAACAGTGTCACAGGGTATCATGTCGTTAATTTCCTGATACATGCCATCAATGCACTGCTTGTTTACTATCTTGTCTTATTAACCTTCAGGACGCCATTTTTAATAAAATCCTTGTTAAAGGGACAAGTTCAGTATATAGCCCTTTTTTCTGCCCTGCTATTTGTCTCTCATCCCCTGCAGACAGAAGCTGTAACATATATTTTTCAGAGACTCGCATCCCTTGCCGCCTTGTTCTATACACTCTCGCTAATATTGTATATCAGGTCGAGATTATCTGAAGGAAAAGCAGGACAATATTCTTTATTTGCCTTATCGCTTATTGCAACGGTTCTTGCCATGAAGACAAAAGAGAATGCTTTTACCCTTCCGTTTGTCATAGCCCTATATGAATTCTTTTTCTTCACAGGACAGGTTAGGGCAAGGATAATAAGGTTGATGCCGTTTCTACTTGCCCTGTTTATTATCCCTCTGACACTCATAGGGATAGATAAACCGGTTGGAGAAATCATAGCAAGTGTCGGACCTGCAACAGTGGATTCTACAGGTGTATCAAGATGGGATTATTTTATAACTCAGTTCAGGGTTGTTGTGACCTATATAAGACTTTTGTTTCTTCCAGTAAATCAGAATCTTGATTATGTGTATCCTCTGTCCGGTTCATTCTCCGATATGCGGGTAATTGCCTCATTTCTGCTGCTTCTCTGCCTTGCCGGTCTGGCTTTTTATCTGTATTACCGTTCCCGTGTTAAGATTCCTGATCTGAGGATAGCAGCCTTCGGTATATTCTGGTTTTTTATCACCCTTTCTGTTGAATCAAGCATTATACCCTTGCAGACAACAATTGATGAATACAGAGTATATCTGCCTTCAGCCGGTTTTTTCATTTCGGCCATAACAGGCATATTTCTGTTTACACTGCGCTCTAAAAATATAAATATACGTTATCTTACAATGTCAATTCTGGTTGTTATGGTATTATTAACCTCGTATTTAAGCTATGCAAGAAATTCTCTTTGGGCCAGTAAAATAACTTTGTGGGAGGATGTTGTAAGAAAGTCTCCTGAGAGTGTAAGGGCGCGGAATAATCTGGGCAATTCTTACATGTCTCAGGGAGTAACTGACAAGGCTATTGAACAATATGCAGCAGCCCTGAAACTGAATCCTGATTTTTCAGTTACACACAACAATATCTGCAATGCTTACATGTCCAAAGGATTGCTGGATAAGGCGATTGAACATTGTATAATTGCCCTGAAAATCAATCCGGAACAGGTCGAGAGTCAAATAAATCTGGGTAGTGCATATAAGGCTAAAGGTCTCATCGACAAGGCCATAGAACATTATAACATTGCCATTAGTATGAGACCCGATTTTGCCGGGACATACAATAATCTTGGCAATGCGTATATGATGAAAGGGATGGCGGATAAGGCTATAGAACATTATAATACAAACCTGAAGCTGGATCCTTACTCCGCAAAAACGCACAATAATCTGGGCAATGCTTATGCTGCAAAAGGACACGCTGATAAGGCTATAGAACATTACAATATCGCCCTGAAGCTGGATCCCGACTCTGCAAAGACACATAACAATCTTGGCAATGCGTATTTGACGAAAGGATTACTTGATAAGGCTATAGAACACTATACTATTTCTCTGAGGATGAATCCTGATCTTTCTGAGACACATTTTAACCTCGGTGTCAGCTATTTCAAAATGGGTCTTACAGACAAAGCACTTGAGGAATTTAGGGCTACATTAAAGCAGAATCCCTCTTTTAATGGAGCAAAAGAATATATAAATCATATTACCAGGGGGAATAAAAAATATTCTCAATCATCACTAACAGGAGGCAATGAATGAAAGTCCTGACTTTGGGCTGCGCAGGTTTTATCGGCTCTCACCTTACAGGCAGACTGTTATCAGAAGGACATACTGTTACAGGAGTTGATATCTATCAGGATAAGATCATGGAATTTCTTGGACATAAATGTTTCAGATTTATCCGGCAGGATATCAGAAAACCGGGCCTGAATCTTGCTGAACTGACAGAAGATGCAGATCTGGTCATAGATCTTATTGCTTATGCAAATCCCGGCCTGTATATCAAAATACCGCTGGAAGTATTCAGGCTGAATTTTGTTGAGAACCTTAAAATTGCAGAGGCATGTGTACGGCATAAAAAGCGTCTCATACAATTTTCCACCTGCGAGGTATATGGAAAGACTGTGGTGAGCATAATGAAAGAGGACCTGGTCAATCCTGAAGATCCCCGGTATGCAACTTTTTCTGAAGACAGCAGTGATTTTATCCTCGGACATCTTGGCAAGCACCGGTGGATTTATGCATCTGCAAAACAGCTTCTTGAGAGGGTCATTCATGCATACGGACTTGAATATAATTTCAACTATACAATTATCCGGCCTTTTAACTTTATCGGACCAAAGATTGATTACCTTCCGGAGGAGACAGACGGCATTCCAAGGGTATTCTCCTTTTTCATGGATGCGCTGATCAGCGGCAGGCCGATGAAACTGGTGAATGGCGGCCTTCACCGACGCTGTTATACCTATATAAATGATGCGATCGAATGTATCCGGAGGATTATTGAAAACCCAGAAGGTGTTTGCAACAAGCAGGTTTTTAATATAGGGACTCCGGATAACGAAGTGTCTATCCGGGGACTGGCAGAACTGATGCGTGATATATACGCAGAGAAATTTCCGAAACCCGGTCAACGCCTGCCCGACATAGTCGAAGTATCGGCAGATGATTTCTACGGGGAAGGATATGAAGATTCAGACCGGAGGATTCCGGATATTTCGAAGGCCCGTAAACTCTTAGGATGGGAGCCTGAATGGAAACTGAAGGATCTCCTTGAAAAAACAATGCAATACTATGTCACAGAATATATGGATTATTACCGCAGTCAGGGCAGATCAGATATATCTACCCATGATATTGTTCACAAAGCAATGGAAGTGATACCATAAGGTACTAAGGAGTTTATAAGTAAAGCCACACACCCTCACCCTTGCCCTCTCCCCTCAAGGGAGAGGGGACTTAAAAATTGCCCCTCCCTTGAGGGGAGGGGATAAAGGGGAGAGTGTTTAAATGTGTCTTTTCTTATGAACTCATTAGTAAGATTGCCCATCAATTGTATAAAGAAAGGGTTGATGCGCTGAAAAAAATCTGTAATGCGAATGGTAGATAATGTCTTCATTATTATGCCTGCTTATAATGCGGGTAAAACTATCGAAGGGGTTTTTTCAAGAATACCTGACCATGTGAAATTGAGAATCAAACGTTATGTAGTTGTGAACGACGGCAGTAAAGATGATACTGAAGAAGCGCTGTCGCGGTTGCGGTCGGAATGCCCTGATCTTATTACATTGCGGCATGAGACAAACCGGGGTTATGGCGCTGCTGAAAAGACTCTCCTGAATTATGCGTTGAAAGAAGGTGCAGAAGTTGCGATCCTGCTGCATTCCGACGGACAATACTCACCCGAAAAAATTCCTGATCTGCTGAAACCTATCGATGATAATGAAGCAGATATTGTCCAGGGGTCCCGAATGTTGGGGAAGGGGGCTTTAAAGGGAGGGATGCCATTATATAAATTTATAGCTAATAAATGCCTGACAGCCCTTGAAAATATGGCATTCGGCATGAAGCTGGCAGAGTATCACAGCGGTTATATGCTGTACTCCAGAAAAACTCTGCTCGAAATCCCTTTTAATAGACTCAGCGATTCATTTGACTTTGATCTGGAAATGATTGTTATGGCTAAGATAAGAAACTTCAGGATTGCTGAGGTCCCAATACCAACGATTTATGCCGGTGAAGTCTCGCATCTGAATCCTGTCAAATATGGTTTGGATGTGCTGTCTGTTGTACGCAGTTATCTGAGGGGAAAGTATCATTCTTTATATGACATGCGCTAACGCAGATTCTCAGCAAAAAAGGGGCATACTTGTCTCAGGCGGGACCGGCGTTATGGGTTCGCGGCTTGTTCATGCGCTTGTGAAATCAGGCTGGAAGGTTCGTGTTTTGACATTGCCGAATGACCCTCTCGTTTCACGGTTGAAGGGGGTTGATTGTGATATTTTTTATGGTGATATTCAGGATGCCCATTCTTTAAAGGGAGCTTTCAATGGAATAGATACGGTTTACCACCTCGCCGCGATTATCATTGCGCAAGACCCTGTATTATTCAGGAAGATAAATATCAACGGCACAGGAAACATGGTTGAAGAAGCAGCTTCAGCCGGAGTAAGACATTTTATTCTTGTCTCTTCTGCTTCTGTAGTTTATCCCCTGGAAACTCCTTATTCGCGATCCAAGAAAGAGTGCGAAAGAATTGTTAAGGAACAGAAAGCGATGCAATACACTATTGTACGTCCAACATTAGTTTATGAAAAAAATGGCGGACTGGAATTTATGATGTTCATGGATTATCTCCTGAAATATCCGGTCGTGCCGTTTATCGGCAGGGGACATGCACTGAAAAATCCGGTTGATGTCAATGACATGATGAAGGGCCTTATAGCTATCGCAGGAAATGAAAAAAGTTTCGGCAAGATCTACAATTTCAGTGGCGGTGAGGCAATCAGCATTTGGGATTTGGGACATCTTATGCTCGGATATAAGGGGAAAAGGAAACTTTTTATACCGATCCCTGTATGGATATGCAGAGTGCTTGCTGCAGGCATGGAAATGGTGATGAAAAAACCCCTGTTAACATGGAATATAATCGCGGGTATTACACAAGATGCAGACCTTGACCATTCTTCTGCAAGGGAAGATTTAGGATATAATCCTGTCGGCATACGCGAAGGCCTCAGTAAATATTTTCCGGATTGAGCCTAAGCCTTCTTTTTAATAATCAAATTATGTACAAACTCAGCCCCGACCAGAAAGATGCATGAGGAATAGAATACCCATAGCAGGAAAACAAAAAATGCGGTCAAAGGACCATATATCGTTCCAAATTTCACTACTGTTCCGACATACCAGGTAAAAACATGTTTGGCTATCTCAAGGAATACGGCAGCAAAAAAAGCGCCGGCAAATGCATAGGAGATCCTGACCTTCATTTTCGGAAAGAAGATGTACATTACAGTGATAGTGAAGAAGACCATCAGGAAAGGAACAACGTAACGTATAAGAAAGGCTGTTATAAGGCCAATATGCAAATCCGGGAAAAATTCCTTCAATGTTTTCAGGAGCGGTATAAGTGTTGTTGCGATGAATGAAATGAAAATCATCATGATCAGAAATGTAATAATGACCAGAGAAAGAACTATCGACCAGAAAAAGGAACGCTTCTTCCTGACTTCAAAGATAATATTCAGGGCATTTTCAAGCGAGGCAAATACCTGAATGGAAAGGAATCCATACAGGAGGAGACTGAATGTTCCGATGCCTTTGAACTTTATCAGCTTGCCGAGTTCTTTTGAAATGCCCGAGGTTATGTCAGGAAAGAAATTGATAAGTCTGTTTGAGAAATATTCGTAGAATTCCGGATAATATCCAAGGATATGGCCGAGTATGGTAATCAGGAAAAGACAGAGCGGGACGAGGGCCATCATTGAAAAATATGAGATAGAGCCTGCAAGCATCAGACCGCCGTCACGAAAAAAATCCAAAAAACTCCTGAGAAAGATTTTAAAATACTTTACTAACATATATGTCTCAATTATTTGTCATTCCGGCTTGTCCGGTCACCTCTTCTCCTCAGCGAACCCGCCTGAGTGCGGGAGCGACTCGCCGAGGCGAGAATCTTTTCGAAGAACAACCCCCTAACCCCCTTTTCTAAGGGGGAATCAGAACGATTCCCGACGCGCTTCACTTGCAGGAATGACACATGGTTTATCAATTTATTTTTTATTCCTCTCTCTGGCCTTTATATAAATCCGTATCGGTGTCCCAATGAACGGAAATCTGTTTCTTAAAACTTTCTCCATATGCCGGATATGCGCATCCTTTATTGCAGCAGGATAGTTTGCAAAGACTGCAAAAGAAGGAGGTTCTGTTTTTACCTGCGTTATGTAATAGAATTTTACCGACCTGCCTTTATAGATAGGGATGGAAAAGCCTGATACAACATCATTGAAAGACTTATTGAGTTCTGCCGTAGGTATCCTGATTTTCCTTGTCTTTATTATTTCATCAATGACCGGAAATACCTTTGTGATGCGTTTTTTCTCAATGGCTGAAACTGTCAGCGCCGGCGCATACTGCATAAACCACATCTTTCTGTTCAATTCTCTGACTATGGTTTTATACCTCTCTTCAGGAATGTCAATGAGGTCCCACTTGTTAAGCAGAAAAATTGCTCCCTTCCCATAGTCCCTGACAATTCCTGCTATTTTCTGATCCTGGTCCACAATGCCCTTGCTTGCATCTATTACAATTATCGCCAGATCGCATCTCTCTATGCTTCTGACAGCCCTTACCATTGCGAACCTGTCTATTGAATATCCAAGACGGTCTTTTGCCCTTATGCCTGCAGTATCTATCATGAGATACTTTTTCCCATAATACGTACAGATGCTGTCTATTGAATCTCTGGTTGTTCCCGGGACAGGGCTTACGATCATTCTGTTTTTGCTGAGAAGGATATTTATTAAGGTTGACTTGCCGACATTTGGTCTTCCAACAATTGCGATCTTTGGGTAGTCGGTCTTCTCATCAGTATACGATGGCAGGAGAGAAACTACTTTATCCATAAGATCATCATATCCGTATCCTGTTGCTGCAGAAACAGGGAAGAGGTTGTCTGTGCCTATCTGATAAAAATCATACAACCTGTCTTCGCGTGTGAATGCATCAATTTTATTTACAGCCCAGAGCACTTTTTTCTCCGACGCCCTCAGAAGCCGCACAAGTTCCATATCGGAAGCTGTGAGCCCATTCTTGCCGTCAAGTAAATGGATTATGACGTCTCCCTCTCCAATGGCAAACAAGGCTTGTTCCTTAACCTGAGAGAATATATCATCCACAGGTTCTGAATAGAATCCTCCTGTATCGACAACAACAAAATATTTGCCCTCATATTCTGCATCAAGATAATTTCTATCCCTTGTAACACCGGGGATATCCTCGACGATAGCGGTGTGCGAGCCGGTTATCCTGTTAAACAGGGTTGATTTGCCGACATTTGATCTTCCGACGATAACTACAATAGGTTTTGCCATAAGATTAATTTTACACTAAATTGAACAAATGAGAATGTAACCTTCTCAGTGAAGGTTGAAATTTGGTAGCCGCAGGCTTTCCGCCTCGGCGGATCGCCTGAGGCGATAGCCTGCGTTCTTTTGCGGGTTTAAGTTTGCAACTTGAACCATTTTATGTCAACGCCGTTGTGAAGCTATCTGAGAGCAAACTTCATATAGAAGGCCGCAAAAACAAAGACAAGCTGTAATCGAGAAGTACGCCCTATTACAAACACCCCATCGACATTCGCTAAAGGGAAAGCGTTCACATAGGAAGAAACACACCTAAGAGATTTCGGCCCTGCTGATGTTCTTTCTGAAGCAAAGATTGTTGTACAATCCGGAAATTACGAGCAATATTTTGGGAAGTAGGGGCGGGGTATCCCCGCCCTTCTGTATAG
>VGWX01000029.1 GCA_016873615.1 Nitrospira sp. | reverse complement strand
AGAAGGATGTATCGGTGGCAGTGGACTTCATCGCAAAAAAGGACGGCATGCCGGTGCTCACGCATGTTCTGATCGACTCCGACGGGAAAGGGCACTGCAGGATGATGGCTACGGACCTCGAAGTCTCATGGTCGAAGGTCTCAGCCTGCAAAGGGGACAAAATAGCAAAGTGCCTTCCGGCTGCCCTGCTGCTGAAAGAGGTCAAGGCGCTGCCTGTCGATGTCAAAGAAGTCGTCCTTGATTTTAAGGACAATACGGTTAGCGTCAACGGCAGATGCAAGATATTCACTTTGGGCGGCGAGGATTTCCCTGTCAAGCCGGAGGTAAAGAAATGGACCGGCCTGTCTATCGACAACTTTATCAGCGGGCTTGAAAGCGTGTCGCGCGCCATGGGCAAGGATGACACCCGCTATCAGTTGAACGGCGCCTACCTTGATCTCGAACGCAACAAAGTTGTTGCAACTGACGGGCACCGGCTGCACATGGAAACCGTCCGGGTAAGGGGAGACAAGGCCTCATCGCTGATCATCCCGCGCCGGGCCGTATCCCTCATGCTGAAATACCCGATGGCGGAGATCCCGAAGCTCACCAGGCAGAAGGGGAAACCGAAGGTCGGCGAGGCGATCGACAAGCCGGCCAAATTCGATCTTGACGTCTTCGGACACAAGGTCCATGTCAGGTACGAGCCTCAGATATTCCAAAAGTCTCTCTATGGGGCGAACCTCGAATACAAGGGTCCGGTTTCTTCTACAGGATATCTCGACGACCATGTAAGCGCCGATATCATCAAACAGAAGATGGATGAGATGGGCTCATTGAAAGACTGCGTACAGGCCCTTGCAGAGGATAAATACCTGCTGCTCAATAAAACCGTGTCCATAACGGTGAGTGAAAACTACATGACCTATCCGGTCGCGGAAGGCGAGATGCTTATAAAAACCATTGACGGGGCTTTCCCCAAATATGCGGATATCATCCCGAAGAAGAACCCCATCAAGGTAAGGTTCTCCTCTGCGGATTTTCTCCAGAACATGAACGGTGTTCTTCCGTTGAATAACGAGGCGGTCATTCTGAAGATCAACAGCCATCTAACGATCGAGACGCAGAGTCCGGACAAGGGCACATACAAATGGCAGATACCCTGCAAGACGGAAGGGAAGGACAAGGGCACCGTCGAAATCAAGTTCAATGCCAGGTACGTCATTGAGGCGATCAAGTCTTATGAAAGCCAGGAAGTCGTCCTCGAGCTCAAGGACACGGACAAAGATCCGGCGATTATTAACAAGAACGCCATCGTCATGCCGATGAGGATGTAATGCCGGAGAAAGGAGGACATGACATGAAACACAACAATATTACAGAGCTTGCCATCAGCATGATATTCCCCAATCCGGACCAGCCGAGGAAAGACTTCGATCCGGAAAAGCTGGAAGAGCTTGCCATGTCCATAAAGGAATACGGCGTCCTGGAGCCGATCGTTGTAACTCCCCGCGACGGCCGCTACATGATAATAGCAGGAGAGAGGCGCTACCGCGCCTCTCTCTCCATTAATGCGACGTCGATCCCCGCGCGGGTGATCGAGGCGGACGACGCCCTGGTGGAAGAGTTGTCCCTGCTCGAAAACATCCAGCGGCAGGACCTGAATATCATTGAAGAAGGCAAGGCATATCAGCGGCTGCTGGACAGGGGATGGTCGGTTGAAGATCTCGCAAAAAAACTCGGCTATAAAAAGACCGGCCCCATTTACGACCGGGTCAGCCTGTTGAACCTTACTCCTGAATATCAGGAGATGACGGTCAGGGGCACGCTTACTCCTTCTCAGGCGTATGAGATAAGCAGGCTGACGCAGGATAAGCAGGGCATAGTGTTCACAAAGATACAGAAGGGTGAGCTGAATACCTATAACAAACTCTATGCCTTTGTCACCGCGATGATCAACCTTGAAAGCCAGGAGAACATATTTGCCCTGGCTCCGCTATCGGAGACCGAGCGTGAATCAATCGCCACGTTCAACAGCCTGATGACTTCCATCGAGCGGTTCATTAAGAGAATCTATCAGTACGACAAGGCCGCGCACCTTCAAAAGGCTGTTTTCCACTCGGACCTCAAACCCGAAAAACTCGACTGCATCATTCACAGCCTGCAAAAGATCAGGCGCACGGTGCTTACCGGCGAAGGGGTAAAGAAGGCATTGAAGGAAAAGGCAGCTTAACCAATCCTACCAAGAGGCCGGGCAATGCCCGGCCTTTTCTTTTTTCACAGGCAATACAAGGCGATTTCAGGCACTCCGGGAAACAAAGGCAATCCATACTATCCTTGTATATCAAAAGGCACTCTCAGGCAATTCTAAGGTTTTTTCAGGCATTAAAGCACAAAAGGCAATACCAGACTACCCCTGCGTATTAAAAAAGGCCAAATCGGCCTGATTAGGTGTTTATTTTGGATGGTTATAACTGAAATTCGCACTTTTCAAGGACTTTAAAATAGTGTAGAACCTATCTCAAAATTTCTTTTCCCCATCGCTTCTCTCCCGATCGTCATTCCCGCGAAGGCGGGAATCCATTCTTTTCAAGGCCTTAAATGGGCCCCCGCTTTCGCGAGGGTGACGGAATCTTCGAATTACCTATTTTGAGATAGGTTCTAGTTTATTATTGGAATTAAGCGACATGGAAAGACGAGTTTTATCTGACTGGCATTCGAGCGGGACGCGCCCCAAGCGGCGCGTCCCTCAATTTGAAGAACGTTAGGCGCAACAATGTTTGACAGCGTTGTCTTTAGCGGCCTTTCGTGCGATGCCCGGCGGCATCCATCCGGCGGAGTCACGCCACGATCGTGACGTTTGTTGCGCTCTTGGTTTGCGTTTCTCCCTCGCCAAGCATATGCAGCCGGTGGGGTGAGAATTGGGGCGGTAGGCATGAGTTTACTGAGCATTGTTCTGGGCGTAATTAAAATCATGGGGGCTCTGTCGGATATCAGCGGCACGGTCATGGGTCTAATTGTCATAGCGTTATTGGTGCTTATGTGGAGCTCAACATAACTCCCTATAGTTAAGACCGGTCCTCTCATTCCAGTCGCGGATGCCACATCAAACATCTTATATTCGTTTTATCTTGATCACATAAGCACTTTTTGATATTATGATAAAACTATCCTACAGCCCGTTAGCAGAGTGCCAGAAAATCACAATGTAGGATGATCAGGCAGACAATGAGCAGTTCGGATATACGAAAGATTATCAATCGGTTACTGTTATCGGTTGCTGATATCACTGAGCGCGAGGTAAAGCTATTCCACTTCGACGGCGAGCTATTCCATCCGAATATAGGAAAACCCGTTCTTGTCTACGAACTCAAAGACATTCGATTAGTTGACGAAGAACCCATAGTGAACAAGGTCTGTCTTGGCCCCACGTGTCTCGATGGCACTCCGGACATGCGTTACAATTACCATGATTGGCGTCGCGAGGAGTGGTACTCTTATGACCTTATTCATGGAGAGGACAAGACCACACGGATTCTGGTTGGCGCAGCCGATTCCCGACGGGAGGTTGATATTGCAAGTCAAAGCTTCCGCAGGCTTGCGGGAGCCCTAAAAAATGATGATTTTGCTGCCGCATATAGAAAAACAATTAAGTCGATTCGGGACATTGCCTCTATTTCTGCCAGTATTGCCGTTTTGGAAAAGCGATTGAAATCTCTTCAATCACTCATTAATGGCGCTATAAAGTCGTTTGATATCTTAAGCGACAAGGATAAGCAACAAATTGAGGATGCACGTCACCATAAAGCTGTGATACATGCAGATCTTCAAGCTGAATTGACACACATTATATCCAAGGAAGCCCAGATTGCCATTAATATGGAGAATCTTAGAAAACAGTTTCGAGCACTGGCGGATGTGGTGCGTGCAGAAGAAGCCAAGACATGCATTGCTGCGATCACAAATCTAATCATCTCAACTGACCGGCGAACCAGCTAACAATACGTTGGAGCCAAGTCATAGGTTCACGGCTCAACAACACGTTAAGCAATTCTTCTGTAAATCATTACTGTTTGTTTTTCGCAACTTTTGCGCAATTGTGGCTGGACTGAACACACTCAAACTGGGCAGGAAGGGTTCGGACTTTCTCTGATAACCCCGGTTCGTAGACATCTCTAAATTCCAACCATTAAAGAAGTATTTATTTGAGGACAAAATCCTTCGTGCATTGAACTGCCTGAAGCATTCAATTTTTCAACCTAATATATTGTCCCTACCACCTTGTCAGAAAAGCCGGAGTACTTTATAAATAACCAACAGTTCCGAGCTGTTATCGCGGAGCAGGAGAAGTTATTTAGGGAATAATGCATTGACAATCTTGTGCGCATCATCCCAGTGTTGGGCGGACCTATAACGATTGCAACATTGAGGTTCCAATAGGTTTTAGCGCCCGGATCGAGGAATATAGCCTTACCTGAACTATCCCGTCGTCCCCTGCCAGACTACGCAAAACATTTCTGATATAAATATTTTATGACGAAAAAAGATCCGGGAGTACAGGCAGCAAAGGCGAAACAACCCTGCCTCGTAACCCTTCCCCTGAAACTGCGCAAAGGCAAACCGCCCTCGAAAACGATATTGAGCATTGTCGATAGACCCGTATCGAAAACCGCCAGCTGTTTGACAAGTCGAGGGGGAGATAGATGATAAAAAAAATCGTTCCCCCTGAGAATAAGACCATTTTCAATGCTTCAGAGGCCTGCGGTTACATTGGTCTCTGTTGGAATACATTAAAAGGCTTGATTCATAGTGGTGAAATACGTGTCGTCAGGATAGGGAAAAGGTATTTGATATCTAAGAAATCTCTTGACGATTTCATTCACAAGGATGCCCTTTTTGCAAGGGCGATATTAAAGGAGATGGACCCTTGACTTCATTGAACAAAGAACAATACAATCTTGGCATGAGGCTTTTTCTAAGGGCAAATGGTGTATATTACGCTGAGATCAAAAGGAACGTTACGCGTTCTCTCAAGACAAGGAACGAGCGGGAGGCGAGGTACCGCTTTAAAGCACTTCAGAGGGAGGCGGTGCTTGGGAAGCTCATTCTTCTCGATAAAAGCCCTTCTCTTACGCTTCAGGAATTCAGCAAAGAATATCTGGGCTGGATGGAGAAAAACAGGGCATGGGGAACGTTCGATAGGGCTGCCCTGAGCCTCAATAAATTTATGGAAGCTGTCGGAAGGCAAAGGCAGCTGTCGACTATCAGAGAGCGGGACCTCGAAAATCATGTTGAGTACTGCAGGAAAAGGCATAATAAACCCGCGACGATAAATATCGAGATTAGACAGGTAAAGGCGGCATTCTCGAAGGCGGTTTACTGGAAATACCTGAAAGAAAATCCGTTCAGGGGCTTTCGACAGATCAAGTACCACAAGGACCCGCCCAAATTCCTTAGTGTCGATCAGATAAGCAAAGTCTTTGCCGTCATAGGAGATAACAGGAAGTACAGATTGATCTTTGCGCTGTATATTTATACCGGGGCCAGGAGAAAAGAAATACATAGCCTTACATGGGCTGATATCGAGAATGACTCCATTATCATGAGAGGGAAAGGATACAAAACAAGAGTTGTGCCGCTCTCATCGGCACTGAGGGCGATCTTGCAGGAATACGAAAGAGGAGTCGGCAGACTCTTTATGGTATCTCTCAAGCAGATGGGAAAACAGATAAAGCATTATCTCAGGGAGGCAGGGGTAGGGCATCTCAGACCGCATGATCTGAGACACACCTTTGCGTCTCAACTTGTGATGGCAGGCGTGGATCTGAGGACCATCCAGGAACTCCTGGGGCATTCTTCGTTTACTACGACCTTGATCTATGCGCACCTTAGTCAGCCACATCTCAAAACAGCAGTGGAAAAGTTGCCGTATTAGTATGCAACTATGCGAGCAAAATGCAAGCAGATGGGGTATAGAATGGCTCCTGATAAGGGGTTAGACATGTATTTTGAGTCCGGCGCGTCTGCCAATTCCACCACACCGGCAACTATTGATTCTAAAGTATTTTCAGCCCCTTCTGCAATCCTTCATTTGCAGGGTGCAGCAAAATTAGAGCAGAAAAAATCCGAAGGGGTGAGCCATATCCCTATGATTCCATCAGACTAAGGGAAATTGTAATGCTTCCTCACTGGTTTTTTGATATCCCACACACAAGAAAGCCCCTGGGGAAATGTGACAAAGTCTCCTTTCCCGAATTGAACCCTTTTGCCATCTTTTGTTTCAACGACTACCTCCCCCTCCAGAATGTAGCATTCCTCTGTCGTGTCATAATGCCAGTCAAACCTTGACACTTCTTTTTCCCAAATTCCCCACGAACTGACCTTGCGATCCTGGAGATATTGTTGTGTTGGTTTTTCAACTTTGATTTCCATGATCCGCCCTCCTTATTTGATTAATCTATTTCATTAATTGCCGATTTTATTCGGAAATGCGCAGCATAGGAGTACGCTCGCGTGTAATAATTTAGTTTAAAAAAATCGTGTTAAGCCTTTATTAAAGGCAGGGTGATTCTAAATTCTGTCATATCACCGCTCAAAACACATATATTTCCACCTTGGCATCTTATGATAGATTGAACATTTGCTAACCCCAGACCAGTTCCGTCTATCTCGGTTGTTACAAAGGGAGAAAATATCTTCTTTAATATATGGGGATTAATTTGTTTTCCGTTATTAATAACAGAGAGCATAATTTCCTGCTGTTTGGGTTTCAACTTGGTCTTTACTACGATTCTGGAAGCCGAATTCTCAATAGCGTAATGAATAAGACCCACCAGACATGTCGAGAGCATCTTTTTATCAAAAGCCGTATGCAGACCGTCCAAGCGCTTGCTCAATTTAAGTATCGGTTTCGGACCGTTTGAAGCTATATTCAACAACTCCTCCTTGAGAAATTCATTGATGCTATATGTCTCCAAGACAGGCTTTTTCAAACTTGAGAAGGCTAAAACATCGTTGACGATCCTCTCAAGTTTCTTCGATTCTTTATCAATTATGTTCGCACTTTCCCGCAGAGTATTTAAAAGCTCGCTATGGATTTCTGAATTTCCCAAGTTGGATTGTGGTGATAAACCGTTTAGCAACCTTTCTGAAAATCCCCCTATTACCATCAAACTGTTTCGGATTATATGTGCAACCTGCGAAGAGTGTTCCCCGAGAATACGGGATTCTTCATCCTGCAATGTTTTCTCCTGGTCCTTCCGCCTTTTATATATCATCCCTATTGATTTTGAGGCTAAGCGTCCTAAGAGTTTGATCTTTTCAGTAACCTCGTTTGAAAATTTTCTTCCTCCAACCCAGTCAAATACTAAAATTCCTATTGGCTCACTTTCGGAAAAGAGAGGGAGAAACAATATTGAAGAAATCCTACAAGTCGTTGCTAATTCTCTCATATAAGACACGCGGCAGTCTCCGGAGGGATTTGCAATTAAAACGATAGATTTATTACTCATCACCTGTCTCAGAAACATTTCGCCAGTTTCAGGAGTTATTTTGTACCCGATTCCATGGGCATTCTGGGGGGAACCTGCCTTAATGATAAGCTCATCTTTCTTGTTCCTAATTATCAGGCAAGCTCTGTCTGCACCAGAAATTTTCAATGCACTTTCAACAATTACATTTGTTGTTTTTTGATATTCTGCCCTGCAAGCCAATAAAAGTTCAGCTGTTTCAAAAGCATCTTTTATGTCTGACAGTTTTTTATCTTTTTCCATCTAACAACTCTTATTCAATTTGATTTAGGAATAATAAAATAAAAATTATTTCCATTTTGCGTAGCCTTATAATTTACCATACCACCATGCATGTCTATAGCTTTTTTTATGAACAGGCAATTCAATGATGACCAGTACATCCGTGGAACTGGTTAGTGCTTTCTTAGAAAACTTTCTTGCGTAATTCTCAAGTATTTTAACGACCGATAACTACCGAGTAGGAGGCGCTTCGCATCTTTATCGAGGCTTCAAGGAAATGACTTCCAATCAGTAATCAACATGACATAGAAATTTTTAAAATGCTGCTTTTAATGTGGACATGACGGTCAGATGGTTTTTCTGAACCATCTGCTATGCAAAGAACTGATGCACAGAAGCGATTTGAGCATTTTGTTTTCTTCTTTTGTCTGATCCATCTGGGAGTAAAGGTGTATGGTTCTCTTTTTTATGAATTTCAATAAAGCGACTTCTAATTTGCAATGATGAATGACTATTTGCCAATACAAAAATCGCTGAAAATTCTGTTCAGGATATCTTCTGTTGTGACTGCCCCGACAATCTCACCAAGCTTGTCAAGTGATTGCCTGAGTTCAATCGCAATAATTTCGACAGGTTGGTTCTCTTTTAAGGCTTGCGATGCCCTGTGGAGTGATTCCAATGCATTTTCAATTGAGGTCTTATGCCGGAGATTTGTGACAACAACTCCTTCCCTTTCTTCTTTCCAGTCCTTCAGGCATGAATTAAAAATAGCTTCTTTTAATTCCTCAAGTCCATTGCCGCTGGTTGCAGAGATATGAAGAGAGGATGAAGGATGAAAGATGAAGGATGAAAAGGACTCCTGACTAAAAGCTGCCGGAAGGTCACATTTGTTTAAAACAGCAATTGCCGTTTTATTTTTTATCCTTTCCATAACCTCAAAATCCTCATCTCTGAGTGGTTCGCTCTGATCAAAAATAGCGATCACAAGGTCGGCGTTTTCTATGCTCCTGAGACTCCTCCTCACACCTTCTTTTTCAGCGATGTCTTTGACATCCCGTATCCCGGCGGTATCCATGATCCTTAAGGGCAGTCCTTTTATATTCAGATATTCCTCTATTACATCCCTTGTCGTGCCCGGGAGATCTGTTACGATCGCCCTGTCTTTTTGCAGTAATGCATTAAGGAGAGATGATTTCCCGACATTAGGCCTTCCAACAATCGCTGTTGAAAGTCCTTCCCTGAAGAATTTTGCCTCATCATATGTCTTAAGAAGTGTTTCAATATCTCTGCCGATATCTTTCATTGAGAAGACCAAATCCTGGGTTGATGCTGTCTCGATTTCATCTTCAGGGAAATCTATATATGCCTCTACATTGACACATATTGCCATTAGCCTGTCCCTGAGTGCAGTAATCTTTTCCGAGAGGCCGCCATGCAGTTGTTCTAATGCAATCCTTCTGCTTTCATCTGTTTTGGACCTTATGAGATCCAGTATTGCCTCAGCCTGGCTAAGGTCTATGCGTCCATTGATAAATGCTCTTCTGGTAAACTCTCCCGGATCTGCAAGCCTTGCGCCCTGCCTGAGGATAAGCTCAAGGGTTTTTCTCAGGGTGATCATGCCTCCGTGGCAGTTAATCTCCACCACATCCTCTTTTGTATAAGAGTGCGGAGACTTCATAACTGTGACAAGAACTTCATCAATCTTTTCGCCTGTGGACGGGTTGTGTATATGCCCGTAAATAACGCTGTAAGGTTTCATATTTTGGAGAGTTCTTTTTTTTGGTGAAGAAAAAATATTTTCTGCAATCTCTATCGAATTTTTCCCGCTCAATCTTACGATACCGATGCCTCCTTCACCTAATGGTGTAGAAATTGCTGCAATAGTATCGTCTGTAAACATGTTTTAGTATAACGCAGCTGAGATGATATTAAGAATGGGTTAAAGGAGGTTATTATCCCTGCGCAGAGGCTGCTTCTTTTTGGAGTTTTTTGTTTGCATAAAACTGTTGTGCGATGCTGAAGAGGTTATTCATAAGCCAGTAAAGCACAAGACCGGACGCAAAATTGAGAAATAAAAAGGTGAAAACAACCGGCATAAGCATCATTATCTTGTTCTGAGTCGGATCCAGAGATGTAGGTGTCATCTTCTGCTGTATAACCATTGTAATGCCCATGACTATCGGTAAAGGACCAACAGCAAAACCTCCGATTAAAGGTATGGCTGCAGGTATGTGTCCAAAAAGAGTGTCAGGCGCTGAAAGGTCCTGTATCCAGAGCATAAATGGTGCGTTCCGAAGTTCTATGGCTATCAGCAATATTTTATATAGTGCGAAGAACACAGGAATCTGTAACAGGATGGGAAGACATCCTCCTATAGGGTTAACCTTGTGTGTTTTATAAATCGCCATCATTTCCTTCTGCATTCTCTGCGGGTCTTTCTTGTATTTTTCCTTTATCTCAGCCATTCTTGGTTGAATTTCCTGCATCTTCTTCATCGATTTCTGACTTTTGTGAATGAGCGGAATAAAGGGGATTCTCGTAACAATGGTAAGCAGGATAATGGCCCAGCCATAGTTTGCGGTCAGATTATAGAAGATCTTCAACACCCAGAAAAGCGGTATTGCCAGGATGGAGAAAAATCCGAAATCCACAATATGTTCGAGGCCCACCTTGAGTGTTTTAAGATTATCATACTCCTTTGGCCCTGCATACAGGATAAAGCTGTTCGTGCCGGATTTTCCCTTAAAAGCAATAATCGGTGAATCCTTTATTTTCCAGACCCGCGCCTCTTCCATAGTGGTAATTGGAACGAGTGATGCGAAGAAATACTTATCTTCCTGTGCTATCCATTTAAGGCCTTCCCTGAAGCTTTCTGCTTTGCTCAGTTTGTTAGGGTCAAATTCAAGCCTGTCGGTTTCCTTCAGAAGTACCGGTCCGTAATGAACTGATGTATCTTTATTGTCGTAGATTCCAAAATCCGTACCGGTGGTGATCCAGTACTCAGGCAGTCCTGAAACCTCATCTTTTATATCAACCTTGAAACTGTCATGATAGAAGGTAAATGAACGTTTTATAGAAAAACCTGAATCTGCATATTCGAATACCAGTGTGCCTGATGTATTGTTTTTATCGAGTGTCATATTGCGTTCTCCGCCAGGGGAGGACATACGGAAGCTTGCGCTTCTTAATTCAAAATCATCTTTTGTCCCTATACTTAACGGAGGGATTAGCCCCGGGTTTTTAAGGAGCAGTACGTTTTTACCATTGTTATCTTTATATTTTTTAAGCTCATAGCGTTTTATTGTTGCGCCTTTAGTTGTAAGGACTGCAGAGTATAATTCAGTCTCAATTTTTACCTCTTTTTCTTCAGAAGGTGCGGACTTGGTTTTGGATAAGGCAACCGGAGATGGTGAAGGAACAGATGGAGGCTGGGTTTCTACAGGAACAGTTTTATCTTTCTCTGTGACAACCGGCTGGTTCTGAACCTCCTGGGGCATAGGTTTAATAAAGAAATATTGATAAGCCAGAAGGATTACAAATGAGATTGCAACGGCAATAAGCGCTCTTTTTTCCATCGTTATTTTACAGGATCGTACCCGCCGGGATTCAAAGGATGACACCTCAGAATTCTTCTTGCAGAGAGATAGAATCCTCTTGCAGCGCCATATTTGCTTATAGCTTCAATGGAATATTGAGAGCATGAAGGGGCAAACCTGCAACTCAGTGGGAGAAGCGGTGACAAGATATATTTATATAGTTTTATCAGCGATATAAGAATTTTTTTCATCGAATAGCCTTGATAAAAATCTTTTTATGTCCTGAATAAAGTCTTCCAGTGCGCCCTCTGCAGAGGGTTTTTTGGCAACAATTACAAAATCGCAATTCCGGGGTATCTCCTCCTGGATTTTCCTCATAGCTTCCTTCAGCAGTCGTTTAATTCTGTTGCGTATTACAGCTTTGCCGATCTTTTTACTAACAGAAAGGCCAAGACGGTTAATACTGAGTTCATTCGGCGTTGCGTATATGACGAGATATCTTGAACCAAGAGCAAATCCATCCCTGAAAACCAAGTCAAAATCCTGTTTTTTTCTCAGAGAGCGTAAAGGCTTTTTACGCATTAAACAGTCAATTTTTTACGCCCTTTGGCCCTTCTCCTTTTTAAAACCCTACGCCCGCCTGGAGAGCTCATTTTTTCAAGAAAGCCGTGAGTCCTCTTGCGTTTTCTGTTATGTGGATGATATGTGGTATATGTTCCCATAATATTGAACTTAAATTATAGTTTTTTGTTGAAAATAAAGTCAAGTCATGCGGGGCATTTTTTAATAACCTTTACAATTTCGTATGTTAGGTGTTAGATTTTTAACATGAAGTACGGAGAAAAGGCTATAAGAAAAGCTGTGTTGGAGGTATGGAATAATCCGAATCCTGAAAGGGACTATGAAATAAATATAAGTTTCCCTGAGTTTGCATGTCTATGCCCGCGCTCCGGATACCCTGACTTTGCGATGATAAAAATAAATTATGTGCCAGACAGAAAGATAGTTGAGCTGAAATCTCTGAAACTGTATCTTAATTCATTCCGTGATATCCATATTTCTCACGAAGAGGCAACCAATACAATTTACTCGCAACTGATTGAGATATTGAAGCCGAGATTTCTCGAGGTCATTGGAGATTTCAATCCGCGCGGGAATGTGAAAACTGTTGTAAGAGTCTGTTCTGATTTAAAGCTAAGAGCTAAGAGCTAAGAGCTAATTTATGCCCCTTTTGCCCTCTCAATAAACAATTTCATTTTTTTATGGTCTTTTTTCCCTTTTTCTGACTCAACACCGCTGCTGACATCTACGCCATAAGGCTTGACTCTCCTTACAGCATTTGAGATATTATCGGGTGTTAAGCCCCCTGAAAGGATAATCCTGCCAAATTGCTTTGCTTCGACAGCTATGTCCCAATTGAAAATCTGACCTGTCCCGCCAAAGACGTTAGGGGTGAATGTATCGAGCAAAAATACAGATACCATATCCCTGTAGTAAATCAGGGGGTCAAGACTTTCAAGGCTCTTTACCCTTATTGCTTTAATGATGCGTCTCGAAAGATTACACATTTCCGGAGGTTCATTGCCATGGAGCTGTATGACATCAATGCCTGTTGTGCCTGTTATTTTTTCGATCTCTTTGGATTTTTCGTCAACAAATACTCCAATGGTTGTTATGAATGATGGAAGGTTTTTGATGACGGCTGCTGCATCTTTACAAGATATAAAACGAGGACTTCCCTTAAAAAAAACAAATCCCAGGGCATCTGCGCCGAAATCAACTGCTGCCATTGCATCATCGAGGTTTGTTATGCCGCATATTTTAATTCTTACCCTCATTTCTCAATTGTATCACATTCCCGCCATTAACTCGTCAATCTTCTTCCCTATATCATTCGCTTCCATGAAAGAAGTTCCGATGAGCATTGCATCAATGCCGGCATCTTTCAGCTTATTAACATCTTCGATAGTTTTTATCCCGCTTTCACTGACGACAATCTTATCAGGGGGAATTTCTCTTTTTATGTTGAAGGTTGTCTGAATGTCAACCTTTAATGTTTTCAAATCCCTGTTGTTAATGCCAATAATATCGGATTTTATAAAAAGCGCCATCTCAAGCTCTTCGAAATTGTGTATCTCGAAGAGTACTGATAATCCGAGTTCCTTCGCAACATGAAGGTATTCAGCTGCCTGATTTTTTTCGAGTATGGCAGCTATTAAAAGAATAGCATCAGCCCTGTTGGCCCTTGTCTCAAAAATCTGATATTCATCAAAGATGAAGTCTTTTCTTAAAACCGGTTTTGTTAAAACCTGTTTGACCTCTGGTATGAATTGCAGATTCCCCCTGAAAAAATCCTCCTCAGTAAGAACCGAAATCGCATGAACTGTTTTTCCTTCATATATCCTGGCGATTGATAAAGGATCAAAATGTTCTCTTATGACACCTTTTGAAGGGGATGCCTTTTTTATCTCTGCGATGAGCTTAATTTTTTCATCCGCAGACCGTTTTATCGCTGACCTGAAATCTATCGGTTTTTCAATATCAATTAACGCGGCTTTAAGTTCTCTGATAGACCGGCAAGATTTTGCATTCTGTAACTTCTCTTTTTTCTTTGAAACAATGTCTTTAAGAATTCCCATTGAAGGATTTTATACAACAACTTTTACATTTTGCAAATTCTACCTTATTTTTTTGCTATAATCCTCAACATGATGATGAGAAGACTCGTCCGGAAAATGAAAGGCTTGAAACAGGAGATGCCATAATTCTTATTGGTGAAACCAAAAGCGTAAGAGAAATCAAAAAACTTGTTGGATAAACTTTATACTAAGTCATGACTCATGGGGATGAGAGAAGGCGAATAGCTAAAGCTGCCGGCCTTATGTCTGTCGCAACATTTATTAGCCGGATCCTTGGCTATGTGAAGGACATGATACTGGCAGGGTTTTTCGGCGCTACAGGCATTGCAGATACATTCTTCGTTGCATTCAGAATCCCAAACCTTTTGAGAGAGCTTTTCGCTGAAGGTTCCATGTCTTCTGCATTTATCCCTGTTCTGACAGAGCATCAGACAAAACACGGAGTTGAAGAGTCAAAGAGACTTGTCAGGATAACCTTTTCCTTTATTCTTCTTTTTGTCGGCCTGATATGTATTCTGGGGATTGTTTTTGCACCTGAGATAGTGACGGCAATAGCCCCTGGATTTGTTGATACGCCTGAAAAATTTTCAGCAACCGTGCTTCTTACAAGGATAATGTTTCCTTTTTTGCTTTTTGTCAGTCTGGCTGCCCTTACAATGGGTGCATTAAACGTAAAACGGATCTTTTTCATCCCTGCACTTGCGCCCGCAATGCTTAACATAACGATCATTTGCGTAGTATTTCTGATTGCTGCAAAAATGGAACAACCGATTATTGCAGTTGCAATAGGAGTTACCTTAGGTGGGCTTGTCCAGTTCGTTTTTCAACTCCCTTCTTTTTTTAAAAACGGATATTCTTTAAAACCGGCATATAATTTCAGACATGACGGGCTTAAAAAAATGTCATTGCTTGTCCTGCCTGCAACTATGGGAATGGCTGTCGCGCAGATAAATATATTTGTCAGTACGATCCTTGCTTCATATCTTCCCGAGGGCAGTGTAACGTATCTTTATTATTCAATGCGTTTAACCCAGTTCCCTATAGGCATATTCGGCGTTGCAATGGTGATGGCTGTCCTTCCAACTCTGTCAGAACATGCAGTAAAAGGAAATTATGACAGACTCAGGGATGATTTTTCATTTGCATTAAGGCTCTTGTTTTTTATTACTGTTCCGGCTATGGCAGGATTAATTGCTTTAAGGGAACCTATTGTAAATATACTTTTTCAGAGGGGTAAATTTGATTATGTAGCAACAGCAGGCACTGCTGAGGCACTTTTGTTTTATTCAATCGGGATATGGTCTATCGTAGGCGTAAGAGTTATAACAGCAAGCTTCTATTCAATGCAGGATACCAGGACACCTGTAAAGATTGCCGGAGTTGCATTGGCAGCAAATATTCTGTTCAGCATTTTGCTTATGACCCCCCTTAAGCATAGTGGCCTTGCCCTTGCCAATTCCCTTGCCTCAGGTCTGAATTTCATTCTTCTGTTCTATTTTCTAAGGAAAAGACTTAAGAGAGTCGAAGGAGGAAGAATTTTGTCTTCTTTTATGAAAACAGTTTTCGCATCATCTGTTATGGGAGGAATTGGTTGGTTTATGCTGCAGGGAGAACTATGGAAGATATGTGGCAATACATCCCTGAAGGTTTTTTACCTCAGTGGAACTATTTCTTTATGCGTTATGATATATATATTTATCAGTTATATGCTGAAAAGCGAGGAGTTCTCATATGTTATCGGGCTTGCTAAGCAGAAATTCAGGAAATAAATCCATGGAGGTTATATGATTATAAAAAAACTTATTGTTGGTTCACTTGAAAATAACTGCTATATTATTGCAGATGAAAAGACAAATGAATGTTTTATAACAGATCCTGGTGATGAGCCTGACAGGATTCTTGATTTAATCAATAAAAATAACCTGATTATAAAGTATATAATCTGCACTCATGCGCATTTTGACCATGTAGCTGCAATACCTGAGATAAAGGAAGAAACAAAAGCCTGGATTGTTCTCCATAGCGATGATCTTAATATGTACCGTAGTACAAAGGATCAGGCCGCAGCATGGGGATATGAGATCGATCCTTTGCCGGAGCCTGACATATTTGTTTCAGAAGGGGACATCCTGGAAGTAGGCGGCCTGAAATTTGAGGTCTTGCATACCCCAGGCCATACCCAGGGAGGTATTTGCCTTTACGGCGAAGGGATTGTCATTACAGGAGATACGCTGTTTGCAGGCTCTGTAGGAAGGACAGACCTTCAGGGAGGAGATATCAGTAAGCTAAGAAAGTCCTTTAAACGTCTTATGTCCCTTCCGGATGAAGTGAAGGTCCTTGCCGGGCATGGGCCGGAATCAACTATAAAGAAAGAAAAAATTGACAATTTCTTTTCCCATGAAATATAATATTCGCTTCCAAGACATTATGTTATTATTTCTTTGAAAAATAGAGATATATTGTATTTTTAGCCATTAATAACGAAATTTTTCTGATATTTAGTCATAATTTACCTATTGACTATCTTTTTAAAAATGATATCCTAATAATAGATGTATATATTAGGAGCGGAAATGGTTTAAAAAACCAAGTAGTTCTTTGATAAAAGAGGGCTATGCTATTTGGTATAGCCCTTATTTTTCTCTGCCAATCCTTGGGGCTAAGGCGGGCTGAGGGGACAAAATTTAATAAGGGAGCTGACGTGTGGATGTAGTGATGCACGCCCCGGAAACCTGAAGGTTGAGGGGAAGCCTAAGCATCCGCCAAGGCGCCCACTTAAAACAAGCCCTTAGCAGCTAAAACCCCAGGGTTGCAGAGTTGTTCTTTGAAAACTAAAAAGTAGGCCCCGGTTAAAGTTTTGAGTTTATATTGAGAGTTTGATCCTGGCTCAGAACGAACGCTGGCGGCGTGCCTAACACATGCAAGTTGAACGGGGTTAGTTGGTAGCACAAAGAGCTCATAGTTCATGGCTCATAGCAAAAGACAGAAAAGTATTTAGCTAAGAGCTAAGAGCTAAGAGCTATGAGCTTTATGAGCTATCAGCTAACTTAGTGGCGGACGGGTGAGTAACACGTAGGCAACCTACCCTTAAGCCGGGGACAACTCAGGGAAACTTGAGCTAATACCCGATAAGACTACGGGCTGGGAGGCTTGTAGTAAAAGGAGCAATTCACTTAAGGATGGGCCTGCGGCCTATCAGGTAGTTGGCGGGGTAATGGCCCACCAAGCCAGAGACGGGTAGCCGGGCTGAGAGGTCGAACGGCCACACTGGAACTGAGACACGGTCCAGACTCCTACGGGAGGCAGCAGTGGGGAATATTGCGCAATGGGGGAAACCCTGACGCAGCGACGCCGCGTGGAGGATGAAGGTCTTCGGGTTGTAAACTCCTTTTTTTGGGAAAGATAATGACGGTACCCAAGGAATAAGCCACGGCTAACTCTGTGCCAGCAGCCGCGGTAAGACAGAGGTGGCGAGCGTTGTTCGGAATTACTGGGCTTAAAGGGCGAGTAGGCGGTGGAGCAAGTCTGAGGTGGAATCCTACGGCTTAACCGTAGAACTGCCTTAGAAACTGTTTTACTTGAGTCAGTGAGGGGAGGGCGGAATTCCTGGTGTAGCGGTGAAATGCGTAGATATCAGGAGGAAGGCCTGTGGCGAAGGCGGCCCTCTGGCACTGTACTGACGCTGAGGCGCGAAAGCGTGGGGAGCAAACAGGATTAGATACCCTGGTAGTCCACGCCCTAAACGGTGGGCATTAGGTGTAGGGCTCGTAAGGGTTCTGTGCCGAAGGGAAACCATTAAATGCCCCGCCTGGGGAGTACGGCCGCAAGGTTGAAACTCAAAGGAATTGACGGGGGCCCGCACAAGCGGTGGAGCATGTGGTTTAATTCGACGCTACGCGAAGAACCTTACCTGGGCTTGACATTCCGCTGGTAGAAACCCGAAAGGGCAACGACTTATAGCAATATGAGAGGCGGAACAGGTGCTGCATGGCTGTCGTCAGCTCGTGCCGTGAGGTGTTGGGTTAAGTCCCGCAACGAGCGCAACCCTTATCCTCTGTTGGTCCCGAGCAATCGGGATCTCTCTGAGGAAACTGCCAGCGATAAGCTGGAGGAAGGTGGGGATGACGTCAAGTCATCATGGCCCTTACGTCCAGGGCGACACACGTGCTACAATGGCCACTACAGAGGGTAGCAATGCCGCGAGGTGGAGCCAATCCCTAAAAGTGGTCTCAGTTGGGATCGGAGTCTGCAACTCGACTCCGTGAACGCGGAATCGCTAGTAATCGTGGATCAGCCATGCCACGGTGAATACGTTCCCGGGCCTTGTACACACCGCCCGTCACACCACGAAAGCCTGTTGTACCCAAAGCCGGTGAGCTAACCCGCAAGGGAGGCAGCTGTCTAAGGTATGGCCGGTGATTGGGGTGAAGTCGTAACAAGGTAGCCGTAGGGGAACCTGCGGCTGGATCACCTCCTTTCTAAGGATTGATGTTTTTCAGGGGCCTACTTTTTTAGTTTTATAAATTTGTTCTTTGACAACAGAAGGGAAAAGGAAGGGTCAAGTTAGGAAGGGCATATGGCGGATGCCATGGCATCAGGAGGCGAAGAAGGACGCGGCAGGCTGCGAAAATCCACGGGGAGTTGCGAGCGAACGTAGATCCGTGGGGATCCGAATGGGGCAACCCATCCTGAGGAAAGTCAGGATATCATATACTGAATAAATAGGTGTATGAGGCGAACCCGGGGAAGTGAAACATCTCAGTACCCGGAGGAAGAGACATCAAACGAGATTCCCTCAGTAGCGGCGAGCGAAGGGGGAAGAGCCCAAACCAACCCTAGAACGAAAAAGACAGGTACAGGTATAGGTACAGAATAAAAGCAGTAAGAAGTTGTTATTATTTTTTCTTTATCTTTACCTTTACCTGCTTTCTGTCTTTTTTGTTCTAGGGTTGGGGTTGTAGGACCGCATAAGTAGTATTACCGGGATATAGCTGAATGTTCTGGAAAGGACAACCGTAGGGGGTGACAGGCCCGTAGGCGGAATGTACCGGTAGGCGAAGCGGGATCCTGAGTACCACGGGACACGTGGAATCCAGTGGGAAGCTGGGGGGACCACCCTCCAAGGCTAAATACTACCTGATGACCGATAGTGAACGAGTACCGTGAGGGAAAGGTGAAAAGAACCCTGGTGAAGGGAGTGAAATAGAACCTGAAACCGTATGCCTACAAGCAGTCAGAGCCTCGAAGCAATTTGGGGTGATGGCGTGCCTTTTGATTAATGAGCCGGCGAGTTGCTGGCTGCAGCGAGGTTAAGTCCTTAAGGGACGGAGCCGTAGGGAAACCGAGTCTTAACAGGGCGTATAGTTGCAGTCAGTAGACCCGAAGCCAGGTGATCTACCCATGGTCAGGGTGAAGCGGAGGTAAGACTTCGTGGAGGCCCGAACTGATGTTTGTTGCAAAAAGCTCGGATGAACTGTGGGTAGGGGTGAAAGGCTAATCAAACCTGGTGATAGCTGGTTCTCCCCGAAATGTATTTAGGTGCAGCCTCAGTGCAGTCTTATGGGGGTAGGGCACTGGATGGGCTAGGGCTTCTTATGAGGTACCAAACCCAACCAAACCACGAATACCATGTAGATGGTCGCTGGGAGTAAGACTGCGGGTGCTAAGATTCGTAGTCGAGAGGGAAACAGCCCAGACCGTCAGCTAAGGTCCCTAAGGGTATGCTCAGTGGTAAAGGATGTGGTGTTGCGGAGACAGCCAGGATGTTGGCTTAGAAGCAGCCATCATTAAAAGAAAGCGTAACAGCTCACTGGTCAAGCGACACTGCGCCGAAAATGTAACGGGGCTAAGCATACTACCGAAGCTACGGACTGTCGGTCTGTGAACTACGTTCACAATCCCGACGAGTTAAGAGTTAAGAGTTAAGAGTTAAGAGTTAGAAAAACTTTTAACTTTACACTTTCAACTTTCAACTTGTCAGGCTGTGTGCGGAGCTCACAGACTGACGGTGGTAGGGGAGCATTCTGCGGACCGGAGAAGGCGAGCCGTGAGGCTTGCTGGAGGGGGCAGAAGAGATTATGCCGGCATAAGTAGCGCAAATTCTGATGAAAAGTCAGGACGCCGTAAACCTAAGGTTTCCTGGGGAAGGGACATCCGCCCAGGGTTAGTCGGACCTAAGGCGAGGCCGTGAGGCGTAGCTGATGGACAACTGGTTAATAGTCCAGTACCGTCTTGTGTGCGTTTGACCGAAGGGGGGACGCAGGAGGATAGTCCGGGCCTGGTGATGGTTCAGGTCCAAGCGTTTAGGCTGGTCTGCAGGGAAATCCGCGGACCGTTAAGGCTGAGGCGTGATGGGGAAGCCCGTAAGGGTGAACTTGGGTGATTCCACGCTGACGAGAAAAACCTCGCAGGGAGCACATGGGATGACCGTACCGCAAACCGACACAGGTAGGTAGGTAGAAGATACCAAGGCGTTCGAGAGAACCCTCGCTAAGGAACTAGGCAAAATAGCCCCGTAACTTCGGGAGAAGGGGTCCCTCCGCAAGGGGGGTGCAATAAATTGGCTCAGGCGACTGTTTAGCAAAAACACAGGTGTCTGCGAACTCGTAAGAGGAAGTATAGGCACTGACGCCTGCCCGGTGCCGGAAGGTTAACAGGAGGAGTTAGCTCGCAAGGGCGAAGCTCTGAATCGAAGCCCTGGTAAACGGCGGCCGTAACTATAACGGTCCTAAGGTAGCGAAATTCCTTGTCGGGTAAGTTCCGACCCGCATGAATGGCGTAACGATCTGAGCGCTGTCTCGGCGAGGGGCTCGGCGAACTTGAGATACCGGTGAAGACGCCGGTTACCTGCAACTAGACGGAAAGACCCCGTGCACCTTTACTATAGCTTGGCAGTGAGCTTTGGTGATGTATGTGTAGGATAGGTGGGAGGCTATGAAGCGGAGACGCTAGTAACCGTGGAGCCGACCTTGAAATACCACCCTTACCTTACTGGGGCTCTAACCTGTCCCCGTTAACCGGGGAAGGGACACTGTCTGGTGGGTAGTTTGACTGGGGCGGTCGCCTCCCAAAGAGTAACGGAGGCGTCCAAAGGTCTCCTCAGGCTGGACGGAAACCAGCTGTTGAGTGCAAAGGCATAAGGAGGCTTAACTGTGAGAGAGACATCTCGAGCAGATACGAAAGTAGGGCTTAGTGATCCGGTGGCGCTGAGTGGAAGGGCCATCGCTCAACGGATAAAAGGTACGCCGGGGATAACAGGCTTATCGCGTCCAAGAGTTCACATCGACGACGCGGTTTGGCACCTCGATGTCGACTCATCGCATCCTGGAGCTGAAGCAGGTTCCAAGGGTTGGGCTGTTCGCCCATTAAAGCGGTACGAGAGTTGGGTTCAGAACGTCGTGAGACAGTTCGGTCCCTATCTGTTGCAGGCGGAGGAGACTTGAGGGGATCTGTCCTTAGTACGAGAGGACCGGGATGGACAGACCTCTGGTGTTCCGGTTGTCATGCCAGTGGCAATGCCGGGTAGCTATGTCTGGAAGGGATAAACGCTGAAGGCATCTAAGCGTGAAACCCACCCCAAGATTAGGTCTCCCAGGGAGCAATCCCTCTAAAGGTCTGTGGTAGACCACCACGTTGATAGGCTGGAGGTGTAAGTGCAGTAATGTATTGAGCTGACCAGTACTAATAGACCGTGCGACTTGACCCTTTTCTTCCCTCCTGTTGTCAAAGGAATTTCAGGGCCTTTGAAAAAGGCCCTTTTACGTGCTTGAGAAATAAAGAGTAGAGATGAGAGAAAGAGATATATTTGAAGAGATAATCGATATAGGTAAGAGACGGGGGATTCTTACCTATGATGAAATAAATGATGCGCTTCCGTCTGAATTTTTCTCGCCTGATGAGATTGAAGACCTTATGGATATCCTTCAGGATATGGGCGTTAAGGTTGTAGATCATGAAGAAGCGCTTCCTCCGGAGGAAGAACTCGAGGAGGAGATAGAGGAGTATGAAAAGACTGAAGATTTGGTTCAGGCATATTTCTACTCAATGGGGGATATTTCTATCCTGACAAAGGATGAGGAAACAGAGCTTGCAAAAAGACTCGAAGAAGGAAAAGCAATAATAAGAGACCTAATATGTGCATTGCCTATTTATAAAAAACTCGAAGCAAGTCTTAATGGAGATGAAGAGGAGATAAATCCGGAGGAAGATAGAACTGACGAAGCTCTTATACAAAGTGTTGAAATTATTGATGACCTCATGAAAGAAGTTGAGTTTTCAGAAAGAAGAATTACGAAATACGGTTCATTAAAAGGTCTCAGGCATGCAATACGTGAAAAAAAGAAAAAAAACAGTGATACCAAAAAGCTCGAAATATTAGTGAGAGAAATAGAGAAACTATATAAGAAGGTTGAATCTGAAATTGGCGCTAAGGTAGATGACCTTAAAGCGATGTGGATTCGTATTGTAAAAGCAAAGACCCTTATCTCTTCCGCTAAAAACGAATTGATAACCCGTAATTTAAGACTTGTTGTTAATATAGCAAAGAATTATGTAGGCAGAGGGCTTCCCCTTCTTGATTTGATTCAAGAAGGCAATATCGGACTTATGAAGGCGGTAGACAAGTTCAAGTATGAAAAAGGGTTCAAGTTCAGCACCTATGCGACCTGGTGGATCAGGCAGGCGATAACACGGGCACTGATTGACCAGACAAAGACCATCAGGGTCCCTGTCCATATGATGGAATTCTACAACAGGGTTACAAAGGCCTCAAGGGAACTTACACAGCAGCTCGGCCGAGAGCCGACTAATGAAGAAATAGCCCAAAAGCTCATCGTCCCTACAAGAAAGGTCGAAGAGGTTTTCAGGGCAATTCAGGATCCTATAGCGCTCCAGACTCCTGTAGGTGATGAGGATACAGAGCTTGAAGATTTTATCGGCGATAAAAACAGCCCATCTCCTTATTCTGATGCAGAAAAGATCGAGACCTCGGAACAGATACAGAAAGTTCTCAAGACCTTAACGCCGAAGGAAGAGATGGTTATCAGAATGAGGTTCGGGATTGGCGCTGACAGGGATCATACACTTGAAGAAGTTGGCAGACACCTTTCTATCACGAGAGAAAGGGTGAGACAGATAGAAGCAAAGGCATTAAGAAAGCTTAAACATCCCAGCAGGCTTAAAGCACTTAGAAGGTTGACTGCTATCCCTACATAGCGCCTGTTACACCGTCTCCAATTGTGGTTTCAACATTGCCTTTTCTTACTATTGCTGTTGATGTTGTTTCCCCGATCTTTATTATCTGTATTAAGCCATTGTATATTTTGTGCTGATTCTGCAGTGTTGTTGCAAGCATGTCCCCAACTTTTAAACCATTATTCTTCCCTTTGTCAATATAAACGATATCCCAGTTTCCGTTAAGCATGCGCAGTTGTCGAGTAGTAATTATGTAACCATTCACTGCGGGTTTTCTCGGATTTTCTATGGCAAGAGGGGGTTCTATTTCATAAAAATTGTCAAGGAGGCTTCCCAGAGGGATCTCAACATATGAATCTATAATAACTACCTTGGGATCATCTGTTGCTGCAACTTCTGCAATGCCAAGTATCTCAACAAGATAACCGATTTCCTTATTAGTTTTAGGATGTTTTATTGTTTCTGCTGAACGTATTATATAAAACTTATCCCCTTTTTTAACAGGTTTGGCTGTCTTGATAAAAGCGTAGTCTCCCTTTGAAAGTATAGTTTTACCCGGCTCAAAATCAGTCATTTTGCCGACACTGTGCACTGACTGAGCAATATAACCGCTTGCGATCAGGATATCCTTGTTGACAAGACATTCTTGTTTTACAGGTTCAGTTCTTCGTACTGCAGGCTTTTGTATTATTATTTCCGGTTTTATTCTGGGTCTTATTACAGGCTTTATTTCAGCCCTGGGTTCAACCTTTGTTTCAGGAATAATCTCTTTCTGCAAGAGGTATAATGGAATCTTGATCTTCTGCTTTGGATAAATCAAATCCGGATTTTTTATGCCGGGATTTTCCTTCCAGACCTTTGGCCATAGGAAAGGGTCCTTCAATTCTTTATTCGAAATATTCCAGAGGGTGTCTCCTTTTTCGATCATATAATCCCTGTATTCCTGTTGTTGCGCTCCTGTTAACGAAGGCAGTAAGACAAAAAATAACAGAAACAAAATCCTTTGCGCTATCGATAGATTTCTTGCCATTTCATTGTTCCTTTACGGAAAATTTATTCTATTTACAAAATAACGAAGATATTTAAAACTGTCAAGTATTTTATATATATGTGTGCAGTATTGTATATTCCGGACTGTTAAAAAAGTATGCAGAATAACTGTCCGGATTCACCGGACGACCGGCATATTATGGTATATTTAATTATGAAATGTGTGAGAATTATTATTGTCTTTCTTTTTCTTTTGATACCGGTTATTGTTTGCGGCTCGGATATAAAAGAATATAAACTGAAAAATGGTTTGAAGGTGATCATTGTCGAAGAACACAAGGCCCCTGTGGCGACCTTCCAGATATGGTATCGGGTTGGTTTAAGAGACGAACCAGCGGGGAAATCAGGGATGAGTCATCTGCTCGAGCATATGATGTTCAAGGGGACACCGAAATACGGGCCATCAGTGCTCGCAAGGATTAT
The DNA here is from genome assembly GCA_016873615.1 of Nitrospira sp. Classification (GTDB taxonomy): domain Bacteria; phylum Nitrospirota; class Thermodesulfovibrionia; order Thermodesulfovibrionales; family SM23-35; genus VGWX01. The sequence goes on along the minus strand of VGWX01000029.1, from coordinate 6,511 downwards.
ACAAAAAAACGGCGGAACAGGTAATGCACATACAACAAAAGACCATACAGCGTATTTTGAGATCGTTCCTTCAGACCGCATAATGCTTCCGGTTGAGCTTGAGGCAGACAGGATGAAAAATCTGATACTTGACCCAAAAGAAGTGCTGTCTGAAAGAAGTGTTGTCATGGAAGAGCGCAGACTGAGATATGAGGATGATCCGCAGAATTCCTTGTTCGAAGAAGTTGTTGCAGCAGCCTTTAAGGTTCATCCTTACCAGAGGCCTATAATCGGGTGGATGTCTGAAATCAAATCCATAGAGAGAGAAGATTTATACTCTTATTATAAAACTTACTATTCTCCCGGGAATGCTGTAATCATTATTGTCGGGGATGTCAATGCAGATGAAATGATGAAAAAAATCAGGGAGCATTTTGAAGCTCTACCTTCTGAACCGGTTGAGAAACAGATGCCTTCTGTCGAACCCGAACAACAGGGGGAGAGAAGAGTTACCCTTAAAAGGGAAGCAGAATTGCCGTTTATTATACTGGCTTATCATGCTCCTAATTTCCCCCATGAAGACAATTATGCACTTGATGTCTTAAACCTGATCCTGTCGGGAGGCAAAAGCACAAGGCTTTATCAATCACTTGTTTATGAAAAAAAGATTGCCCTCAGCGCTTCTGCCGATTACAGCAGTTTTAATATAGACCCATATCTTTTTTATTTCTTTGCATCTGCAGCGCCGGGGAAAGATATAAAAGATTTAGAAGAGGCCCTTTTTGCTGAAGTGGAAAAGATAAAAAAAGAGCAGCCTTCTGAAAGTGAGGTTCAGAAGGCAAAGAACCAGATTGAGGCTTCTTTTATTATGGAACAGGACTCAATTTATATGCAGGCCATGAAATATGGGATGTTCGAGATGCTCGGAGACTGGAGACTGATTGACAAATATCTTGAAGGAATCAGAAAGGTGACAGCCGAAGATGTTATGAATGTTGCAAGGAAATATTTAAAAGAAGAAAACAGGACCGTAGGGATCTTAATACCGACAAAGAAAGTGAAGAGTGAAAAGTGAAAAGTGAAAAGTTAAAAAAATTATTAGCAGTCTGCTTGCTTCTTGCTTGTTGCTTCTTAACTCCTGCGAGAGCAGAGGCCCTTGATGCTAAGAGGAATGTCCTGTCGAATGGTCTTGTTGTATTACATTCAGAAAATCACAGTCTGCCCATAGTAATGGTTACGCTTATTGTGAAGGCCGGTCAGAGTGATGAGCGGAAGGAGAAAGCAGGACTTGCAAATCTTTTATCAGAACTGCTTACAGAGGGCACAGAGAAACGAAAATCAAAAGATATAAGTGAGGAGATTGACTTTATCGGCGCATCTCTTGATGCTTCTGCAGGAGGTGATTATACTACTGTTACCCTGTCTGTTTTGAAAAAGGATATCCATAAGGGATTTGATCTTTTTTCTGATATCCTGCTCCACCCAGTGTTTCCGCAGGCGGAGCTTGAAAGAAAAAGAGAACAGATAAAGGGTTTTCTGAAGCAGCGCGAGGAAGAACCTTCTTTTCTGGCTGGGCGTGCATTCAAAAAGGGAGTGTTCGGTGAACACCCATATGGGAGGCTTATAGAGGGTTCTCCTGAAACGATTGATGTTATCAAAAGAGATGACCTCGTAGAATTCCATTCAACCTATTTTCTGCCAAACAACTCGATATTATCTGTTGCAGGAGATCTGACATCTCATGAGCTGGACGCATTGATGAACGCGTATCTCGCCGAATGGAAACCCCATGGATTGGTGAAAAAAGACAGAGGAAGACCTGATGAAAAAAAGATAAAGAAAGTCATAAAGATAGACAAGGACTTAACGCAGGCAAATATCATACTTGGAAATCCCGGCGTCAGCAGGGATAATCCGGATTATTATGCGTTAGCTGTAATGAACTATATTTTCGGCGGCGGCGGGTTTTCATCAAGACTTATGCATTCCATACGCGAAAAAATGGGGCTGGCGTATGATGTGCATAGTTTTTTTGCTGCTTATAAAGAAGGCGGGAGTTTTCAGATAGGGCTGCAGACCAAGAATGAATCTGCAAATACTGCGATAGGGGAGATACTCAAACAGGCAGAAGGCATTATGGAGGAATATGTTTCGGATGAAGAACTGTCTGATGCAAAATCCTATCTGACGGGCAGTTTCAAAAGAAGGCTTGATACGACCAGAAAGATCGCTGATTTTATTGCGTCGATAGAATTCTTTAACCTTGGCCTTGATTACGATAAAAAATATCCTGATTTTATTAATGCTGTTACGAAAGACGATGTGCTGAGGGTTGCAAAGAAGCATATTGCCGCTGAAAACTCTGTGCTTGTCGTTGTTGCAAACCAGAAGAAGGCAGAACTGAAATATTAGTCATAGCAATCAGTTAATATGTCACAAGAGTAATTAATTTCATATATGGATTTCCATTTCAAAAAACGAAGATGGTTCTTTGCCTTCTGCATCCTCTCTTCAGCGATATTCCTTTTTCTGCTGATCGAGCGTCCGGATACTTTCGAAGAGCGTGTAGAGACTTTAACATTTGATTACAGATTCCACATAAGGAATATATTCTCGCAGCCGGTTAAATCCGGAAAGGTTGTTATTGTCGCAATTGATGAGAAGAGCCTGAAGGAATTCGGACGCTGGCCATGGAGCAGGATGCTCATGGCAAGGCTTATTGATGAAATTGCAGCTTTAGACCCAAAAGCCCTTGCAGTGGATATATTTTTTTCGGAACCGGAAACCCGCGAAGCAGATAAAACCCTTGGCAATTCATTTCAAAAGGCCAAAGGAAAGGTCGTCCTTGCATTGCCCTTTGATATCCCGGTTGGGAAGAAAAGCAGGGATATGAAAAATATTTCAGATGAAAATAAGGATACCAAGAACATCCCTGATGAGATTATTGATTCCGCATTTCTTAAAGTTGAGGAACTGCTGAGCTTGCATCCGATTGAAGCCGATAAGATACTTCCTACGATACCCGACATTATGCGTACTAATTCCAACGGCCATGTTTGGAGTCATCCGGACCTTGATGGGAAATTGCGGTGGGAATTTCTGTATCTGAAATATGGCGATGAAATTTTCCCCTCTCTTGCTTTGCAGGCAACACGTCTGTCACTCAGGCTGAAAGAGGAGGAGATGGCAATCCTGGGAAACAGGGGGGTCAGTCTCGGCACTGATATTTATATCCCATCTGATCGCAGCGGCAGAATGCTCGTAAACTATCTTGGAAAAGAAGGTACATTCCAATATATTTCAGCAGCGGATATACTGACTAAAAAAGTGCGCAAAGAAGAACTTTTGAATAAAACAGTTTTTCTTGGAACTACAGCCATTGCGACATATGATCTGAAGAATACACCTTTCTCGGCAAATATGCCGGGGGTTGAGAAGAATGCAACGGTTGTCGAGAACATCCTGAGCAGGAATTTTTTGAGAAAGAGCAACGGATATATTGAGATGATCGTGATTATCATCACAGGGATTATTACCGGCATATTCCTCCCGAGATTCAGCGCCCTGAAAGGCGCCCTGCTATCCTTTGTATTTTTTTCAGGGTATATTGTATCGGCACAGCTTTTATTCATCTATGCGAATCTCTGGATCAATCTTATCTACCCTGCAGCCAATATGATGGTGATAGCTGTAGTTGTTACTGTTGCAAAATATTTCTTTGAAGAGAAAAAATCAAGGCAGATAAGGACAATGTTCTCAAGTTATGTCTCCCCAAAGATTGTTGAGGAACTGATGAGTAATCCTGAGAAGGCAAAACTTGGCGGAGAGAGAAAGGTTGTAACAATTCTTTTCGCTGACATAATTGGCTTTACATCACTCTCTGAAAAAAAACCTCCGGAGGAAGTTGTGGAGATGCTGAATGAGTATTTCAAAGAGATGACAGATATAATTTTCAGGTGGGACGGCACTTTGGATAAATTTGTCGGAGATGAGATCATGGCATTCTGGGGCGCGCCAACTGACCAGCCGGATCATGCCGAACTTGCTTTCAGGTGTGCATTAAATATGGCTGACAGTCTCGAAAGGATGCAGAAAAAATGGATAAAAGAAGGGAAGGAAATACTTGACTGCGGGATAGGGATAAATACAGGAGAGGTTATTATCGGGAATATAGGAGCTGTCAGCAAGAAGATGGATTATACGATCATCGGTGATCATGTGAATCTTGCAGCAAGAGTCGAGAAACTTACAAGAAATTATAATGCTAAGATTGTTTTGACGGAATATACCAAGAATCATCTTGATGATTTATTAGGTAAAGGTGCGATCGGACACTGTTCATTCAGAGAACTGGATTGTGTCAGGGTGAAGGGAAAAGAGAAAGAGGTAAGGATTTTTGAATTAAAGGGGAAAAATCACTGAGTTGTAGTTTCCGACCCATATTGCGTTTTCTTGGAGAACACCCTTCTTTCCCAATTTGCGGATATCCCCAGAGCGCTTTAAGAAACGTTTTTAGGTTTTACGAAAATCGATATGTTTCTTCATCAGGAAACGCCTTAAACGTGAAGCTTAACCGAAATCTACATAACAATCAGTTTACGTAATAGTATTTGCTTCTGTGAGAACATCGCACCGACCGGCTGAAAAGCGTGCGGCGCCTTCTATGTGTTAGAAACAGTTCAGGCAAGATCTGGCATGAATGCAGCGTCAAGTCTTATCTTTTGCCCGACATTTTTATTACGACAAATTATCAACGAAACTCAAGGTACAATTTATAAAATTGTACCCGCCGGGCAATATTTTCTGGTTCTTTCTTCCACCCTGTTGTCCACCTTTCATCTAACTCTGAAGGTTTTTGTTAAAATACTCGGATGTCTGAAAGGAAACTTATCATTGAGGGCGCCAGGCAGAATAACCTGAAGAACATTCATCTCAGTCTGCCCCATAACAAAGTTATCGCTATAACAGGTGTTTCGGGTTCAGGAAAATCCTCTCTGGCCTTTGATACGGTCTTTGCCGAGGGACAATGGAGATTCATAGAGTCTCTTTCTACATATGCAAGATTATTCCTCGAAAAACTCGACAGGCCGGATGTTGATGCAATTCATAATATTCGTCCTGCCATAGCGCTTGAACAAAAAAACCCTGTGCGAGGATCACGTTCAACCGTTGGAACATTAACAGAGATGTATGATCTATTCAGGCTTCTTTATGCAAAGATCTCTACCCCCTATTGCCCGAACTGCGGTAAGGAGATCAGGACATGGGACGCTTCACAGGTAGCTGCAGAACTTATAGAAAAACACCTTGATCAAAAAGCGATTATAGTTTTCGAGAGTATTGATTCAATTGATGACTTAAAAAAGCGCGGGTTTCACAGGGTTTGGATGAACAACGAAGTTGTTGATTTGAATTCGTTGACTGAAAGCTCTTTGCTCATCGCTCATGGCTCTCCGCTTACCATCGTTCTCGACAGACTTATTATTAAGAATGAGCCGAGATTGGCTGATTCAATCGAAATAGCATGGAAAGAAGGAAACGGAAGGGTTAAGGTCATTATTTTTGGTGACAGAGAGTTCATTAACCTTGCTTTCTCATCAGAAAATGCCTGTGAAGAATGTCAGATCGAATTGCCGAAAGCATATCCCCTGCTTTTTTCCTTCAACCATCCTGTTGGCGCATGTCCTGATTGTAAAGGGTTCGGCAACATTCTCAGGTATGACGAGGATCTGATCATCCCTGATACAAGTCTTTCCTTATCAAAAGGCGCTGTAGACCCCTGGAATAAACCGGCATACAGATGGTGGAAACAACAACTTCTAAAAAAAGCTGATAAACAGGAAATCGATATTAACAAGCCATACTCCGGGTTCACTGAAAAAGAAAAGGCATTGCTGTTCAAAGGAGTGCAGGGTTTCTATGGAATTGATGATTTCTTTGAGGATATGGAGAGCAGAAGGTATAAACTTCACGTTAGGGTCTTCCTGAGCGGATACAGAAGGCCTGTAATCTGTCCTCAATGCAAAGGAAAGAGATTGAGGAGAGAGTCTCTGGCCTATAAGTTTTCAGGTCTTGATATAGCAGAACTCTGTTTAATGCCGGTTTCAGAAGTCATTAAATTTTTTGCAGATATGGATATCTCCCCGTTTCAAAGGGATATGGCAAAAGAGATCCTGAGGCAGATAAACATTAAACTGGGCTTTATGAAGAAAGTAGGACTCGAATATCTCAGCCTGAGCCGCGACGGCAGAACCCTTTCAGGGGGTGAGTATCAGAGAGTGAATCTGTCAAATCAGATCGCCTCATTTCTCACAGGCACCCTTTATGTGCTTGATGAACCGACCGTCGGACTGCATGCAAGGGATACGGAGATAGTTGCAAACATCATGTCAGAGCTTTCAGGGCTCGGGAATACCATACTTGTTGTTGAGCATGACAGGAAAATTATAGAATCTGCTGATTGGGTAATTGAATTAGGCCCCGGAGGCGGTCACCAGGGAGGAGAAGTCGTATTTTCAGGTACGAAAAATGA
>VGWX01000028.1 GCA_016873615.1 Nitrospira sp. | reverse complement strand
AGCGGCAGATAAGGCAGCAGTCTCCATTATGGTCAATGACCAGGGCTCAACGGTTCCAAAGGCAAGAGGTGAAAAAATCAGAATGAAGATAAATATAATAAAAATACTTCTGGACATTTTATATAACTGAATTATATCAATTACATGAGGGGATTGTCAGTGGTCTGTTACTAATACGGCTGGCGAATAAGGATATACTGGGATTTTATGTTTGTCATGCCGGCTTGTCCGGCATCCTTTTTGAAAAAAGATTCCCGACAAGCGGGAATGACAGGCAATGTGTTTTTACTTATGACCCACTTAGAAAATAAATCAGACGGACTTTTTTGAATCTTTCTCGGCATAAGGGGAGTATTGATAATATTGATAGTAATAATGGTCGCTCTTCTTTAAATTGAAAAAATTAATCACTATGCCGAGGATACGGAATTCGACATCGCTTTCGCGTCTGCCGCTCAGATATTTTAAACCTCTGCTTGCGATCTCATATGTTGTTTTCCCTGCCTTTGTCACTATAATTGTCCCGTCGAGGATTTTACTTAAGATAACGCTGTCTGTAACAGACATTAAAGGCGGAGAGTCCCATATGATAATGTCAAATTTCTCATCCAGGATTCTGAGCAGTTGTAGCATTCTCTTGGACCCAAGGAGTTCAGACGGGTTTGGGGGAATAGGGCCTGAAGGCAGTATGCTGAGGTTCATGACCGGCTTTTTAAAAATAGTTTCGATATCAGTTGAAGTGCCCACGAGATAGGTGCTGAGCCCGCTTAAATTGTTCAGCCCGAATACTGTATGGATGCGGGGCTTCCTCAAGTCTCCGTCAACCAGCAAAACCGAATATCCGGAGCGGGCGATTGTCATGGCAAGGTTAACAGAAGTAACTGTCTTGCCCTCTTCAGGTCCCATGCTTGTTATAAGGATATTCTTTGGAGGTTTATCCGCTGAAGAAAGCAAAACAGCTGTCCTTATTGTTTTGTAACTTTCAGCAAAAACAGACTGTGGCTCCCTCTGGATTATTTCTTCAATATTCTCTTCCCCGGATTCCATAAGAGGCACTACACCAAGGACAGGCACGCCTAATTTTGCTTCAACTTCTTCAGGGGATTTGATCGTATTATCAAGGTATTCAATGAAAAATGCCAGACCAATTCCGCCACCGAGACCGATTAATAGGCCGAGCAGGATATTCAGAGCTTTTCTGGGCTTTACAGGGGAACCCGGTTTCTCGGCTTTTTCAACTACCCATACATTAACCGTCTTAATTTCTTCTGTAACACTCTGCTCTTTAATTCTCTTTATAAGCGCATCATAAAGCTGACGGTTTGTTTCAACATCCCTCGATAAAACACCATACTCAATAAATTTTTCATTGAGACTGAGGGCCTCTGACTTGGTACTTGAGAGCATTCTCGAGAGATTAGTCTCATTGGACTTCGCAAGTTCGTATTCATTCTTGATGGAAGTGATAACCCTTTTTATTTCCTGATCTCTCTTTTGCTGCAAACCCTTCAATTCGTCTTCCGCCTTTAGCAACGCAGGATGCTTTCTGCCGTATTTTTTTGAAAGCTCTTCTGTATTCTGTTCAGCTTTTAGTATCTGGCTTCTTAAAGACTGGATAGTCTGTTCTGATGCAATAGCAGGTATCGTTTCCGCATTTCTCAGGTTGTTTACAGATATGTTTTTGACCTGATTGTATAGAGATTCCATCTCCTTCCTCTTTGTCTCTGACCTTATTAACTGGCTGTTAATCTCATTGAGCTTGTCGGGCGTTAAAGCAACCTTATCCTGAATTGTGACGATATTGTTTGCCCTTATATAGTCTTGCAGGGCCCTTTCTGATCTCTGGACTTTGTCCTTTTCCTCTTCAGCCTTTTTGGTCATCCATTCTATGGAGTATCGTGAAGATGTCATTCTCATCTCCAGGTTTTGTTCTATATAAGCCTTTGCAACGGAATTCGCAATCAGAGCAGCAAATTCAGGTTTTGTCGAGACATAGCTGATATTTACAATCCTCGTATCTTTAACAGGGCTTACAATAATCCCTCCCCTTACGATGTCCGCAAGGATATCAGCTTTGGATTTCTGGCCGCCAGGCACAATCTTCTGGTCCTTAAAAAATGATTCATAGGTATTTTCAAGTGAAAGCATTTTCACCACCTTCTGAGCTACAGGTGTGCTTTTTATAAGCTGATATTGTGTTTCATAAAATTCAGGCTCATACATATTGAAATAAGGGTACATCATGGAAAGGTTAATAGGTTCAACCTTCTCAATAAGCACCTTTGTAGATGCCTGATAAATCGGTGTGGATGAGAGGGTTCCGATTATGACAATAATGAAGACAATGGCAAAGAAGGTATAAACAGTATATCTTCTTTTATAGACAACTCTCAAGTAATCCCGTAAATGTATCTCTTTTTCTTCCATAGACTAAAAAAAACTCTCCGGCACTACAATCACATCATTGTTGAGAACAGGCTCATCCATTTTTACCTTTTCGAGAATCTCCTCTTTTCCATTGGTTTTTCTGATGATCCTGACCCTGCCTTTTGATGCCTTGTCGGAAAATCCCCCCCCCATGGTAATAGCTTTAATGACTGTTAATCCCTCTTCGTGTTTATAGGCAGCAGGGTTCTTAACCTCACCGGTTACATAAAAAACCCCTGCCTTTGTTATATAGATGCTGTCACCGTCCATTATAGGAATATCCTGAGTTTGATCGCCTCTTTCAATAAGGGCTTTCAAATTAACCGTTATTGTACTCTCATTCTTGTCTGAAGGATTAGCTTTTCTTTTTATTATCGCCTTGTCGCCGGCATCCTTTGTTAGGCCCCCTGCCTGCGAAAGCAAAGATAGAAATGTGGTCTGACCTGGAAGGACAACAAGGCCGGGTTTTGTTATTTCACCCATGATAAATGCTTTTTTGCTTCTGAATTCCTGGATGAATATACTCACTTGAGGATCAACAATATACCCGTCTGACAGGAGAGTCTCTATCTTCCGGGCAATTTCAGGGAGTGCAAGACCTTTTACCATAACCTGCCCTATTAACGGCAAAACAATAACCCCTTCACCACTTACTCTTGCAGTTGTTTTCAAATCCTCATTATCATAAACAAAGATATTTAAAACATCCCCTTCGCCTATGATATAGTCTTGAGAGAAAGAAACCTCAACAAAGCTGCAAATAATTATCAATACAACCGCTAATATTGAATACTTCATATTTTTATTATATATAAAGCAATTGAGAAATTGAACTAAAAGATGGTCGGGAATCTTTTGTAAGCCACATTGCCTACCAGGAGGCTGTTGCCCTGAGAAATATTGAATTCGTTGTATAATCAAATTCAGAAAAATTTGAGTTTCTCTTTGAAAATAAATATCCTACAGAGGTTTCGAGCCACCTCTTGACTTTATGCCGGAGTGAAAATGATGCTGTATAGTACTTATCATTTAATTGATCTGTCCTGTCATCATAGGTCAGATCCTGCCTGTAAATATCATTTGTATAGGCAACTTGTATGTCGGCAGTAAGCTTTGAGGTAAGCATCTGGACATATCCAACTCCTATTGCTGTAGAAAGAATATAATTTGTTGTTGATATATTCGTTTCATTTGTTGTCCTTGATGCGGTAAGTGTCATTGACGTTTTTGGGGTAAACCTGTGGCTGAGCTGCAACTCCATAATAAAATCCTTGCTATCGTTAGAACCCAATCCTGCAAAGTCCTTAAAGCCATATCCTGCTTTTATGGTTCCTGATGATTTTGCGGTCATATCCCACTGTATGCCGCTGAGGTAATGGTATTCCTTGCTGTTCAATGCAGTGTCTTTTTTGTACTGGACATCAATAAACTCGTATTGCACGAAGAGAGATGTCTTCGGCTTGAATTTATAAAATATATACCCTGAAAATGCATTGTCATTTCTGTCCCTGAAATCAAGGCTTGCATCATCATAGCGAACGATAAAATTTGCATATCCGGCTCTGAGTTTGAACCTCTCACTGAGGCGATAGGTCGCGATAAAACTGAGCAGGTTTGTCTTGTATTTGTCCAGTTCACGCGATGATATGCCGGTTCCAAAGTCTTCATGTGAAAATACAAACTGATCAAGCAGTTCCAGAGAAAGCCCGCCTCTGAAATTATACTGCAAAAGACCCTCAGCTTTATGCCCAACGAAATTCAATCCAGATGAATCTCTCGAGTGCAGCTCAATATTCGCAACATATGATAAATATGCCTGATATCTTTTAAAAGCATCCGGAGGATATCTGCTGAGGTTCATACCGCCGGGGGAAAGAGTGGAAGTATCAACTGTAGATATTTTTTCGAGTTCAACAGGAACTGTCAGCCATATTCCAGGGGATAGAACAGTAATAAAATCACTTTTTTTGTCTTTATTGCTGCTGAACGCATTATCTGTATAGTATTCAGTTATCGTCAGAAACGGATGAACAGACCTGTTCTGCCTCCCAAACACTGCTTCAGATGGTCTGTCCTGGTCAGCAACAATAGGTTTATCATTTGCCGAAGGCTGAGGGCTTACCGGCTCCTGCCGGCTCACCCCGGTTGAAGCAGATGGGGTTGATGCTCCGCTCATTTGAGCAGTCAGTTGTTTATCTGCAAAAGGTTTACTTTCAAGAGGTTCAGTCGCTCCTGAAGTCGCTGGTTTTACCATACGCGCCGGCAATACTGTATCTGATGACGGATCTTTTCGCGCTGTATAAATTCTTTCTTTTACTGTAGCTTTTTCCTCTAAAGATGTTTTTTCAGATATGGCCTCTTGTCTAATCTCAGAAGGAGGCACGGTAATATTCGGTTTTTTAGAAAGGTTTTCTGCAAAAACTGTATAAACTATTTTATCATCTTTCTCAGCAACACTGCGTATTGTAACTTTATAGCCATTTTCTCTGAGTTGCCTGGTAAGTTTCTCAGCGTCTTCAATCTTATCAAAAACCTTAAAAATAGCGATCTGATCCGTTCCCACTGCAACTGAAACATCTTTTGAAGATTCTGCACGTTTACTTAAAGAAGCCCGGGCGTCAGTATATTTCTCTTCGATAGCTTTTTTCTCTAAAGCAAGCTCTTGTTTTGCTCTGTTTTGAGACGAGGCGGTTTCGGGCAGATCATTAACCTCTTTTGCATAAACCCTATAGACCACCTTTTTATCTCTGGTAAGACTCTTTTTTATTACAGCTTCCTGACCCTTTTTACTTAATATCTTAACAAACCTTTCTGCATTCTTTTTGTTCTTGAAGCTGGCCACCTGCTGTAACTCATGAGACTTACTTTTAGAGACTTTTTTATGAAGATTTTTGGAAGAAGTTATCTCTTTAGAAAATAATATTCCAGGACTCAGGAACAATAAACTAATGAGGCACAATAAAAATATTCGTTTCATTAAATTATAATCTTTTTATAATAAAATATATATTTATCATAATCAATATATCCCAATATATACAACAAAAGAATAATAAAACTTTTTATTAAAGTCAAGTAAAACATTAATTTTAAGATTGCAACTCGTTGATATTTTGATGATTTATTTACTAAATAATGGCAGGCGAATTTTCCTGAAAAAACTTACGGACTGGATGGGCTAAGATATCCGCCACCTGGATTTCCACCAGGCACCCGAATTTCCATTGTCTCTAACTTCTCGGGTTGGACATAACACAAACCCGGCAAGCCTGCTGAAGAAATATGTTGCGCAACTTCTTTTGCCTCTGCCCCTGCATCAGTAGCACACCTTGCAACAACTTCGGGCGGGGCACCCCCTTCAATGGCGCCGTAAACTATATCCTTTAAATTCCCTTCAGCCATTATAGCGCATTTGATAACAAGACACGCGCTATAGCCAAGCTGTATCCCTGTTTTGACAATATCCTTGGTATTCAATCCTTCTTTTATAGTCTTTTTCACAGCAGTACAAATATCCTTTTCTTTAGGATTATTCAGGGTTAACTTTTCCCTCACAGGCTCTTGTGCAAAAACCATACTGGCAAAGAGCAAAATAAATACAGATAAATAAACAGATTTCATAACGCATTTACACATAAATAATATTTTTATATTTTTTAACCTTATAAATAAATTATTTCAAAAAAAAAAGATTCTGTCAAGACAAAACTGGATATTGTGTCAAAACTGGATATAGAAGTGGGCCAGTATGTTACTTGGCGCAGCGGAAACCTGTATTTAAATATCTCTGTTCAGGATAAAACCAGTACCGGTATGAGGTTCGCATAGTGAAGTCTGCATAACTATCAAACCATGAACCGCCACGTAATGTCTTGAAAATTCCGAATGAAGGCCCTTCCGGATTATCCATTGGCGGCACGTTCAGATCTTTCTTCTTTACATGAGAGGTATTTGCTTCTATGCCTGCAAGCCTCATTGCCACATCCATGTTAGCAAACTCGTTTCCCGGATTACAGAAGTCGCAATAGTTCTGCCTGTACCAGTCATTTGTCCACTCCCAGACATTCCCGGCCATATTGAAGGCGCCATAATAGGATTTTCCACCGGTTAAATCGTCCACAGGCACCATGACATTCAGGCTTTTTTCTTCCCATTTTTGATCATATCTGGCTTTTGAGGGTTCGGGTTTACTGTTGCCCCATGGATATATCCTCCCGTCGTCACTCCTTGCAGCCTTTTCCCATTCAGCTTCTGTTGGAAGACGTCTCCCTTTCCAGATACAATACGCATCTGCGCCAAACCATGAGACATTGTTTGCAGGATAACTTTCAAATCCTTTTCTCGGCATGTATTTTTCAGGGTTTTTCTTTGTCTCAACAGCGTTGCCGTTCACATATGATATGCCGATAACAGTTGAATACTGATCGTGCGAAAAATATCTCTCTTCAGGATTGCCTTTTTCATTCAAAAAAATGGCAAAATCCCTTGCTGAAACTTCATACTTATCCATCAGAAAGGTGTCAAGAAATACCTCATGTTCCGGCTTTTCATTAATCTCCCCCTCATTAAAACCCATCATGAACCATCCTTTATGTATTAAAACCATATCCTCCGGGATGTTCTTATCAGAAAATTTTCCTGTTGCGCACGATGTGAGCAGCAGCGATATAACTACCGCTACAAGGGTGGGATATAATCTTATAATTCTCATATTGTAATTTTATCTCTTTTCCCTTTTACAATACAAGTGTGATTTTTCACTCACCATATCCATTCAGTTATGGGTATAAACAGGGCGGAAGAATTGACTACCGTTGCATGTCATTCCCTGGCTTGACCGGGGAATCCAGGTTTTCTGGATACTCCGGTCAAGCCGGAGTATGACAATCTTAATCCATAACTGAATGGATACCACTCACCGTCAGATTCTAATAAGCTTTGTATAAAGAAAACATCCTATTAGAATAATAATTGGGTCATGTGGTAAGCTATTTCCTTACAAATTACCCTTTCTTTTGTTATAGGCGATAGATGAAAAAGATTGCAATAATAGCTTTGTTTCTTTTATTTCCATTAATAGCTGTTCCAGCTTATGCTGAAAAAATAAAGGTAATCGCAAGTATTATACCGCTTGCTGATTTTTCAAGGCAGGTTGGTGGAGATAAGGTTGAGGTAAAATTGCTTCTTCCTCCCGGAGCAAGCCCCCATACCTATGAACCAACTCCAAAAGCTCTGAAAGATGTATCCAATGCCAGGGTCTTCATCAAGATTGGTCTGGGTTTAGAGTTCTGGGCTGAAAAAATCATAAGGTCGTCAGGACATAAAAATCTTATCACTGTTGTTTCATCTTCTGACATGCCGTTAATTACACATCACGAGAAAGGCCATTCACACGGTTCATCAGGGGCTGATCCTCATATATGGCTCGACCCTGTAATTGCAAAGGGCATTGTCACTAAGATAGAAAAGGCTTTTGTTGAAGCTGACCCTCAAAATGCCGGATATTACAGGCAGAATGCCTCAATATACATTGAAAAACTTTCCCGGCTCGATAAAGAGATAACAGATAAAGTAAAAACTTTAAGGGTCAAAGAATATGTTACATTCCATCCGGCGTGGAATTACTTCTCAAAAAGATATGGACTGACAGTAGCAGGCGTTATAGAAGAGTCTCCGGGTAAAGAGCCCGGCCCCAGACATATTGAAAAGATTATAAGAGAGATCAAACGCATTGGCAGTAAAGTTGTTTTTGTAGAGCCCCAGTTCAATCCAAAGATTGCAGAGGTTATTGCAAAGGAATGCGGTGCGAAAGTCGTGTTTCTTGACCCTATCGGAGGACAGAAAGGCAGAGAGACGTATATGGATATGATGAGATATAATATTTCCGTGATGGAAAGCGTGATGAAATGAAGGCAATAGAGATACACAATCTAAATGTGAAAATAAACGGAAAGGGAATCCTTCATAATATAACCCTGTCTCTGGATGAAGGGAGATTCCTTGGTATCGTCGGCCCGAATGGCGGAGGGAAAACAACTCTTCTCAGGGCAGTCACCGGACTTATAAAACCAGCGTCCGGCAATATCCTTGTCTTTGGCAGGCAGCCGCAGGAAGTTTTGAGATCCGGGAGCATATTCGGTTATCTTCCCCAGCTCTCGAAAGTATCTCCTGATTTTCCTGTCAGGGTAATAGATGTTGTCATGATGGGAAGATACGGAAGAGTAGGAATGCTGAGATGGCCGGGAGAACAGGACAGGCAAAAGTCCCTTGAATACCTCTCTGTAATGGGGATGGAGGAACTCAAAAATATGCCTTTTGGTGAACTCTCAGGCGGCCAGCAGCAGAGGGCGTCGATTGCAAGGGCGCTTGCCGGTGAACCAAAGATTCTCATACTTGACGAACCGAACACAGGCATAGATGTTATAGGCCAGGAAGATTTCTATCACCTCCTGAAGGGACTTCAAAAGCGTTTTAATATTACCATTCTTATGGCTTCACATGATATCGGGGCAATAACTTCCTATGTTGATGAAATAGCCTGCCTCAATAATACCTTCCATTATCAGGGTACCCCTGTCGGGGCGTTGAATGAATCTGTATTGACCGACCTGTACGGGAAGAACGTAGACCTGCTCATGCATACTGATATCTGCGAGAAATGTGAACGCCTGAGAAGGTTATAAAAGCTTATGCTCGAAGTCTTCAGTTCTTCATTTATGCAGAAGGCTCTGCTTGTTGGCGTAATAGTCAGCCTGCTCTCAGGCCTCATCTCTGTTTTTATAGTGCTACGCAAGATGTCTTTCATAGGCGCCGGCATTTCACATGCTGCCTTCGGCGGAATAGCGATAGGCTTCCTTGCAGGCATAAATCCTATCTTCACGGCCATACTTTACTCCATTGCAGTTGCGCTCGGCATTGAATTTATCAGCAGAAAGGGTAAAGTGTCGGAGGATGCCTCTATAGGCATATTTTTTGCGAGTTCAATGGCCCTTGGTATTGTGCTGATAAGCCTCTCAAAAGAATATACTGTTGATCTCTTCGGTTACCTTTTCGGCAATATATTAGCCATTTCACGTGGAGAAGTCATCCTATCAATGATTATAGCAATAACAGTAATCGGGATTATCATACTGTTTCTTAAAGAGATATTCATTACAACGTACAATGAAGAGATAGCACGCGTAAGCGGCATATCTGTAAGGTCAATCAACACTCTCTTTCTGATTCTCCTTGCCGTATCCATCGTTATCTCCATGAAAATTGTGGGCATCATTCTCGTCTCTGCCCTCCTTGTAATTCCAGGGGCAACCGCACAACTATTTGCGAGAAATTTATATTCTATGATTGCTGTTTCATGTGGAGTGGCTGTTATTTCTACAGTACTGGGGCTGATTTTCTCCTATGAATTCGATATCGCCCCCGGCGGCAGCATTGTCCTTACCGCTACGGCGATATTCTTTGCAGCCTTAATCTTTAAGAGAAGAAAGTAGAAAAACGTATAGGCGGATAGGTTTTACCTGTTCATCGAAGAGGCAGGATTTCAGACAGGAATACATAATATATAATGAGATAACTATCCCCACTGTCATTTCTAAGGCCGAACATTAAGTTCGCGATTTATCTTGACTTAATGTTTTGCGATTAAATAATATTAAACAGTAAAGGGGAGTAGCTGAATCAGTGGATATCGTCAGGACGTCTGCCACAGGCAGGCCGGTACCATTGGTTAGATAAAACTAACAAGCAAGACCTTTACCACGATGAAAGCAGTATTTCGTGGTGAAGGTCTTTTTTTATCGAAAAAGGAGAAAAAGAATGAACGGACTGAAAACAATGACTTTAATGGTCGCATTAACCCTGTTGTTGGTTTTTGTCGGAGCCGCATTGGGTGGGAAAAATGGCATGACCATTGCCCTCATCTTTGCTTTCGGCATGAACTTCATCAGCTATTGGTTTAGCGACAAAATCGTTCTAAAAATGTACCGTGCAAAACAAGTAAGCGAATCTGAAGCTCCTGAATTATTTGGCATTGTCAGAAGGCTTGCACAAAAGGCAGAGCTTCCCATGCCAAAAGTCTATATAATGGAACAGGAGCAGCCAAACGCTTTTGCGACAGGAAGAAACCCGAAACACGGAGCTGTTGCAGTTACAACCGGCATTATGCGGATTCTTTCAAGTGAAGAACTTGAAGGCGTTATTGCACATGAACTTTCACATATTAAAAACAGGGACATCCTTGTGGGGACAATTGCAGCCACCATTGCAGGCGCAATAAGTTACCTTGCGCAGATGGCACAGTGGGCTATGATATTCGGCGGGAGAAGCGACAATGAGGGTAAAGGGAGCAATCCCATAGCAGCGCTGGTGATGATGATGGTCGGACCTATAGCAGCCATAATGGTACAGATGGCGATATCACGTTCAAGGGAGTACGGGGCAGATGCAGGTGGAGCGAGGATTGCAGGCAATCCCTTATATCTTGCAAATGCACTGAAAAAGCTCCATATTGCCTCTCAAAAAATACCTATGGACGCCAATCCGGCTACGTCTCATATGTTCATAGTCAGTCCGCTTTCGGGTGGCGGTATTTTGAAACTCTTTAGTACCCATCCGCCGATTGAGCAGAGAATCGAAAGGCTCAAGGCAATAAAGCTGAATGCATAAAAATAAAAGAAGATATATATAATGGAGAGACTGCTTAGAGGCATTTATAAATTTCAGGGTTCATTTTTTAAAAAAGAAAAAGATTTCTTTAAACGTCTTTCTAAAAAACAGTCGCCGGATGTCCTTTTTATAACCTGCGCTGATTCAAGGATAGATCCCAATCTTATTACGCAAAGCAAGCCGGGAGAGCTTTTTATTATCAGAAATATAGGGAACATTATTCCGCCATTCAATTCAATTAAGGATAAAAACAGCGTTGCAGCTGCCATAGAGTTTGCAGTGATAGGTTTAAAAGTGACGGATATTATCGTATGTGGACACTCCAACTGCGGTGCAATGCAGGTTCTTATTAAAGATTCCGGGGATTTGGACAACATGCCTCACTTGAAGGAATGGCTGGGAATTGCTTTACCGGTGAAAAATATACTCGCTGCTTTTTGTCATAGCTTATGCATAGAATCACTACAAAGGATTGCAGAGGAGGAAAATATTCTTCTCCAGCTAAAACATATCCAGACCTATCCCTTTGTAGAACATCTATTAAAAAGAGGAACTCTTCATTTGCATGGCTGGCATTATGACATCGGAACAGGCAGTGTGCATGCCTATAATCCGGATGAAAATGTGTTTAAAAAAATTACAGAGCAGTAAAAATTTACACTGGGATATCCTTGATATTTTCAATTGAATATAAACTGTTTAATATATGACCACTTTTGTACTTAAGACTATAAAGCAGGCAAAGAAACTGATTATATCAGTAATCGGCTTTATAGTGCTGCTGACCGGACTGGCAATGATTGTATTGCCCGGACCTGCGGTTGTTGTCATACCGATTGGGCTGGGAATTCTTGCAAGTGAATTTATCTGGGCAAAAAAGATTCTCAAAAGAGTAAAAAGCAATGCCTCTAATATGAAAGAATGGATAAGAAAAAAGTGAAGATGCAGATATAATACATGTTATGGTGTTTTAGGATAAGGCTGAGCCGTTAACTTAATGGCTCGATAATGTAATAACCTAATTTTAAGAGGAGGATATCATGCCGCTAAAGCCCAGTGAACAGGAAGAAGAACATTTTGCAAAAATGGAGTATGAAAGAAAAAAGAAGATTGAGGAAGAAAAGCACAAGAAAATTGCTGAGGGAGAAAAGGAGAGAATTAAGGAACTCCATTACATGAGATGCCCTAAGTGTGGCATGGAACTTATCGAGATCGGCTACAAGGGGATAAAGGTTGATAGATGTTCCGAGTGTGAAGGCATATGGCTTGATGCCGGAGAACTCGAAACAGTGTCAAAGCTTGAGAAATCAGGGCTCGATAAGTTGTTCAGTGTGTTTAAGAAGTAATCGCTTGATAATTTGCAATTATATAAGCAATTCTTGATGAACACGTGACGCCTTGAGATTGTGGTAAAGAGTTTTCCCTTTAGCAGAAAGGATAGATTGCTTCGCTCGCTTGCAATGACAAGGGCAAAGGGTTCAAATGACAATTTGCAAAAATATTTTGTCATTGTGAGGAGCGAAGCAATCTCCTGTCTTTTCACAAAAATGTTGTTTTTTAATCCATCGGCCTAATCTTATGGTATAGCTGGTAAAAGGAGGAGCAATTTGCATTGGCATCAAAAAAATATAAATGAGGTCATTGATGAATTAAAGTCATCCTCACAGGGCATTTCTTCTGAAGAAGCCTTGGGACGGCTCAAAGAATACGGCCCCAATGAATTAAAGGAGAAGAAAAAGAAGACCTCATTCATGATGTTCCTCGACCAGTTCAAGGACTTCATGATAATAGTTCTTATTGCCGCTGCGATTATTTCAGGGTTCATAGGTGATATCACCGACACCATAGCAATAATTGTAATTGTTATGCTTAATGCCGTTATAGGATTTGTCCAGGAATATCGGGCAGAAAAGGCAATGGCTGCCCTGAAAAAAATGGCAGCGTCTTTTGCAACCGTCATAAGGAGCGGGGTGGCTGCAAACATTCCGGCGGCTGAATTGGTTCCCGGCGATATTGTATCTCTTGAAGCCGGCAAGATTATTCCTGCAGATATGAGATTAGCGGAGTCTGTCCGGTTAAAGGCGGAAGAAGCCGCGCTTACCGGCGAATCCGTACCTGTTGAAAAGCATATAGAGGCATTACATGATGATCATTTGCCGATCGGCGACAGGAAAAACATGGCGTACAAAGGAACATTCGTCACCTATGGCCGTGGTATTGGTATTGTTGTGGCAACAGGAATGAAAACTGAACTCGGAAAGATCGCAACCATGCTTCAGGAAGAAGAAGAGGTAAAGACGCCGCTTCAAAAAAGGCTCGCAGCATTTGGCCGGAAACTTGCAATTGCTATTCTGGTAATATGCGCTCTTGTCTTTGGTATTGGCATAATGAGAGGCGAATCGCCTTTTTTAATGCTTCTTACCGCCATTTCCCTTGCTGTTGCGGCGATACCTGAAGCCCTTCCGGCTGTGATAACCATCTCCCTTGCTCTCGGGGCCAAAAAGCTGGTAAAGCAGAACGCTCTCATAAGAAAGCTCCCTGCCGTGGAAACACTCGGGTCAGTAACCTATATCTGTTCTGATAAAACAGGAACTCTCACCTTGAACAAGATGAATGTTGAGGAGATATGGGCAGATGGGGAAATAGTTAAAAGTGAAAAGTTAAAAGTTAAAAGTGAAGAAACGGAATCCTTAATTCTTGCACCGCATCCCATGATGATGGCTCTTGCATTAAGCAATGACGCTCAGATGGATGCAAAAGGCGATGTTATCGGTGATCCTACAGAAATTGCTTTGTATAACATTGCAAAAAATAATGGTTTTGACAAGAAGAAGCTTGAAGAGAATTTACCGAGAACTGCTGAAATACCTTTTGATTCTGAAAGAAAGTGTATGACTACGATCCACAAAATAGTTAAAAGTGAAGAAACAGAAAAACTCTTAACTCTTAACTCTCAACTCTTAACTTTTGAATTTATATCCTTCACAAAAGGAGCGGTGGATGTCCTTATTGAGAAATCCGACAACATTCTGACATCAGAAGGACTGAAGCCGATAGATACACATGAGATTATCAGAATAAACGAAAGGATGGCTGCCGATGGATTAAGGGTTCTTTGTCTTGCCACAAGGAAATGGGATGCATTGCCTGACAGTATTTTACCGGAAAATGTTGAAACAGGACTCACTATCTTAGGTCTTGTCGGAATGATGGACCCGCCGAGAGAAGAGGCAAAAGAGGCGGTATCAATATGCAAAACAGCAGGAATAAATCCTGTAATGATAACGGGCGACCACCCTATTACAGCTAATACAATAGCCAGAAGGCTCAACATAATTGACGATGGATCAATGTCCATCATCACGGGAAAAGAGCTTGAGAAATTAACATTAGAAGAGTTTGAAGAAAAAGTTGAACATATTAGGGTCTATGCACGAGTAGCGCCTGAACAGAAACTGAAGATAATCAAAGCGCTTCAGGATAAGGGTCAATTCGTGGCCATGACAGGAGATGGAGTTAATGATGCGCCTGCATTGAAGAGAGCTGATATTGGCGTTGCTATGGGGATTACAGGGACAGATGTTTCAAAAGAAGCAGCGCATATGATTCTCCTCGACGACAACTTTGCCACGATCGTGAAGGCTGTGAAGGAAGGCAGACGGATATTTGACAATATACGCAAGTTTATCAAATATACGATGACGAGCAATTCGGGAGAGATATGGACGATATTCCTTGCGCCTTTCCTGGGTCTCCCGATCCCTTTGTTGCCGATTCATATTTTGTGGATCAATCTTGTCACCGATGGGCTTCCCGGACTCGCCCTCGCAGCAGAACCATCGGAGAAGGAGATAATGAAAAGACCGCCACGGCATCCGCAAGAGAGCATATTTGCATATGGTCTCAGCACCCATATAATCTGGGTAGGACTCCTTATGGGTTTTGTATCCATTTTCACACAGGCATGGTCTATAAAAACAGGTCATGCTCACTGGCAGACAATGGTATTTACTGTCTTATGTTTGAGCCAGATGGGACATGTGCTCGCAATACGTTCTGAAAAGGAATCTCTCTTTTCACAGGGGCTGTTCTCTAATAAGCCTTTGGTTGGGGCATTTATTCTGACTTTTCTCCTTCAGATGGCAACAATATATGTGCCTTTCCTGAATCCGATTTTTAAGACAGAGCCCTTAACTCTGAGTGAATTGGCCATAACACTCGCCCTCTCAACTGTGGTATTTTTTGCAGTAGAGGTAGAAAAGGTCTGGAAAAGGAAGAAATGGAAGGTAACTTAGGGAACATCTATGAAGAAGCTAGTTTTAATTGGAAGCATAGTGAGTGTTGTTATAGTAACAATTATTATAATATGGACATTAACTGCAGGCGCAGGTTTTTTGTGGAAACAGTTCCCTTCTTGGATAGCGGAAGGGGAAAAGATGGTAAGCGAGGCAATAAGGAAAGTGGAAGAACTTTTACCCGGATTAAAAGAGAGGGCTAAAGAAGTAGCGCCAAGAGTAGCAGAAAAGGTTAAAGAGATAATTCCGGGTGAGATACCTGCAGAAGATGTCCCCGGGGAAGACTTAAAGCAGGTTCCCCGTTATCCTGGCTTGATACGGGTATCTTATGCAATGACTGACCAAAAAAGGACAATTGTCTATAGAGGAAGGATGGAGTTCAAGGAAACAAGTAACTTCTATCAAAAGGAGATGGTGAGATTGGGATTTAATAAAAAGGTCATCAGTGCATCACCTGAAAAAGAGATCTATGAATACAGAAAAAGAAGGCAAAGGCTGGAGTTTCGATTTAAGAAAATATCAACCATCCGTTCTGAAATTACAGAGTTGACTGTTAAAGAGATGTAAAGATTTTGCCACGAGAAAGTTAAAACATATGACGGAGGTCCTTCTTAAAAACATCAAACAAGTTAAGAGACTTATAGTGGCGGCAGTTGGTTTTACTGTGCTATTGATTGGTATCGCAATGATTATACTGCCCGGGCCTGCCTTTATGATTATCCCTATTGGTCTGGCAATCCTTGCAACTGAGTTTATATGGGCAAGGAAATTGCTTAAAAAGGTAAAATCTAAATTAAAAAAGGATACTGCCAGGCTATGATGGCAGTAAGGAGGACAAAATGCAGAGGGTATTCTATTTCCTTCTAACAAACATCGCCATCCTGCTTGTGCTGAGCATAACCATGAGGTTGCTCGGCATAGAGCCGTATCTTACCCCTTACGGCCTCAATTACCAGTCCCTTCTGGCCTTTGCCGTAATATTCGGCATGGGAGGGGCATTTATAAGCCTTGCCCTTTCCAAATGGACTGCAAAGAGGCTTGCAGGCGCGAGAGTAATTGAATCGCCTTCTAATGAGACAGAGGCATGGCTTACAAGAACGGTCTCGGATCTTGCAAAGGAATCAGGGATTGGTATGCCCGAGGTTGCTATATATCCGGCAGAGGATATGAATGCCTTTGCAACAGGCATGAGAAGGGACAGGGCCCTTGTGGCTGTATCACACGGTCTTTTACGCCGCATGGACAGACAGGAGATAAAGGCTGTCCTTGCCCATGAGGTCTCTCATGTGGCAAATGGAGACATGGTGACCCTTGCGCTGATTCAGGGAGTTGTGAATACCTTTGTGCTTTTCTTCTCCCGTGTCATCGGACAGATCGTTGATAAGGCCGTATTCAGGACAAGGGAAGGCCATGGCCCTGCCTTCTGGATAACGACAATTATCGCAGAAGTCGTGCTTGCCATACTCGCATCGATAGTCGTTTTTTATTTCTCAAGAAAAAGGGAATACAGGGCCGACAGGGGAGCAGCAGGACTTGTGGGGAAAAAGCCCATGATTGAAGCCTTAGGGGCATTAAATGCGTCATTGCGCCAGCCCCATCTGCCGGATAAGATGGCAGCATTCGGCATCTCTGGAGCGAGAAGGCGCGGCTTGGCAGCTCTTTTTGCAACGCATCCGGATCTGGATGATAGGATTAAGGCGCTTGAGGCATCGGATTATCCTGATTATAAATAAAGGAGATTTTTATGTCGCGGACTAAAGCATGTGGCAAAATTCTCTAACAAGCACAATTTAACGGATAAGCACTTGGTTAAAGGAATGCTCCACATCTTGATCTGAAGTCCCATCGAATTAAACCTCTTGATAAATATTACAGCCTAAGATAACGAAAGCCTTATCAAATGCCGATTTCAAGTCAGAAGGGAAAGTGCCCCTGAATATCAAGGTTTGTAAGACCTGCCTCTTTTGCCCATCTTACTGCTTCATTGCATTCTTCACGGGTTATTCTCCTGTTTATCTCAGGATACTCGAATGCCCTGTACATCGGCCTGTACTGGGACATGATATTGAGATAGGTACCTTTAGGAAGGTTCTCAGCTATCCATCCAATTATCTCCCTTGTTCCGCTTATCCTGTTTGGCATAACGAGATGGCGGATCATAAGCCCTCTGTACATGAGGCCATCTCCGGCAGGTCTGGCCACCCCTACCTGGCGGTTCATTTCAAGCAATGCTTCCTTTGTAATCTCAGGATATGTGTCTGAATCTGATGAGTATTTTGCTGCCATCTTGCCATCTGAATATTTGAAATCAGGCAGGTAAATATCAATTATGCCATCAAGCTTTTTTAGTATCTCCAGTCTTTCCCATCCGCAGGTATTGTATACAAGAGGAAGCCTGAGTCCCCTGCCTGCTGCGCTATCAACAGCAAGAACAATATGGGGAGAATAGTGAGTTGGCGTAACAAGATTGATATTATGGCATCCCTTTTTTTGAAGCTTGAGCATCATCTCTGCCAGATCTTCAATTCCTCTTTGCTCCCCTGCACCTCCCTGGTTTATTTCCCAGTTTATGCAGAAAACACATCTAAGCCCACAATTGGTGAAGAATACAGCTCCTGAACCTTTGCTTCCAACAAGAGGGCTTTCCTCTCCGTAATGAGGCTGATAGGATGAAACCTCAAGCTGGGAAGAGGCCCGGCAGAATCCCCTATCTCCCGAAAGACGGTTAACTCCACATTGTCTTGGACAGAGTCTGCAGCTACTCATTATGTTCCATAGCTCTTTCCCTCTTTTTCTTAACTCACCGCTTTTATGGAGTCTTAAATAGGCAGGTTCAAAATCAGGGTCAATATTCGCTTCAGTCTCTTTAACCTTAGTTGTTGCTCTCTTTTCACATCCAGTGTTTAAGAAAAAGGCAGGACCCAGTGCTGATATTGTTGAATAAAAACACGCTTTAATAAACTGTCTCCTTGATAGAGAATCCATTTGTTTATTTTACAAGATTAACATCATTAATAGGCTATCCTTAATATAGACAACTTTTTTATCGTCTTTGCTTTGAATCCAGATTATAATGCCTTTTACCCATATACACCAGAAGCAGGCTCCCTGATTTGAGTGCCATTGTTATAAGTAGTGTATTTTTTATACCTAGAGTTGGAATGAATACCGCTGAAAGCAATGCTCCGATGAATGCCCCGAATAGGTCCACAGCATAAAGTCTGCCGGCGGTTCTGCTTATAGCGCTATATGAACTGTCTGCCAGATTTACTGCTACAGGATACTCCATACCTGTCAGAAACCCTGTTATAATCATTAAGCAAGAGATTAGTAATTGTGATAGTTTTGTTCCTGGCTCTGACAGTATAAATAGATATACAAGACCTGTAAGAAGTAATATCCCGAACTCAATAGATATCAGCTCTGTTTTTATCCTTTTCATAGCAAAAAAGGCCCCCAGAGCTGAACCGAGCATGAAAAGGGACGTAAGCATTCCTATGTAATGATAGACATGTCCGTAGTAAATCTGAAAAGAAAGAATCAACAATACACTTATCAGCATGCTCGCAAATCCTGTTGAGGCTATAGCACAACTGAGGAATAATTGCCCTCTTTTTTTATGTTGTATGAATATAGAAATAATGGTCAGGAAGATGATCGATATAATGTAGTGGGTGTAAGGAATATTATCAATTCCATACAATATCTTTACCATGAAAGGTGAAACCACAAGATTTAAAAATACCATACCCTCAAATACACACCTTGGATAACTGTCCTGATTTAATATCTTCCGGTCAGAAGAGGCAATATCCTTTTCAAGCTCACCGAATCTTGCGCTATCCATTTTGTACCGTAAATACCACTCATTTACGAGCCATGCTGAGATATCTCTTGACTGAAGTCTTTTTATAAGCATCTCCTCCGTAAAGCTATTAACAGCTTCATCTGAAGAAGCAATAAAGATATTCTGTTCTCCAACGATAATCCTTACATAGGGAAAGACAGCCTTTAGAGAGGCATGAATCGTCCTGTTTAATTCTTTCAGTTCTTTTGATAGAAATGCCTCTGAACCAGGAGCTCTTAAGGAAAGTATTCCTCTGTCATTAAGATGTCTCTTTACAAGTTCAAAAAATTCCACTGTATAATACCGATTGAGCTGCAGGGTTGAGGGCATAGGAAGATTTATGATAACCAGATCATATATGCTGAATGTTTTTCTTAGAAAAAGCCTTCCTTCTGATAAATGTATATTTACCTTTTCATGGTTAAGCTCATATTCTGTAAGTTGAGTGGGAAAACGCCTGAATTCTTCTATGACAAGCGGGTCCTGTTCTGTATAGTCAATCTTTTTAACAGGATGCTTCAATAGTTCCCTCAAAAGTCCTCCCGCCCCGCCACCTATTACAAGGATATGCTCTGGTTGTCCATGGAAAAGCATGGGGAAATGGGCTGACTCCTCAACCTGCGCCTCTGGTACAGGAGTAGTGGCATAGGGCGCACCGTTTGTAAAAAATGTATACTGGTCTGCTCCTTTTATTATTGCAATATTGGAGTATACAGAGTTTCTTGTCTCAACGAGGGAGTGCCCATACCAGAGTATCCTTGAACTTGATTCATGAAGCCGTTCCGGCACTGATAATAGATAAGATATAATAATCAAAAGCAAAAGCCCGGCAGCAGCAATTCTTATGGTTTTTAATTTCCCGGCGGATGTTAAAAAAAGAGTGACGGAAAAGAGATTCAGGGATAAAATGATACCAGCTAACTCTATTGAGCTTAGATAAAAGATCAGGCAAAAGACAAAGACTATGCCGGCCGCAAATGAACCTGCGGATTGATAGAGATAGACTCTCGCTGATATTTCTTCTTTTTTAGAGACAATACCGAGATTTCGACATCCAAAAGGAAACATTGCGCCATCTAACAAGGAAATAGCAGAAAGGGCTATGAGGGAGACAATTGCTACATAATGGATACCAAGAACCTGGCCTGTTGGAATGTCAAAGAGATATCTAAATGATCGAATGAAGAGAATACTTAAGAGGGAAGAGAACCCTATAGCCATTTGAAGGATTGCGAACCAGCTTATATGCCTTTTTGTATAGTCAGACCTTTTTCGTGCAAAGTAACTTCCGGCTGCTTCAAGGACGAGCCAGTTGCCAAAGATAATGCCTATGAAGAGTTCATTGCCATGAAATGTTACGAGAAGTTCCCTTATGATTAGCATCTGTGAGGCGGTAGCGGTAAAGCCCATCACAAGAAGGGCAAATCTTAAGGCAGAGATATTGGAAAGGCTTATGAATCCCACAGGCCCGGGATGGGATAGCCGCAGTATTTACACTTTCCGCCTTTAATGTCTACATCAATAACAGAAAAATGGGATCTGTTTATAATCTTTTTATTGCATTTCGGGCAGAAGGTGCTGTTATATTTATGTCCGGGGACATTGCCGACATACACAAATTCTATACCCTCTTTTACGGCTATTTCTCTTGCCTGGTCCAGCGTCTTTACAGGAGTCGGGGGCAGGTGGATCATCCTATAGGCAGGAAAGAATCTTATGAAATGAAGAGGCACATCCGCACCAAGGTTTTTCTTTATCCATATACACATCTCTCTTATTTTTTTCAAATCATCATTTAATGTGGGGATAATTAGATTGACTATCTCGAGCCACTTTCTCTCCTCCTTTATAATCTTCAGGGCATTAAGAACCGGCGTCATCTCTGCAAAGCTTACATCTCTGTAGTGATCCGCTGTAAATCCTTTTAAATCCACTGTTACACCGCGCATATGTTTCAGTAGCGCCTTCATCGGCTCTGCCTGAATCCCTCCATTAGTGTGGAATATGGTGTTAAGTCCCTTTTCCTTTCCTTCTTTTGCAATATCATACATGAATTCATAAAATACCGTCGGTTCATTGTATGTGAAGGATAAACCTGCCTTCTTTTGCTTGGCTAATCTCACCACATCCTCTGGCCTCATCTCAAACGTCCTATCTTCAAGCTCTTCAGGCGACCTCTGAGATAAGTGCCAGTTATGGCAGAATCTGCACCTGAAGTTACAACCCGCAGTGCCTGTGCATAAAATATCTGCTCCTGGAAGGTTATGGAACATGGGCTCTTTTTCGATAGGGTCGATCTGAACAGCTGCCGGCCTTCCATAGACCATTGAATAAAGTCTGCCTTTTCTGTTTTCCCTGTTCCTGCAGAAACCCCGCTGTCCCTGCGGTATCACACATTGCCTGAAACATAAAAGGCAGTTAATATTTTCGTCCGGGAGCTTTTTGTAAAAGCGTGCTTCTTGAGGGTCTGCCCTTATGCTTGCAATGGAACCGGCGTTCTCGCATCCCGGACAAAGAGTAGCTGTAGCATATAGACAATACTTAAGAAATGTTCGCCTTGTCAGCATATGAACGACCCCAATTGTTAGAACGTTGGATAGCTCCGTCCTTTTGATATGATTATAATCTTTATCATAATCTTTATACACCATACAAAATACCTATTGTCTGCTTTCCCGTGCATTCTCCTTCCCGTCTATAGAAAATTGTCATAGCGAAGCAATCTCGCCTTCGAAGCTTAGATTGCCACGAGCCCTTTGGGTTCTCGCAATGACAGACAGGTCAATGCAGTGCAAAGTCTATATCGGGATTTGGGATGAATATAGCATTGGACTATTTCAGAAGAAATCCATATAATCAACAGGTGATAATTAAAGGACACGGAGGATGCTATGACTAAAGGCAAAGCAAGGAATTTAATTCTGTTCGGGTTTATTTTTTTGATACTGCCGCTTATATTTTCTGTTTTGAATTTATACACCGACTGGCTCTTTTTCACGGAAACGGGATACACTTCTGTTTTTATTAAGACGCTCTCCACTAAAATCAGCACAGGTATATTTTTCGGCATAGCCTTCTTAGCCTTTGTTTTGGCAAATATAACCATCGCAAACAGGGCTAATTTCCCTCAAAGAGAGATATCTGTGATCGAAGGCGTCATCAATCCATTTATAGCGGGCGGCATCGAAAAGGTCATCAAGCCCCTCACTATAATTGCCGGAGTTGTTATGGCCATCTTTGCAGCGCAGTGGGGCGCATTGAGATGGGAAGACTTCCTGCTCTTTAAAAACAGCCTGGACATGGGAACCAATGACCCCTTATTGGCCAAGGATATCGGATTTTATCTCTTCAAGCTTCCTTTTATAGAATCTCTTAATGGCTTTGCAGGGTTTACACTGCTATTAACAATCATAGCAGTGGCTGCAAACTATTTTTTAAGAGGCGGTATATTTATCGCAGAGAGGATAATATCTGTTGACGGTAAAGTAAAAAAACATCTCGGCATCCTTGCAGGACTCGTTATCCTTAATATCGGATTCGGCTTTTACCTCGACACCTTCAGGCTTCTGTTCTCAGAACACGGCGCTATCTTCGGCGCAGGGCATACGGATGTCCATGCAAAACTCTTTTTTTACAGGATACTCATATTCATCACGCCGTTAGCAGGCATTGTTTTTATGGCAGGGATATTAAGAGGCTCACGGAGACTGACATTTCTGCCGCCTGTCCTGGTTTCAGCAGTGTATATTATCGGGATTGTGGCATATCCATATGTTCTTCAGAAATTCAAGGTAGCGCCGAATGAGCTTGCCCTTGAAACCCCGTTTATAGAACAAAACATAAAATTTACAAGACTGGGCTATAACCTTGACAAGATAGATGTAAGGCCGTTTGATGTGGACTATAATCTGTCCGGTAAGGACATAGAAAAAAATGACGCCACTATCAAGAATATCAGATTATGGGACCATAGCCCGCTTCTCAGGACATACAGCCAGTTGCAGCAGATAAGGACATACTATAAATTTGCGGATGTTGATAATGACAGATATACCATAAACGGCGAATATATGCAGGTGATGCTCTCTCCTCGTGAGCTTTCATACAATGACCTTCCGAGCAAGACCTGGATAAACGAGAGGCTGATATTCACCCATGGAAACGGTATAACACTGGGGCCTGTAAGCAGGATTACCAGGGAAGGGCTTCCTGAGTTCATAATGAAGGACATCCCGCCTGTCAGCCAAGTTGACCTCAGGGTTACAAGGCCGGAGATATACTATGGCGAGCTTTCCAACAACTATGTAATAGTAAAAACAAAGGTTCCTGAATTCAGCTATCCAACATCCGAAGGCAATGTATATACAACTTATGATGGCAGCGGTGGTGTCAGGCTGGACTCTCTGTTTAAAAGGGCTTTATTTTCGGTGAAGTTTAAGACAGAAAAGATACTGCTTTCCTCTGATATCTCCGGAGAGAGCAAAATCCTGTACTACAGAAATATAATGGACCGAGTCAGAGCAGTAGCGCCCTTTCTCCTTTTTGACCAGGACCCCTATATGATTGTGACAAAGGACGGGAGACTTGTCTGGATCGCAGACGCCTATACTGTCTCAAGCAGAATGCCTTACTCTAAGCCCACAGACAGGCGTATAAATTATATAAGGAACTCTGTAAAGGTTGTTATTGACGCCTATAACGGCTCTATGGGTTTTTATGTGAGCGACCCCTCTGATATTCTCATAAAGGTTTATTCAAAGATATTCCCGGATATATTTAAGTCTCTTAAAGAGATGCCTGAAGAATTGAGACAGCATATACGGTATCCGCACAGGCTTCTTCAGATACAGGCATCCATGTTCGCTGCATATCACATGACAGATGCAAAGGTTTTTTATAATAAGGAGAACCTCTGGGAG
Source organism: Nitrospira sp. (assembly GCA_016873615.1). Classification (GTDB taxonomy): domain Bacteria; phylum Nitrospirota; class Thermodesulfovibrionia; order Thermodesulfovibrionales; family SM23-35; genus VGWX01. The sequence goes on along the minus strand of VGWX01000028.1, from coordinate 7,025 downwards.
GTTCCTGCCTTCGGGGATATGCTCATGGAGCCGTATTACACCATAATGAAGCTTCCCGGCGAAAAGAAGGAAGAATATATCCTGCTTCTGCCCTATACTCCGGCAAAGAGAGACAACCTTGCTGCGTGGCTTGCTGCCCGATGCGACGAGCCGGATTACGGGGAACTTCTTATCTATACCTTTCCAAGGGACAGGCTCATCTTCGGACCAAAACAGGTGGATGCAAGAATAAACCAGGATTCCTATATATCCCAGCAGCTTACACTCTGGGGTCAACGGGGATCAGAGGTCATAAGGGGGAGTCTTCTTGTAATTCCCATAGAACGGTCCCTTTTATACGTCCAGCCCCTTTATCTGGCGGCAGCAGACAAAGTGGGACTTCCTGAACTAAGGAGAGTTATTGTTGCCTATGAAAACGATGTGGTCATGGAAGAAAACCTCGAGCTTGCACTCCAGAGGCTGTTCGGCGCAAAAGCAATAGCCGGGAAAGCCGATAGGGCTGTTGCAGATATAAAATCAACAACTTCAGACCTTGCAAAAGAGGCTATGAGGGTATTTGAAAGGGCGATTGAACTCCAGAGGCAGGGAAACTGGGCAGGCTACGGGGAGGAGATCAGGAAACTCGAGCAGCTTTTAAAAAGGATCGCCAAATAATATAAAGTCATCAAGGTTTTACGCGGATAACAAGTTATAAACTTTCAGGCTTCCTATGGTATAACCTTATTCAGCGGGTATTCGACAATGCCTGATGCGCCTGCTTTTTTGAGCTTAGGGATAAGCTCACGCACCTGCTTCTCATTTATCATGACCTCAAGGGCACGCCAGCCTTCATCAGAGAGAGCGGATATCGTCGGTGAATGCATGGCAGACAAAAGGCTCATCACGCGCTTCAGGTATCGTGCCGAGACATTCATCTTCAGCCCGACTTTTTCCTCTGCGGCAAGGGCGCCCTTAAGGAGCATTACGATGTTCTCCATCTTCTGTCTTTTCCACTTGTCATTCCATGCCTTTTTATTTGCAATAAAACGCGTGCTTGACTCGAGAATAGTCTCGACAATCCTTAGATTATTCGCTCTGAGAGAGGCGCCTGTTTCAGTTAATTCAACAATAGCGTCGGCAAGGTGAGGCGGTTTTACCTCAGTCGCGCCCCATGAAAAATCAACCTCAGCTTTTACGCCTCTTGATTTAAGGAACCTCTTCGTAAAACCAACGAGCTCTGTTGCGATGCGCTTTCCATTGAGATCTTTTACCGTTTTTATCTTTGAATCATTTGGGACTGCAATGACCCATTTAACAGGCCTGAGACCCTCTTTGGCGTAAATAAGCTCTGCAACTTCATGCACAGATACATTCTGTTCCATAATCCAGTCCTTGCCTGTAAGACCGCAGTCAATGATCCCGTTCTGCACATAGCCTGCCATCTCCTGAGCCCTGATCAGCATGGCCTCTATTTCCGGATCATCAAAGGACGGATAATAGGAACGGCTTGAGATCGAAATGTGGTATCCAGCCTTTCTGAAAAGCTTTAATGTCGATTCCTGAAGGCTTCCTTTCGGAAGTCCAAGTCTTAATACCTTATTCATAATGTTATCCTTTCAAGTAATGTGTGATTTGAAACCTTATGATATAATTCAACATGATTTCCTGTTGTCACAGGCTTCATAACAGAGAATTAATCAGACAATCTGAAGATTCCGGCTTCATCTTTATGTAATTCAGAGATATATAATTTACCATATTATAACTGTTGTTACAATTTCAATGAATTTTACATCTTTTCAAAACATCGTCACGGACAGCTTATCAAGTCTCCGCCATGGTGAATACACCCGTATTTACAATCTTGCCGGTTCATCTGCAGGTTTCTTTTTTGCACTGCACGACCAACCATTTCTGACTATCGAATTAACCGAGGAACGCGCTGAAGAACTCTGTAAGGATATTAATTTTTTCAGAGAAACTTTTAAAAAAGACACTGTCTGTTTCCTTCCGGAGCCTGATGGACCGTCTGTTTCCGGCGAAAGGGCAAAGGTGCTTTATTCCCTGAAACAAAACGATTCCCTTGTCAGCTCTTTCAGAAACCTTCTTTCGCAGGTTTGGTCCAGGGAAGAAATAGAGAAGAATGTTATCCATATAGAAAAAGGCATGGAGATAAACAGGTCAGAGTTTGAAAATAAGCTTCAGGAGTTCGGGTACAAATACGTTCCGCTTGTTTCCGACAGAGGGGAATTCAGCAGGCACAGGTGGATCCTCGATATTTTTCCCTCAACATCAGAATTTCCTTTAAGGATTGAATTTTTTGGCGATGAAATAGAGGCTCTGAAATTTTTTGAAATTGATACTCAGAGATCACGGGAGGATGCATCTGATTTCCTGATCTTTCCTGCGTCAGACAATTTAACAGGGACAACACTGCCTGAATTAATGCAAGGAGCAAAGTACTTTGTCTCAGATTCTGTTCAGGCAAGAGAAGGACTTCCCTCAGATGTCATATTTTTTTCGCATTATTCGATCAAAGGGCCTGGTTATGATGCAGGGGCGCTTCCGATAAAGGGCCTCGGTATAATGCCGGAAGAGAGAAAAAATATAGATGATCTGTCCCGGAATATCAGGGCTCTCCAGGAACAAAACAGGATAGCGATCATTGCTTCATCAGAAGGTCAGGCTGAGAGGCTGAAAGATATTTTGAGAGACGGAGGTGTTCTTGCTCCGCTTATAGACAAGGAGAATATCTTTGGATACGAAGGCTCTGTCTCGATATCAATCGGCGGCCTTTCATCCGGCCTCCATCTTCCCGGACTGCTGATCCTGACTGAAAAAGAGATCTTCGGAGGCAGACCCGGTTACAGGCCTATCAAAAAATCAAAGGTTTCAGGGCTCCTTACATCTCTTGATGACCTCAGCCCCGGAGATTTTGTTGTACACAAAGACCATGGCATCGGAAAATTTCATGGTCTTGTAAGGCAGAGCATAGAAGGCGTCAGAGAAGACCTCATGCAAATAGAATACAATGGGGGCAGGCTGTATCTGCCATTGCAGGGCATCAGCAAGATCAGCAAATACCATGCTGAAGAGGGCATCTCTCCAAAGATTGACAGACTTGGAGGGAAAACCTGGCAAAAGACAAAAGATAGGGTTAAAAAGAAGATCCAGGACATGGCGGAAAAACTTGTTAAGCTCTATGCAGGGAGGAAGGTATATAAGGGTTTTCCATTCAGTTATGACACTGAACTTCACAGGGAATTTGACAGTTTCTTCCCGTATGAAGCAACGCCTGATCAGATAAAGGCAATTGAAGATATCAAAAGGGATATGGAATCGGAAAAACCAATGGACAGGCTTGTATGCGGTGATGTGGGATATGGAAAAACAGAGGTTGCAATGAGGGCTGCTTTCAAGGCTGTATATGACGGCATGCAGGTGGCTCTTCTTGTGCCGACTACGATACTCTGTGAACAGCATTACAGAAATTTCAAAACAAGGTTCTCTGCATTCCCGGTCAGGATAGATTATCTCAGCAGGTTCAAAACAGCAAAGGACCGGAAAGAGACGATAATGGCTTTATCAAACGGCGATATTGATATCTTGATAGGTACCCACAGCCTTCTGGGGAAAAATGTACATTTCCATAAGCTCGGCCTGCTTATAATTGATGAGGAACACAGGTTCGGCGTCAGGCAGAAAGAGAAGATAAAGGAACTGAAACAGGGTGTTGATGTAATCTCCCTGACTGCGACTCCGATACCAAGGACACTCTCCATGGCATTGTCGGATATACGGGATATGAGCATTATTGAAACGCCTCCTGAGGAGAGGCTTGCTGCAAAGAGTATCGTATCCCTGTTCAATGGATCATTAATAAAAGAGGCTATAACAGGGGAAATCGAAAGAAACGGACAGGTCTTTTTTGTGCACAATCGAATAAAAGATATATACAAGATTGCAGGCTATCTCACAATGCTTATGCCTTCACTGAGGATTGCAGTCGCACACGGCCGGATGGAAGAAAAAGAACTTGAACGGGTAATGTTAAATTTTTATGAATCAAATACCGATGTGCTTGTTTCAACTGCCATTATCGGCTCCGGGCTTGATATACCGACAGCGAATACCATTTTCATCAACAGGGCAGACATGATGGGACTTGCCGACCTCTATCAACTGAAGGGCAGAGTGGGAAGAGGGAATGTGAGAGCTTATGCATATTTTCTCATTCCCGGTGAGGACATTATCACAGAAGAGGCCAAAAGGAGGCTGCAGGCGATACAGGAGATGAGTTATCTCGGAGCAGGTTTCAGGCTCGCGCTGAAAGACCTTGAGATCAGGGGAGCAGGCAATCTCCTTGGAGCTGAACAATCAGGCCATATCCATGACATAGGCTTCGACCTGTACATGGAGATGCTGGAGAAAGCAGTGGCTGAACTAAGAGGGGTGAAGATCGAAGAAGAATTCGAACCTTCTATCAATCTAAGGGTTAATGCGTTTATACCCGAGGAATATATCGATGACATGACCCTGAGATTAAGCCTCTATAGAAGGATTGCGTCATCAAAGACAGAAGATGCCTTAAAGACAATAGATGCAGAATTAGTGGACAGGTTCGGCAGTGCCCCTGAAGAGGTGAAAAATCTTATTGATATTATGAGGCTGAAAATAATGGCAAGGAAACTGCTCATTACAAAGGTCCGGGATGTTCATGGAAAGATAACAGTACTCTTCTCAGCCGATACAAAGATAGAACCAAAGGATATTTTTGAACTCAGCAAAAAAGTAAAAGACAGGATGAGATTCCTCCCCGAGGGTTTCGAGCTTGACCTTCGGGGACTTCCCTGGGAGGAGATATATCAAAAGGTTTCTTACCTCTTTACTTGTTTAACTGTTTCTGATAACTTTAAGTAGTTTTAAAATTTCCTTACAGGAGTATAAAAAATGAAAAGAGGATTGATTCTTATTTTTCTTCTTGCAGTCTTTTTCAGCGCTTGTGCGACCACTGTATCAGAAGATGCAATCCATAAAGCTAACGCACATTTTCAAATGGGTGTGTCTTACGTTAATGATAATAATATTCAGCCCGCATTTGTAGAGTTTCAGAGGGCATTGGAGCTCAATCCAAATGACAAAGACGCCCATAATGCGATTGGCGTCATATATCTCAAAAAACTTGAAGACAATGCGAATGCAATAAAGCATTTTCAGACAGCTCTAAAGATAGACAAAAACCTATCTGAGGCAGCCAATAACCTCGGCAGTGCATATGCAAATATGGGGGAATACAACGAGGCTATCGAAGCATATAAACTGGCTCTATTAAATCCCCAATATAGGAATGCAGCAATGGCATTAAATAATCTCGGCATGGTATACTACAAAACTTCCAAATTCGATGATGCCTTGGATGCCTACAAAGAGGCGCTGAAGCGGTTTTCTGACTTTTATATGCCTTTCTACGGACTGGCCCTCTGTTATAACGCCAAGGGTCAATATGGTGATGCTGCTCGTGCATTGGCACGTGCGATAGAACTCGACCCTCTTTATGCCGGAGATAAGGAAAAGGCAATAAAAGACCTTGAAGAAAAGAAATTAAGGGCACAGGGTGGTGCAGAGAAAGATATCTCTGATTACCTTGATATCATGAAGTACTGAAAGCAATAATTCGGGGCGTAGCGCAGCCTGGCTAGCGCACCTGCCTTGGGCGCAGGGGGTCGGAGGTTCAAATCCTCTCGCCCCGACCATCCAACCCATTGATTTTAAAGCATTCCAACAACCAAAACCCCCTAATTTTGGTTGCATGGCAGTTGCATGAGAGTTATGTGGGAATAAAGATGAAGCAGAATCCTTTGTCCATATCAAAGTTAAACTAACACTATCTCCTATTGGGCAATCTTTGCCCCAAAAGGATTCTTTTTAATCAAATCAATAGCATGTTTAATACTGTAGCCGATGACAATTCCAGTATTCAAAGCAACCATTTGTTCTGTATCTTTCAAGATTGCTTTCTGCCTATCTTTAAGTTCAACTACTCGCCATTGTTCAAACCCCTTTGTATCGTCATCTGACTTTATCTTCTCAGGTGTCATAACATGCGATAATTCTGGACGAAATCCAGAAATGACTCCTACCACATATAGAGGACTATTTGTCTGATGTAAATCACGGAACACGATGGGACCACCAGAAAAGCCAGGATTATTAAACCCATCTAACGCAAATATAGTCGCACCTCCTTCATTTAACACGGCTGACAATAGTCCCCTTTTAACAAACGCTAGTGGAAAGTCTGCGTTCAGATTCTGTCCGCTCATATATAAACCGAATGGAAACCCAACAAAGTATACTTCTTGTCCTATAATAATTTGCTGGCTTTCAGAAGTTGCTTCAAGTGGTAAAGTTGATGTAAGCTGCTTTTGGGGAATTAGAACTGCAATGTCAATAGGTTCTTCACATCTAAGCACTTTTACAGGTGTTAGCGACCATTGATTATCCCTATAAATATTAATTGAGTCCTCTTGCTTTAAATCGGCAATAACATGCTTTGCCGTGACAAGATACTGCCGTCCGTCCACATCCAGAGTGAAGGCAGTTCCAGTGTTTTTTCCAACTTGAATCTTAAGGACACGTGTGTAAACATTGGAAGTTACTTGAGCAGTGGAATTCACAACTGAGTAAAACAAAGATAACACTAAAAAACAAAACAGTACCTTAAATATCTTCATGGGCTTCCCCCCTCATTATATCACAGGTGGAAACTTGAACATCTATGTCGTTTGTCGAGGGCCAGCGAAATTCCCCACTTAGGGTCAAAAGAATTCCCCATTTAGGACCAAATTAATTCCCCACCTGGGTCCAGAATAATTCCCCACTTTTCTGACGGAAGATGCTGTAAGATTTCTGAGTTTATGAATCGGAGGTCTTATGGCAAGAAAGGAAATTACAGTGGAGGAATTAGTGGAAGTACTTTATCAGTGGCACCAGGGGCGGAATATAAGGCAGATCAAACGATCTCTGGGCTTTGACCGGAAAACAAT
>VGWX01000027.1 GCA_016873615.1 Nitrospira sp. | reverse complement strand
CCACGCCCGCCTTATCTTCATCCGGTTTAACAACAAACCCGCCGATACAGAAGGGCGGGGATACCCCGCCCCTACTTCCCAAAATATTGCTCGTAATTTCCGGATTGTACAACAATCTTTGCTTCAGGAAGGAGGGTTGCCTCTGAGGTTCTCTGATAGACTGTGAGACCTTCCCCCCCGAAATAAATGCTGTATTTTCAATAAGTTCACATAGGAGTTAGTGTTACAAGTAAATCGAGCGGTTCACACTTTTCAAAAGAATTTCGCACACCAGAGATGAATCAACAACTGTGATGTTATATCCAGAAAAGTTGCATTATTCGATGCACTCTCAAACTGTGACAATGGTTGTCACGATATGGACGTTTATTCATCATGTTTCTTCTTTCCACATGCGCGGGTTGTAACAGAATGCCTCAGGGGAACCTATTGTTATTTTTTGGAAATCAAGATGAAGGGGATTCAGGATAAAATTGCATTCAGAAGAAATTAAGGCGGAAGGGACTTTGAGGATGGCGCTTTCACCTCGCATTAACCAATCGGCTCCGTATGCCCTTAGTGAAGCCGGCGCAGGGGTATCTTTCCAATTCGCCGGCAGCGAGCCAACGTCAATTTCTCCAATTCTTACCTCTTTCGGGATTTCTACTTTAAAACAGACAAATTTAATATTCTGGCCTTCATCGCCAAGTTGAACAAACTGTTCAAGCGCAGCTAATGATTCGGTCTGAGCAGTATAAACAGCAGGGAAGCCCTTTGGTGTCCAACGTCCCCCTTTTCTTCGTGAGCCTTCTCCGTCAAAGGCCGAAGATGCATATTTCTTTTTCGCAATGCGCCAGCAATACACTAAACAAGGACCCCAAATTCTATTTTCTCAAGCAAGTCCTCGACTTCCTGTGCGCCTGCCTCTGTCTGAATAACTTGAATAGGGACCCTTCCTCCTAACCCTCTCTGTGCTCTATGTAACCATTTCCGTGCCACTTCTTCACTTTCGAGGACAGAAACGGCAAGGGCAAATATCCTTGCAATTCGGAAAAGTCTATCACCCTCGGTGATTGAGAGCTTCGCGTGAGATTCCCATTTCCTCTGCAATGTTCTAAGGCTTATGCCCAAGTAATCCGCGAGTTCGTTATCTGTCAGATTTAAAGCGGCTTTCACCAGACGAACCTTGGCAGATGGGATTCCTTTCCGAATGAAGGCATCAAAGGTCAACATCCCCTTGTCTCTCTCCTGGGGCTTCATATCTGAGTCCTTCAATCCCAATGTCCCAATAATCTTCTTCTTTATTTCTTCATTTTCAAGAGCCAAAACAGTGCTCATTTTCTTACTCCCTTCTTGCCATGAATTCATGGCATTGTATTTTGACTCTATTTTAACGACAAATGGCATATAATGCAAGTTTTCTTAGAGGGTTAGTTGCTTATTACAAGGGTGCCATGAATTTAAGTCAATCGAGCCCTACTGGCTTCATCAATTTGGATGGAAACTCTTCATGATACCGAACGAGCAGCGTATTCCTTTCCTTTTGAACTTCATACCTGTGTCAATAACCCGACAGTGCTGACTTGATGAAGTTATTTTCCCTGTTTGTTTTCAAAGATAGTCTTGACCGCACAAGAAAGAATTCGGTCCTGTTTGCTTGAACAGGAAATACACGCTAGCGAAAAATTTACGGTAAAAAGTTCCATTCGAAAGGTTGTTCTCCAAGAATAATGCAAAGCGCGTCTGTTTTTAGGGAGAAAATGAGCAGTCAGCCTGCTTGCCAAAAAACCGGTTGTAAGTGAAGCTGTTATAAGAGCTTCTTTGTCAGGACTTGAATATAAATCCCATATAGCAAAATCCAAATCCAAACTACATCACTTTGAACCTGGCTACTTCAGGAGCATTTAGGAACTGCCATTCTCCTTTTATACCGCTGTAAAGAGAAGCTATTTCAATGTGAAGCATTGCGATACCGCAATCTATCCTCTTGGATATACTGTAAGTATCTTTGAGGTTATCGACTAAAATGGTAATGCTATTATTCTCAATATGAAATCGCCATGGCTGACGGTTCACTGCCGAGGGAGCAATTCTTGCTGCCTCCAAAGCCGTCTTCATCCATTCAGGCCATCTGGTTTCATCCATTCCTGTTACTAATTCATGAAGAGGTTTTCTCTTATGAGTCCTCCCGAAACTGGTCATGATCTTCTCTTCCAACGAAACTTTCTCTGGTGCAAAACCAACAGGTGTTACTGCAAAAACTCTCTCTTGCTTTCTGATACGTGCAATTGATGCAGCTACTTCAGGCTTAAAAAATCCACCCACCCAGCATGTTCCAAGACCAAGGTAAGTAGCCTCAAGAATGATTCCCTCTCCCATGTAACCAATCTTTTCCAGGACATTTGCATCACCCATATCTCCTATAAAAACAACTGCAGCAGGTGCGCCCTTTATCTTCCCGTAATGCCCGATCAAGCCTTTGAAGACCGTGCCAAGGGAATCAGTTATAATTGCTGTCCTGACACCGTCGAAGGGCTGGAATTTACTACAGAATGCAGTGAATTTTTCGAGGATATCCGGAGGAATCGGGTTTGAATCAAACAGACGACGCGAACGTCTTGCAGATATTGCTGGATACCATCTGGGATAAGGGATATCCATCGGCCTATTTTCTTTTTATAAAAGCTCTTTATCCATACATTTTGAAATCTGCAAACTCTTTTATCCTTAAGAAATCTTTAATATTATTTGTAACTACTACCGCTCCAATCTTTCTTGCTGAAAGAGCAATCAAGACATCATTTGTTATTTTCGTTAAAAACTTTTCTTCAAATCCATATTTCCGGCCAAGCTTTGCAATGACTTTCCCTGTTTTTTGCCAATCCGATGCATCAGGAGTTATCAGTCGGTCGATGTCCTCGAAGGTCCCATATAATCTATCAAGAAGCTTTATCGTATCTCTGTCAGAAGCCCCTGCATAGAGTTCCTCAATAACTACTGCACTCATATAGATAAAAGGAGATTCATATTCAAGATCAAGGACAGGATAAGTAATACCTGCATTAATAAAAGGAATATATATTGAGGCATCAAGAACAATCTTAACGAGAGATTCTGCCATAAACGTCTTTTACATTCCCCTTCCCCTTTATTGACGAAAACATTCTCTTAATTTTACTGTTGGCTATCACAATATTTAATGCTTTATTTATAGCCTCAGTATCTGTTTTCGCCTTTGTAATTTCTCTAACGGATTTTATCTTTTCCAAGTCAAGTATGAACTGTTTTCTAACTTTTAACGCAGTAGTCATTTAATCACCTCCATGTGTATTTTATAAAATTATATACACATAGTCAAGTTGATAGGTTCAAGTGATAGGTTCAAGGTGGGCATACGTTGGAAGGAGAGGAGTTTATGCATAGAAATAATTTTCCGGATTCTCTAAATAAAATATGAGAAAGTTAGAGATCTTAATGTTTAAAAGCCCGTTGTCCTGTATAGACCATCGTCACCTTTGGATTCGCTTCATTGCATGCGATGATGGACTCGAAATCCCTGTCTGACCCTCCGGGGTTCACGATTGCTGTTATGCCTTCTTTAATGCCCACATCAACTCCGTCCCTGAACGGGAAAAATGCATCTGAAATCATGGCAGCGCCGATAAGCCCTCCATTATCTTTTTTCGTTTCATCATCAATCTCAATTAGCGCAGCCTTATCCCTTTTGCCATCTCTCACTTCGAGTTCAAATGTCTTATAAGGGATGCCGTATTTTTTAAAACATACAGCATCCGCATACTTCGTATATGCCTTAAAAATCGCAATCTCGGCCACGCCTACCCTGTCCTGCTCGCCTGTGCCGATCCCGACTGTAACACCGTCTTTCACATAAATAACAGAATTCGATGTAATCCCCTGCTCAACATTCCAGCCAAAGAGCATGTCAGCATATTCCTTCTCGGTTGGCTGTCTCTCTATTGCATATTCCTGATCCTTATAGGTTGTCTTAGCAGGCAGGAAATCATCCTTTGTTTTAATCTTGTTCAACGGAGATTGCTGCACAATAATTCCACCATCAATTAATGATTTAAAGTCAACAAAACGCAGGGTTCTGAATTTTACCAATTCATGGATTTTGCCTACTCTTATAATCCTCAGGTTCTTTCTCTTTGCCAGAATATGAACTGTGCCTTCTTCAAACTCGGGCGCTGCAACAACCTCAAGATAGTTTTTGCCGACCATTTCTGCTGTTTCTTTGTCCATTGCCTTGTTTATAACAAGGCATCCGCCAAATGCAGCTATACGGTCTGCCATATTGGCCTTATTATATGCATCAGACAGGGTCTTACCATATGCAGCGCCGCAGGGATTATTGTGCTTTAAGATTGCAGCAGCAGGCCGGTCACTTAAAAATTTAATAATATTCAGTCCATTATCAAGGTCTGTCAGATTTGTCTTTCCCGGGTGCTTTCCTGCCTGTATCATATCTTCTTCATTTATGCTGCTCACAAGTCCATTCCCCGGCTGTATGAACTGGCATCCTCCGAGAATCAGGTTGCCGTTCACCAATTCATACAGAGCTGCTTCCTGTTCGGGATTTTCACCATAGCGAAGCCCTTTTTCTATCAGCTCTCCTGTCTTTTCATCAGGTATCTTCCACGTCCTTTTTTTATAGATTAAGGTCTGATCGCCAAATTTGATGACCATCTCATCAGGGAAATGATCGGCCATAATTGCACGGTACATCTTCTTTATATCCGACATAAAAAGAGCCTCCTTCGTTTAATAAGGATTCAAGGGTTCGAGGGTTCTGGGGGTCAAGTGTTTTTAACAAATACTCTGTAAACCTTGAATCCCGGACCCCTTGAACCCTGTCGTTATTTCTTCTTATACTTTTCTTTTACCTTTAATGTCTCTTCAAGCATCAAAAGATATTTTACGTATCTAAACCCTAATTTCATCAAAGCAACATCATCCGTCTTTATTCTCTCTATCTCTTCTTTATCGATATCAAATATATCAAGGAACCTGCTCTCAAATACAAATCTCCTGAATCTGTCCATATCAAAGCTGGCTGTATAGATCTGTGCCTGCTTGTTCGAATCAAGATTCTTGCCAAAAGGATCTCTCCTCAGCTGTATCTCCTTCCACTCCCTGTTCATATCATCATAGAGACTCACCTCCTGGTCATCTTTCCAGGATTTTATTGTCCAATCAGCATCTTCCTGATATCCGAGGCAATGCGGCTCTTTGATAAAGAAATAAAACTCCACATTTACAGGCTCGTCATTTGTGCCTTTTCTCATGATACCCTGACCGACAGGATAATAACGGCAGTTTGCAGGCCGGTCCGTATAAATCGTGCAGCCTTCAGGCGTAACAAACGGACATTTCTTTTCATTATCATCCAGCATTTTCAGCCTCACAAGGGGATGCGAGGACTTTTCATCAAATTCCATGTAAGTGTATTTATCGAGGAATTCCTCTGAAGATATGCCGAGTCTCTTTTTCATCCTCACTATATCGTAAGGCGTCAGTAGAATACTGATACTGCGGCAGCATTTCGTGAAGCATTTGACACCTTTATGACACCTGAATTTAAACTCTGTTTCAAGCGTAAGTTCTCTCGGCTCAACATCTTTCATGCTTGGTAATGGCATCTTAATCCAATCCTTTCTGTATTATATTGAGAAGCCTGTATTTCAGCAAAGCAAAAACTCTCCCGGGAATAGAACCGGGAATGAGGGCTGATAAAAGAGAACTGCCTTTTGCCGTAATACTGCTTCGCTTATTTTTTAATTATAATAAAAAAAGCCGGCAGAAATCTCTGCCGGCCTTTTTGTTATGTATAAACTTAGATAAGCGGGACGATCAGCAATGCAACGATATTGATGACCTTGATCATCGGGTTGATTGCCGGTCCTGCTGTGTCTTTATACGGGTCGCCGACGGTGTCGCCTGTTACAGATGCTTTGTGTCCGTCGCTCCCCTTCTTATGAACTTTGCCTGAGTCGTCGGTAACGCCCTCTTCAAAGGATTTCTTGGCGTTGTCCCATGCGCCGCCGCCGCTTGTCATGGCGATCGCCTGGAAGAGTCCGGTTAAGATACTACCGATGAGAACTCCACCGAGAGCTTCCCTGCCAAGGAAAACACCGACAACAATCGGAACCACCACAGGGATGAGAGCAGGAACCATCATCTGCTTGATAGCGCCCTTTGTGACAATATCAACACATTTGCCGTACTCAGGCTTTCCAGTGCCTTCCATAATGCCGGGAATCTCCCTGAACTGTCTTCTGACTTCCTCAACAATACTGCCTGCTGCCTTTCCAACAGCCTCCATAAGGAGCGAGCCAAAATAATAAGGGAGCAGACCGCCGATGAAAAGGCCGGCCAGAACCATCGGGTTTGAAAGGTCAAAAAGAATCGACGTAGTGAAAGACCTTGAATATTCTGCAAAGAGAACCAAAGCGGCAAGACCGGCAGAGCCTATAGCATAACCCTTTGTAACAGCTTTTGTTGTGTTGCCGACTGCATCCAATGGGTCTGTGATGTTACGGATATCTTCAGGCAGTCCTGACATTTCTGCGATACCGCCTGCGTTGTCAGTAATCGGACCATACGAGTCGATAGCAACAACGATACCAGTCATCGAAAGCATCGAAACCGCTGACAGGGCGATAGCAAAAAGACCGCCCGCTGCATCACCTGAAAATCCGCCGCCTAATGCATAAGCGCCCAGGATTGAGCAAACGATAACGATAACAGGCGCACCGGTTGACTTCATGCTGACTGCAAGACCTGCGATCACGTTTGTGCCGTGGCCTGTCAGACTGGCCTTTGCAATGTGTTTCACCGGGGGATACTGCGAAGCAGTGAAGTACTCAGTTATAACCACGATCAGGCCTGTCAATGCAAGGCCGATAACCGCCATGAGGAAAACGTTCATCTGTGTAAATGACGGATGAGCGATTAATGAAGCCTGCGCTGATGCGCCTTGCAGGAAATAGCCTGTAACAATATAAAATGTTATTGCTGCAAGCACACCTGAAACAGCAAGCCCCTTATAAAGGGCGCCCATGATATACTGGCTTTTACCGAGTTTTACTGCAAATGTTCCGATAATGGAAGCGATGATTGATATTCCGCCGAGGAGCATCGGGAATTCAACCCATGCGCTGTCAGCGCCAAAGACCGTCTTTGCAAGAAGCATTGCTGCAACGAGCGTAACCGTATATGTCTCATAAAGGTCGGCTGCCATGCCTGCACAGTCGCCAACGTTATCACCAACGTTGTCAGCAATAACTGCAGGGTTTCTGGGATCATCTTCAGGAATGCCTGCCTCAACCTTGCCGACCAGGTCAGCGCCTACGTCAGCAGCCTTCGTGTAGATGCCGCCAGCAATACGGGCAAACACGCTCATGAGTGAACATCCGAATCCGAGACCTACCAGTGCATGGAATGCCTGATCAGGGGCTGCCTGCTTTGCTATAAAATAAAAACCGGCAAGTCCAATAATTCCAAGACCAACGACCATAACGCCTGTCACTGATCCGCCCTTGAAAGCAAGGCTGAGTGCAGCCTGGAGACCCTTGTGTGCAGCCTGTGTAGTACGTACATTCGCACGCACAGTAACCCACATGCCGACAAAGCCTGCGAGTGCCGAACCGACAGTGCCGATGATAAAGCCGATAGCGGTCCAAATGCCTAAACCCATAGCAGCAATCAAAATAACCAGGACAACAGCTACGATTGCAACCGTTTTGTATTCACGGGCAAGAAACGCATATGCACCCTCTTTGACTGCATTCGAAATCTCCTGCATCTTGGCAGTTCCCGCGTCCTGCTTTGATACCCACATTGCGGTTATCACAGCGTATAAAACGCCTAACGCACCGCAACCTAATGCAAAAAGTATCGTATTGCTCATAAAATCCCTCCTTTTAAAACTTTCTTAGTTAAGTGAAAAGTGAAATAAATTGTTCTTACCTTCCACCTCCCTCCTTGATGTAATTATCCTTGCAAACATTATTTAACCTCTACATCCCTCTCTGCAGCTTTTGCAAAAACCATTGCTGTTGCCCTGTAAAGCATATGAGCCATTTTTGAAAACGGCGCATAAGCAAAAAGGAAGAAGACAACAACAAGATGAGAAAAATACATGATATACGAAAGTGCTGACAAATCGGCCAATCGTAATAATTGCGAGAGAATACCGGTAGCCATTACGGCGAATACAATATATATGAAGAGCCAGTCATAATAACCGCCCTTCCCGGCCCTTTCCTGATTTTTCATCCGGTTACTGATTACAAGTGATATGCCGAACATAAGCGCTATGGCACTGATATTCGCAAGCCATTTTAACGGATCCGTGAGAGGATACGGAGATTCACCGAGCATCCAGCCGAAAGGCTCCATTCCCATAAATTTCATGATAGGCGGCCCATAAAGATACATAATTGCCCATGCTGTGGTAATTGCCAGTCCGATAAAACTGAAAAATACCAGCATGTGAGCAAGTTTACGACTAACCGTCAGGTTGCATTTTTCGAAACGTTTATGCGTTAATATTTCCCCGATCGTTGCACTGATAGCGCTTCCGATGCTTCCCTTTGGCTTGCCCCCCGCAGCCTGCACCATATCTTTCCAGTAACGGGTAACCCCTATCAGCAGAGAAACAACTGCAAAAAGGAAAACAGGAACAAAAACACCGTCTATATAGAGCGACGGCAATAGTGCTGAATAAGCAATTTCCCCTGCCTCATTCCTGATAGACGCCAGATTCAGATGGCCGAGCCCCGCGAGGATTATGAGAAAGATCACAACAGGGATTGCGAGAAGCGGGACCAGAGCGCCGGGGCTTCCAACAGCCTTGCCGAGAAATTTCGGCACAGCATAGTTTTCAATAGATAATTTCCTGACTGCGTTAAGAACTTCGCCTGGTTTTGCGCCTCTGGGACAGTAAGCAGTGCAGTCGCTGCACTGATGGCAGAGCCAGATATCGGGATTTCCGAATAGTTTGTCTTTCAGCCCCCACTGAGCATTGATCATCTCTTTCCTCGGAAACGGCTTGTCTGCAGGGGTCAAATTGCAGACAACAGAGCATGTTGCGCACTGATAACATTTCTTCAGACTCTCTCCTCCGCCCTTTATGATTGCGTTCACAAACTGCAGATCAGGAGTGACGGTTGCGCCGGTAAATGGCTCCGGCGCTTTTGCAACCTCCACCTGAGCTTCAGCGGCTTTAGCTGCATCTGCTTTTGCTTCCTGTGCTTCTGTTTTTTCTTCTGCCATATCTATTCCTCCCTAAAAGGTCGTAGACAATTCTATGCTAAAATTCCTTGAAAGGATTATGTCCTATTTCTTTAACCCTTTCTACAAACTCATTGATCATATCCGGTAGTTTATGATATTCATCAATAGCCACCTGCAGCATCTTAACACGGTCAGCCTCAAGCTTTAATTTATTCAGCGTCTCACCGACCTTTTCGAACCTGACACTTGCAAGCTCGCTTCCCTTAACGAAATGACATTGATAATTCTCGCCGAACTTGCACCCTATCAGAAGGAATCCATCGATACCTTTCGAAAAAGCATCGGCAATCCATACAAGGTGCATGCCGCCAAGACATCTTAAGGGGAGAAAGCGAAGACTTGGGTCAAGAATTTTGCGGTGCATAGCCATGGTATCGAGAGCCGGATACGCATCGTTTTCACAGACAAGGCAGATAATCCTGAACTCTTCCTCAGGCACATCAATTGCCTTGATCATTGATCCCATAATGTCTATGCTGTAATCTTTGAATGACACGATCCTTTCAGGACAAGCTCCCATACAGGTGCCGCATCGTCTGCACCGGTTCACTTTATAGAAAGGAATTCCTTTCTCATCTTCATCAATGGCGCCGAAAGGACATTCTTCCGTACATCTCTTGCACGCAGTGCATCTGATAAGCTGGGGGTCGGGGAATGTCAGATCCCATGCCCTCGGATGCACTGCTACACCCTTGGCAACATGGTCAAGACATTGTATCGCCTTAAACGCTGCCCCTGCAGCATCCTCCTGCGCATCTGTCATGTTCATGGGCTGTTTAACCGCACCGGCGGCGTAGACGCCTGTTCTCCTTGTTTCATACTGAAAGCAGATGAAGTTTGAATCAGCAAAACCGCAGGCGCCCTCAAGGGACGGGATTTCAGGACCCTGCCTGTAAGTGAGGTTTAATATAAACTCAGGTTTTGGCGTCGATTCCAAATACGCATTTTTTGCATCGTCACCCTTGGCAGCAGCCTGTGTCAGTCCGTCAAGGTACTCCTGAGGGGCCCGTGTTGTCGGAACCATTCCTGTGGCGAGGACAACGAGATCAGCCTCTACCTTCACCTTTTCCCCGAGGAGCGTATTCTCCATTTCGACAAACAGGTTGCCGTTCCCTGCATCCGAGACTCCCTTCACATCTGCTTTTGTGAGCATAATGCCGGGATCATTCTGGGCTTCTTTATAGAAGGATTCCAGTCTTCCGGGAGTTCTGATATCTTTATAGAAGACCATTGCCATTGCATTATCGTTCTGCCTTACATACCGTGCCTGCTTCAGGGACGTTGCACAACACATCGAAGAACAGTATGGCAGGTGGTTCGGGTCCCTCTGTCCTGCGCACTGGATAAATGCAACCTTTTCAGCATCCTTTCCGTCTGACGGCCTTGCAATGGGCCCTTTCTTTGCTATTTGCTCGAATTCCACATTCGTAACAACGTTCTTGTATTTGCCATACCCGAGGTAATCCAGCTTATTTGCATCATAGGGTATCCACCCTGTTGCCATGATAATGGCCCCTATTTTAAAAGTTTCTGACCCTGAGGCCCCTGCTATTGTCACATCATACAAGCCGGGCTGGCCTTCTGTTTTTTCTACCTTTGATGACTTGTAGACCTTGATATTCGGGTGAGATTCCACCTGCTGAATGACTTTTTCTATTTCTGTATCAACGATAATCGGATTGTATGTTCTGGCAGGTATCTTTTTGTATAATTTATTCGCAAACCCTCCGAGCTGTGGCTCTTTTTCGACTAAAAACACCTTATACCCTGCTTCTGCAGCATCAAGCGCTGCCGTCATACCGGATATGCCGCCGCCGATCACAAGTATATCCTTGCTCATATCCTCGAGAACAGCCGGCGTCGGGAGGTCAGCCTTTGATACTTTCACAGCAGCCATTGCGATGTAATCATCCGCCAGCGCCTGTGTCTCATCGTTATTCGGCTCATGAGTCCATGCAACAAATTCACGCATGTTTACCCTCTCTACAAGGCAGCCGGGGAAGTCAAACTCCTCGAACTTCACGCGGGGAGAACAGGCAGCTATGATGAGTGTATTTATTCCGTCTTTCTTGATATCGCTTTTAATGGATTGGAGACCTTCAGGACTGCATAGTATGTCGTGTACCTTTATGTTCTCTTCCTTGACAGTCCCGGACTTGGAATTCTTTGCCAGTTTCTCTATATCAACACAATCTGCTATACCGCATCCTTTACAAATGTATAATCCGCATTTCTTTTCCATCCTACCTCCTATTCACGCTCTGGATGCTCTTGATTGCTGCAGCAGTAGCATCCTGCACTGACCTTGCTACATCAGCAGGGCTTTTCATGGTTCCCACAGCATACATCCCCTTCTTCAAAGCTGCATCGTCAACAAGACCATCATCCGCATAAGGGATTTGAATGCCGACCTTTGAACCGTTGGCCGCACCATCCATACCGGTTGCAAGGACAACCATATCGAATGTTTCCTTTACTTTGCCGCCGCCATAAATATCCTCAACCACCACTGTCACATCCTGCGAAGGTTCCTCAGCAATATTCGCAACTTTTCCTTTGGTGAAGACAACTTTCGGGTCATCCTTTACCTTACAGTAAAACCTATTTTCGTAAAGTCCAGGGGTTCTGATGTCCATATAGAAGATCTTCACCTTTGCATCAGGATACTGCTCTCTGATGTAGATGGCATGTTTTAAAGAGGCGAGACAGCATATATAGGAACAAAAAGGCAGGTGATTTTCATCTCTCGAACCTGCGCACTGGACAAAGGCTATATTCTTGATTTCCTTCCCGTCAGAAGGCCTGACAATTTTCCCCTCAGTCGGGCCGTCGGGTGATGCCAATCTCTCCATCATCATGTTTGTTATAACATTCTTAACTTTCCCGCCGCCGAGAAGGTCAAGTTTTTTCGTGTCATAGGGATCCCATCCAGTGGCAAAAACGATTGCCCCAACATTCAGATCAACTGTCTCAGCCTGCATATTCAGATCAATCGCATTATATTTGCAGGCCTCAAGGCATGGCTTCATGCAGTCTTTCGGACATGCATTTGCATCGATGACATACTGGAAAGGAAAAGCCTGTGCATGAGGCAAATACGCGGCTTTTGATTTGTTCATGCCGAAATTGAAATCATTCTCACGGTACGCCGGACAGGCCTGGGCACATTCATCACAGCCGACACATTTGTCATTCACATACCGGGGGTTCAGTTTCAGTTTGACAGCGAAATTCCCTTCCTCACCACTGATGTTTGCTACTTCTGCGAGTGTATACATCGTAACCCGCGGGCTGTTTTTTATCCTCTTGAACTGTATCTCAAGGCCACAGTTCGGCGGGCAGAGCTTCCAGAAGTACTTGTTTATCTGCGCAACTCTGCCTCCAAGATACGGGTTTTTCTCCACAATATAAGCATCCAAACCTGCCTCAGCAACTTCTACTGCAGATGTCAGGCCGCTTATACCGCCGCCAACTACAAGAACTTTCTTATTCTCTGCCATATTTATCCTCCTTCAAGGCAGTAAGCCATAAAGAGATAGTCATACTTCTATAACCACCTTTTTATAACCTACTCATAAACGGGGAAATTATAGCATAAACGTCAAGAAAAATGTTATTGAAAATACCCAAAAAAATGGGGGAGGTTTTAACCTCCCCCAACTCTTAAAAAACTAAGGATACATCTGAACGTACGGTACTTTCTTGAACTCCCATGTGTTGGTATCAACATGGTACACGGAATTTGTGAAGCATTTCCAGTTGGCGTCGTCAATCTTGTTGAAGTCGCCTCTGTAGTAGTAGCCGGGGTATCTGGATTCCTCTCTGAAGAGGATGTGCCTTGCATGTGCCTCAACCGACAGAATTCTGTGGTAGTTCTCAAAGCACCTTAAGAGCTCATGGAGGTTAGCCGCTGCCATTCTGTTGCAATCCTCTTTGAGCATATCAAGCTTCTGTAAGCCTGCTTCGAGCATGGTCTTTGAGGTCATATACCATGTTGCGCAACCACCAAAGTACTCATCAGCGATTTTCATCAGCCTCGCCTGGAGTGCTTTTGGACCGATGTAATTCGGGTTAATTAGGGGATCGGTTGTGTAGGTTTTATATTTCTCATAGACCTCGAACGGCAGATAAAGCTCAGCCGCAATCTCGTCAAGGGACAATTTTGGCGACGGCTTGTAGTCTGCATGGTCAAGTACGTATGCTATTGCAGCCTTGGCTGCCATTCTGCCTTCTGCATGGGAACCTGAGGAGAACTTGTGGCCTGATGCGCCGACAACGTCGCCTGACATGAAGAGACCGGGGACGGTGGACATTCTGTTATATCCCCAGGTGTAGTGTTCCGGTGTGCCCGGAAGATCGCCGGGGCCGCTTACCCAGAACCCTGCGCAGCCTGCATGTGAACCAAGCAGATACGGTTCTGTCGGCATGATCTCGGAAGGGACCTTATCAGGCTCAACATTAGTTGCTGCCCAGAGAGACGCCTGTCCGATAGCCATGTCAAGAAAGTCCTCCCATGCCTCTGCTTCAAGGTGCTTGATCTGCTTGGTGCCTTCTTTTTCACCGAGCTTCTCTTTCATGTTCTTGGAGATTTCTGCCAGAGCTGAAGGGGTCTGCATAAGGATCGGACCTCTCCCGTCTTTCATGGCCCTCATCATGAGGTGGTTTCTGATGGCAGTGCCGAGATTCTTTGCATAGTCTCCATATCTGGCTACTGCATCGTCAAAATACTCTTTGTCGGCACAATAGTCGTTGCCATAGCTGTCAGTTGCCTTTGCCTTGAAGAACAGGAACCATGCGCCGACCGGTCCATAACCGTCTTTGAACCTTGCAGGTACGAACCTGTTTTCCATAAGGGACATCTCAGCGCCTGCCTGCATGCCAAAGGCATAACCTGAACCAGCGCAGAACACCGGGTACCAGGTCCTTCCCATACCTTCACCAACCGACCTCGGTCTGAAGCAGTTAACTGCTCCGGCAGTTGCACAGAGCATTGCCTTTGCTTTAAATGAGTAGATCTTATTTTCTCTTGTGCTGAATCCGATGGCTGCGGCAACGTTTTTGCCGTTTGTATCCATTACAGCCTTAACGATGAATACCCTTTCAAAATGGTTCTGTGCCATACCGGTTGCAGCTCTGTTGGTCTCAAGGGCCTTTTTTGCAGCCTCTGCAACAACGACCTTGTATGACTCACCATTGATCATGATCTGCCATTTACCGGTTCTTACCGGTGTGCCGCCTTCTTTCAGGGATTTTTTTCCGGCTGCAAGCGCCTGATGACCGTCCATTGAGAAACCGTCATCGCCTTTTTTCCAGATGGGGAGGCCCCACTCTTCAAAACACTGGACTGAATCATCAACGTGCCTTCCGAGGTCGTATACGAGGTCTTCTCTGATGATGCCCATAAGGTCGTTTCTGACATACTTCACGTAATCAGTGACTTTATTTTCTCCGACGTATGTATTGATAGCGGAGAGACCCATTGCGACAGCGCCGCTTCTGTCTGTTGCAGCCTTGTCGACCAATACTACTTTCAGTCCTTTCGCGTTTGCCCAGGCGCATGCCTCAAAAGCTGCACCGCAGCCGGCCATACCACCGCCCATGATCAGGAGATCACAGTCAACTTCAGTTACTTCCGGCTTCTGACAAAATGAAAATGTACAAGTTTCTTTTTCCATTTTATATATTCACCTCCTTAATTATTCAGTTCTTGCTGGGCTATTAAAGAAGCCCGGCTTTTTAATATTTGCGAAATCAGGCGCTGGTTTGCCTGCATAAGGATCAACGGTGCCTTCTACTGTGGTTCTGATGGGGAATTTGAACCTCTTGACCAGACCACTTCTGAATGTGATCGTCCACATGATATTATCAGAACTTCTCAAAGGAATAGTCTGTGATCCGAGTGGAACAAAGTCTGAATAGCCTCTTACCTCGACCGCCTGCTGAGGGCAGATCTTTACGCAGTTAAAGCATTCCCAGCACTGCTCCGGCTCCTGATTGTGAGCTTTCATCGTCTCTCTGTTGAGGATCATGAGATCGTGAGGACAGATATACTGACATGCAGTCTTGTCCCCTGCCTTGCAGCCGTCACACTTTTCAGTAATTACAAAACTTGGCATTTAAAAACACCTCCTTTTATTGTTATAAGTTAAAGATTGATGAAAAACTATAACTGAAAAACAGACTGTCTTCCACCTCCTTTCCTTACTTGAATATGCAGGTGTAATAAGGATTCATTCTCCTCATATACACCTGCCATTCCTTGCTGTAGTTTATAAGCCTGTTAAATCTATATGCTTTTATCTCTTACTTCTTTTCGCCTTCTGAATATTTGTGGAGCTTGATCTCAACCTTCTCGGTCAGGCCCTGGTAGTACTCCTGAAGGATGACAGCGACTTCCGGACGGCTGAACTGAGATGAAACAGACTCGCCGTCGGAGAGCATCTTCCTCAGTTTTGTGCCGCTCAGGAGCACCCTGTCGTCCTTGCCGTGCGGGCAAGTTTTCATCGAAGCCATACCATCACACTTATAGCAGTAAAATGTCCAGTCGATCTTCAGCGGCTTGGTCTCAAGTGAACCGGCCGGAATCTCATCAAATATCTTCTGCGCATCAAAGGGGCCGTAGTATTCGCCTACACCGGCGTGGTCGCGGCCTATGATCATGTAGTAGCAGCCGTAGTTCTGCCTGAAAGTCGCGTGGAGGAGCGCTTCACGCGGGCCGGCATATCTCATGTCAAGCGGATAGCCCGCCTGGATGCAGGTGTTCTTTACAAAATATTGTTCGACAAGCTTGTCAATGGCCTTGACCCTGACTTCGGCAGGGATGTCACCGGGCTTGAGCTTTCCGAGAAGCTGGTGTATGAGAACGCCGTCGCAGATCTCGATGGCTATCTTTGCGAGATACTCGTGGGAACGATGCATCGGGTTCCTGAGCTGGAGGGCAGCAACTGTGTTCCAGCCTTTTTCTTCGAACATTTTCCTGGTCTCAGCCGGTGTGAGGAACAGTCCCGGATACTGCTGGGGGAAACCTCCCTGGCTAAGGACTTTAACAGAACCGGCGAGGTTGACCTCTCCCTGCTCCATGACCATCTTAACGCCGGGATGCTCCATGTCAGTTGTCTTGTAAATGTTTTTGCACTCGAAATCTTTATCTACGGTGTACTTTTCGCTCACCTTCATCGTGGCCATAATCTTTTCGAATTCATCGGAGAAGAGTGCAATCTCGTCACCGACCTTAATGCCGTCAGCATCAGCCTTTGAAGCGGAAACAGTGACTGGGATAGGCCAGAATGTGCCGTCAGCCATCTTGAAGTCAGCACAGACTCCTTTCCAGTCTGCGTGGGTCATAAAACCTGTGAGCGGTGTAAAACCGCCGATGCCCATCATGATAAGGTCGCCTGCCTCACGGGATGCAATCTTGATCTGTTTCAGTCCGGCTGCCTTTTTCTTCTCTGCTTCCAGTTCAGCCCCTGAAAGTAAAAGGGGTTTCAGTTTCTTCTCTTTTCCATGCGGATTTACTAATGCCATATCATTCCTCCTTTTTTATATTTTCAAGACAAAGCTTGAATTTTCTATTTAAGCCCCAAAACTTCGGTAACTTTCTTGAATATTTCATCGATGCTGCCTGTGCCGCTGACCGATTTCACTATTCCCTTGCTTTTGTAATAGCCGATGAGAGGTTCTGTCTGTGCGGTATATACTTCAAGCCTCTTCTTAATGGTCGCTTCCTTATCATCATCCCTCTGGAATAATTCGCCGTTACATTTATCACATGCCCCATCTTTTGCAGGAGCCTTAAAATAAATGTTATACATCTGTCCGCATCCTTTGCATGTCCTTCTGCCGGTAAGTCTTTTCATCAGATCTTCAAAAGGCACATCAACGCTGAGCGCCGCGGTAAGCGACATATTCAGTGATGCAAGCATTTTATCCAGCGCCTCTGCCTGGGCAGTATTCCTTGGAAATCCGTCAAGGATATAACCCTTTTTGCAATCATCCTGCTTCAGCCTCTCTTCAACCATACCCAGCACAACGCTGTCAGGAACAAGCTCGCCTTTATCCATATATGATTTTGCCTCTTTACCAAGGGCAGTGCCTGCAGCTACGGCTGCCCTTAAAAGATCTCCTGTTGAAATCTGAGGCATGCCATATTTTTCGATAAGTATCTTAGCCTGCGTCCCTTTGCCAGCTCCCGGTGCACCAAGCAACACAATTCTCATAGTTTAACCCCCATATTTTTGAATGACTTTTTATAAAAAAACTACTACCTTACTATCTTGCCAAGAAAAACAAAACCAAAAAAAATAATTGTGTTTAGTACAAAATCAATAAATTTGTGGCAGAGCTATTTCTTAAAAGAAAAAGTAGACATATAACTATATTCTTCGGCATGTTTTAAGTCAAATTCATATTTTTGATAGCAAGATAAGATTTACTTATCGACAAATTTCAAAATATGATACGTATTAAATTTAAGATTATTATATTATCTATCTTTTAATTTTTCGGCAAGATTTCTCTTTAGTTCCTCCAGTGCCCTTCCCCTATGGCTGAGTAAATCCTTTTCCTTATCACTCATTTCAGCAAAAGTCTTGCTGTAACCTGCCGGATAAAATACCGGATCATAGCCAAATCCATTCAACCCTCTCGGCTCCATTCCTATGTCGCCGTCGGAATATCCGAAAAAGGCATTTACACTATATTCATTTAAAGCTAATGCTATACAACAGACAAACCTTGCCTTCCTTTCCTTTACAGAATGCATCTCTTTTAATAATTTTTCGACATTTTTCCTGTCATCTGCACCCTCTCCTGCATATCGTGCCGACAATGTGCCCGGAGCTCTCTTTAAGGCATATACCTCCAGACCTGAATCATCCGCGAGGGATGGCTTTCCGGTAAATTCTGCAACAGTTACAGCCTTTTTTATTGCATTTTCTTCAAATGTTGTTCCGTCTTCTTCCACTTCCGGACATCCCGGAAAATCATCAAGGGTAAAAATCGTCACAGCCATTCCCTCTGTAATCCTTTTTATTTCTTCAATCTTCTTTTTATTTCTTGTTGCCAGGACGATTTCCATAAAAATGACCTCTGTTTACCTCTTTCACATGGTTACGATAATCTGCACAGTTCATTGAATTTACCTGTCTGTTTAATCATTGAGCAACTGTTTATACCATAAAAAACTGTTTATTGACAATCAACTACTCAAACCCTGGTAATTATTTTAACTGTGGAAGTGGACTGCTCTTGAAAAATAAAAGAACTCTCTGTTAAGATTTCTGGATGTCTGAGGAATTTAAAAGGGCAGGGTTGCTTCTCAGAACTGTCGCTAAACTCCTCGACCTTATTATCATTGCAGCAGCAGTAGAGATACTGCCAAAGGCCGGATTTTTTGCAGGACTTGCCTATATCCTAATAGGGGATGGCCTTTTTGACGGCAGAAGTTTAGGGAAAAGAGTTATAGGGCTGAAAGTTGTCTCAGCAGAATCGTATAAACCCTGTACGTTCAGAGATTCCATACTAAGGAACAGCACATTTGGGATCGGGTTTCTTTTTTATAAGATGCTCTGGTTTGGCTGGATATTTTTCATTATTATTGCTGTTTTTGAATGTCTTATACTGCTTGGGAGTAAAGATGGCATGCGTTTAGGCGACGAGATAGCAAAAACTATCGTAGTTGACCACCCGGAGATAAAACAGGAGGTTTAATGTTTTTCCATAAAATACTCGGAATGTTTTCGAACGATCTGGCTATAGATCTCGGCACGGCAAATACCCTCGTATTCATGAAAGGAAAGGGTATCGTCTGCAATGAGCCTTCCGTTGTTGTAATAAGAAAAGATAATAAGAAACCTATTGCAGTCGGGATAGAAGCAAAAAGGATGCTCGGTAAAACACCTTCTAATATTACTGCGATAAGACCCATGAAAGACGGGGTCATAGCCGACTTTGACGCCACGGGAGAGATGCTGAAATATTTCATAACAAAAGTCCATAACAGGAGGAGCTTCGTTTCTCCCAGGGTCATCATTGGCGTGCCTTCCGGTATTACTCAGGTTGAGCAGCGGGCGGTAAAGGATGCAGCTCAGGTGTCAGGGGCACGGGAGGTGTATCTGATCGGAGAGCCCATGGCTGCTGCGGTTGGAGTAGGTCTCCCGGTCGGTGAACCATCAGGGAATATGATTGTCGATATAGGCGGCGGAACCACAGATGTTGCTGTCATATCCCTTGACGGGGTTGTTTACAGCAAGGCTGTCCGGGTTGGCGGCGACAAGATGGACGAGGCGATTATGGCCTATATTAAACGTAGATATAATCTGATGATTGGCGATATGACTGCCGAACAGATAAAAAATACAATCGGCTCAGCTTATACTTCAGACAGTGGTGAAAAGCGCACAATGGATATAAAGGGAAGGGACCTCATTTCCGGCATTCCCAAAACCCTGACTGTCAATGAAGCAGAAATTAAGGAGGCCCTTGCTGAACCTGTCAACATAATCCTTGAAACGATCAAGGTAATCCTTGAAAATACTCCTCCCGAGCTTGCTTCAGATATTGTCGACAAAGGCATAATCCTGGCCGGCGGTGGCGCCCTTCTCAGAGGGCTCGACTTGCTTATAAGAGAAGAAACCGGCCTTCCTGTGCTTGTTGCTGAGGATCCATTGACGGCAGTTGTACGCGGTGTCGGCAAAATGCTTGATGAACTCGACCTCCTGAGAAGAGTAGCTATCAATTTGTAATGCCTAAGAAGTGGCTCCTTCTCCTGCTGTTTATCATCATATCTTTAAGTTTAATGACATACCAGAGCAACAGGAAATATTTTTTACCCCTTGAATCCCTCAGCAATGTACTGAACATCTTTCATGAAATAAAAATTTCCCTGAAAGACTCTTTTACATCTCCCTTTAAAAGGATGCTCCTGAAGGAACAGGAAAACAAAAGGTTGAAAGAGGAGCTTTCAGGGTTACTGAAAGAACAGCAGAAATGGCAGGAAACCTTTCTTGAAAACAAAAAACTCAGAGAGCTTCTTGCTCTTAAGGAAAAAGAACAGAGATATGTTACTGCAGCGCGTGTTATCGCAAGGACTGTAGAACAGTGGTCAAATACTTTTATCCTTGATAAGGGTTTGTCGGATGGGATCGCTAAAGATATGATTGCTGTCACAGATAAAGGACTGGTTGGTAAAATTTCAGGCGCTTCTAATTCATATTCACACCTGCTCCTCCTGAGCGACATAAATTTTTCAGCAGCAGCAAGACTTCAGACAAGCAGGGCAGAGGGTATAATCTCCGGCACAGGCTTCAGGAAATGCAGGTTAAAATATGTGCCTTACGAGGAAGAAGTCAGGAAAGGCGATATTGTCATAACATCAGGACTTGACCTGCTCTTTCCCCCTGGAATCCCTATAGGATTTGTATCAGAGGTGAACAAAAAAAATATCGGCCTCTTCCAGGAAATAGAAGTCATTCCCTTTGCAGACAACTCGAAGATTGAGTTTGTTGCAATAATAAAAAAAGGATGAAATATCTCCTCTGGGCTGTCATGCTGTTTTTTACCCTTATTGTTCAGGGAAGCATATCAATATTTGATATCACACCAAACCTTACTGCTGTTTTAGCCTGTTATGCCGGCATAAGAGAGAGAGAAGTCAAAGGAATGTTCTTCGGCTCTTTTATCGGAATTGTCGAAGACAGCATTTCAGGTGCATTCCTTGGACCAAATCTTCTCAGCAAAGGCCTTATTGGATATTTTTCATCGCTCATGTACACCAGGTTTTTTATCTGGACCCCTTTATTGGGCGCCATAAGCATTTTTATCCTGACCTTAACAGATGGCTTAATTGTATTTCTGTCAAAAAGTCTTTTTGCAAATATACCGGTCTCCATCGGAGCCGGCGTCCTTATTATTATCATGCAATCACTCTTCAATGCACCTCTCGGAATCTTTCTCAGGCCTAAAAAAGAACAGTAAGTTAATGAAGGTAATAGTTCTGTGCGCATAAAAAACGAATCGGAAAAAATCCTGATAATAGGCTATATAATAGTCGTTGCATTCCTTATTCTTGTCATGAGATTATGGCAGCTGCAGATTCTTCAGGGGACCGAATACAGAAAACTATCCGAGGCCAACAGACTGAGGATTGTCAGTATCCCTGCCCCGCGCGGAATAATCTACGACAGGAACAGGATCCCTTTGGTAAAGAATTCCCCTTATTATTATGCATCCATAATACCTGAGGAGTTTGACAAAAGCAGGGTCGACCTCCTCTCGAAAGTCCTCGGCATACCAAGGGAAGAAATAATCGAAAAAATAAGCAAACAGGGGCTCAGCCCGTTTGTTCCTGTCAGACTGAGACAGGGACTTTCTTTCAGTGAGATCGCTTACATTGAAGCAAGGCGCTCTGACCTGCCCGGCCTTATTATAGAGGTAGAGGTCAGCAGAGAATATACCTTTAATGATGTAGGCGCCCATCTTATAGGCTATCTTGGCAAGCCCAGTCCATCTCAGGCAAAGGACCCCGCATTCAGGGATGTCCCTCAAGACTCATTTATCGGGCAGTGGGGAGTTGAGAAATTATTGGACTATTCGCTGAGGGGCACCCCAGGCAAGAGAATCATTGAGGTTAATGCACTCGGCAGAGAAATAAGACTCTTGCAGGAAGAGCAACCGATTAAAGGCAATGATGCAACCCTGAGCATTGATATTAATCTTCAGAAAGAGTCTGAGACAGCCTTGGGAGAAAAGGCAGGCGCACTTGTTGCCATAAAACCGGATACCGGTGAGATACTCAGTCTGGTCAGCAAACCCTCATTCGACCCTAATCTCTTTACGAGGGGAATCAGCCATGAAAATTGGACGGCAATAACAAAAGACAAAAAGAATCCCATGCTTAACAGGGCATTACAGAGCCAGTATCCACCCGGTTCAACATTCAAGATCGTTACAGCAATCGCCGGGCTTGAGGAAGGGGTTATTAATCCTGAAACCAGGGTCGATTGCAGAGGTGGAATTAATTACGGCAAATGGCATTTTGGGTGCTGGCGAAAATCCGGCCACGGTGCAGTTGCTCTTCACAGGGCGATAGTTGAGTCGTGCGACGTCTATTTCTATGAGGTCGGCAAACGTCTTGGCATAGACAAGATTCATGAGTATGCAACAGGTCTTGGCTTAGGGAAAAATACAGGGTTGGAACTCGGAAAAGAAAGACATGGTGTGATTCCAAACACAAAATGGAAACTTGAAAATAAAAAACTTACCTGGTTTCTTGGTGACACATTCAACACGGCAATAGGTCAGGGATATGTAGCTGTTACCCCTCTGCAACTGGCGCTTATGACAAGCACAGTAGCAAACGGTGGAATCCTCTATAAGCCATTGCTGATTAAAGACGCTCAGCCGGTCATAACAGGAAGGTTGAAACTGAACCCGGATAATCTTGCCCTCGTCAAAAGCGGCCTCTTCGGCGTTGTAAATGAGTCTTCCGGAACCGGATGGGCAGCAAAATCAGAGCTTGTTCATACCGCCGGGAAAACAGGTACAGCACAGGTAGTTTCTATGAAAAGCGGCGTTCAATACCTTGCTGAAAGGTTCAGGGACCATGCATGGTTTGTGGCATTCGCGCCTGTAGAAAAGCCGGAGATAGCAATGGCCGTCCTTGTGGAACACGGCGGGCATGGCGGTGGCGCTGCCGCGCCAATCGCTAAAAGAGCGATTAATGCCTACATTAATTCTCAACGTTCTCTTGACCGTTAAGGATAAGAATAAACTATAATAATAGATGAGCATACTTCAGTGTATAGGAAATACCCCGATCACCACTATCGATCTTAACCCCAATCCTAATGTAAAGCTGTATGCAAAATTGGAAGGCAATAATCCCGGCGGCTCTATCAAAGACCGGATTGCCCTCTATATGATAGAGACAGCAGAGCAGGCGAAAAAACTCACAAGGGATAAAATAATACTGGAAGCTACGTCAGGAAACACAGGGATAGGGCTTGCCATGGTAGCCACAGCAAAAAGATACAGGGTAAAACTGACCATGCCGGCCTGTGTCAGTATAGAAAGAAGAAGAATACTTGAGGCATTCGGAGCAGAAATTATATTGAGCCCGCCTGACCAGGGGACAGATGGCGCAATAAGATTGGCACATAAGATACTCTCCGAGGACCCTGAAAAATATTTCATGCCGAACCAGTTCGACAATTATGCGAACGTCCAGGCACATTACGAGACTACCGGCAAGGAAATCATCGAGCAGACCGGAGGACGCATTACCCACTTTGTTGCCGGCATGGGTACAACAGGGACACTCATGGGAGTGAGTAAAAGGCTTAAGGAATTCAATAGTGATATTAAAATAATAGGGGTTGAGCCCGTTGTCCATCACAGGATACAGGGACTTAAAAATATGACCGAGTCTATCATTCCAAAAATATTCGATCCGAACAGGCTTGATGAAAAA
Organism: Nitrospira sp.; assembly: GCA_016873615.1. Taxonomy (GTDB): domain Bacteria; phylum Nitrospirota; class Thermodesulfovibrionia; order Thermodesulfovibrionales; family SM23-35; genus VGWX01. The sequence goes on along the minus strand of VGWX01000027.1, from coordinate 8,025 downwards.
TGTTTTGTGAACGATGAGGAGGCATTTGATACCACAAGGATGCTTGCGACCAAAGAGGGAATATTCGCAGGAATGTCCAGCGGCGCAGCAATGCATGTAGCATTACGGAAATCAAGCGAACTCAGAGAAGGCATTATTGTCGTCATCCTGCCTGACAGGGGAGACCGTTATCTCTCGACCTCCCTCTTCACTTCTGTCTGTGCCAAGTGCCCGCCTTAAAAGGCTCAGGCTTAGGTTCAGGTTAAGATGAAAAATTAGAATGAACTTTTTCCTCAACCTTAACCTCAACCTTAACCTGTATCTATTCTTTTTTTTCTGGTAAAGTAAAAAATGCTTAACGTCGACCGCAGACTGATAAAAAACTTTGACTGGATAACACTTTCTGTTGTCATCCTGATATCTCTTATCGGAATTATGACCATATACAGCGCCACCCGTCCGCTTTCTGCTGAGGAGCACTCAGCATTCTACATGAAACAGGTTACATGGTTAATACTTGGATTGATAACCTTATTCCTGGTAGTCAGTTTTGACTATGTCTGGATCAGCAGATACGCACTGATCCTGTATATCACCGGGATTATCCTGCTGGTTGCAGTCTTCATTATGGGCAAGACAGGTATGGGCGCACAAAGGTGGTTGCGTCTCGGGCCAATCTCCTTTCAACCATCCGAATTTTTTAAGCTCTTTTACATAATAATGCTCGCACGTTACCTGACTATAATAAAAAGCCCTGTTGATACAGTTTCCCTGCTCCGCATATTTCTTTTTATTACATGTGTGCCATTTGTACTTCTTATAAAACAACCCGATCTCGGGACTGCTCTCATAATCATAGGAATCTCACTTTCTTTGGTCATCGCAAAGGGGTTACATAAAAAAGTTGCTGTACTATTTATCATTATATGTCTTATATCTATGCCCTTCCTCGGCAATATATTCTGGGAGGGACTGAAAGAGTATCAGAAGAGCAGAATCGTTGCTTTTATCGAACCTGAAGTCGATCCCGCAGGTATCGGCTATCATTTAACCCAATCAAAAATTACCGTTGGTTCAGGCAAATTCTTTGGAAAAGGTTACATGCACGGCACACAGGGACCGTTCAGGTTTCTGCCGGAAAAACACACCGATTTCATATTTGCGGTGTTTGCTGAAGAATGGGGATTTTTCGGATGCATCCTGCTTTTTTTATTTTATCTAATTCTCATCATGAGAGGGCTTGATACAGCCCGGCTCGCAAAAGATGATTTTGGAAGGCTGCTCGCGCTCGGTATCACATTCATGTTCCTGATCTATTTCCTGATAAATGTGGGGATGACCCTGGGCATAATGCCTGTAGTCGGCGTGCCCCTGCCTTTCATGAGCTATGGGGGAACCGCCCTGCTGTCGAACCTCATAGCAGCAGGCATCCTTATCAATATAAGAGCGCGCAGATTTGAACTCTTTCATTAACGTTTTGTCTTCTGTTATAATTTTAGTCTGTTTCAGAACTCATAACTTTCACTCATCACTTTTAATTTATCGGCGGCGTAGCTCAGTTGGTTAGAGCATGCGGCTCATATCCGCAGTGTCCGGGGTTCAAATCCCTGCGCCGCCACCAAACCTGCAACTGGGACCCAAACCTTGCCGCTTCGGCAAGCTTTTATTGCCTTTTACTCGCGGCAAGCTTTTATTGATGCACCCGCCCATATGATAGAGTCTCAGGTCATAAGCATAGGGTCAGGTCTTGAAATATCAGTTTCTTGATGTGATAGGCGTTGTCTTTAGGCTTTTAGGTTTTCCGGGCTCATAACCTTTTGCATATTTTTTCCATTTTTTTGCACTTTTCAAATGCAATGTCCGGTCAAAACAATTGTTACTTTCGGCAAGCTTTTATTTCCACTTTTTACTTCCGGCAAGGAATTGATTCCAATGCAGATTTTTTGGTGACCAAAAAGAGGGATTTTTAGCTTATTTTCGGCAAGAATATAGTTCCACTCGCAACAGGAAATTATTCCCAGTTACAAAACCTAATTGTCGTTTTACTTTTCCCAAAATTTTATATTTTGAAAATTGTTACAATACTGAAGAATTCATCGCTTAGGCTTTAGGGAGGTAAAAATGGCTAAAAATAAAAAACGTGATATTGAACAAGAATATCCTAAAAAACAATTTATTGAAAAATTGCGGAGATTAGCTGACTGTATTGAAAACGATGAGAAATTTAGAATTCAAATTACTGGAGAACGCATCACAGTTCCTCCACATGCGATTATCAATATTGAACACGAGATAGGAAAACAAACAGAAGAAATCGAATTTCAATTAAAGTGGAAGATTACTAAATAAGTGGATTGGGGAAAGGTGTGGTGCCCTGTTTGTATCTGCTGTAATAACGGTTGATATTTTCAAAATAAAACAGATAATTTCAGGCCTTGATAATAGGCTACGGAATTTGTTATTCAGGAATTATCCAAAAGTGCAATGGTAGAGGCGGGGTTTATGCCCCGCCTCTTATAATGATTATCCAAGGATTGCCTTCAGGTCTTCATCAGGTGTAGTGATCGGTTTGATATTGAACTGGCTCACCAGGACATTCAGCACATCCGGGGAAACAAAGGCCGGCAGAGACGGGCCGAGCCGGATATTCTTTATTCCGAGATACAGGAGGGTGAGAAGTATTGCCACTGCCTTCTGTTCATACCAGGAGAGTACAAAAGAGAGCGGCAGGTCGTTTACGCCGACGTTAAACGCCTTTGATAGAGCAACCGCTATCTGAACAGCTGAATATGCATCATTGCACTGGCCGACATCAAGGAGCCTGGGGATGCCTCCTATATCTCCGAGTTCCTTGTCAAAGAACCGGAACTTGCCGCAGGCGAGCGTAAGCACAATACAGTCCTTCGAGATTCTGTTCAGGCTGAAAAATCGCAGCCGCTTCTGCGTAATCTGATTTTCCCCCGGCAGCCTTAACCTTCCCTTTCAGTTTTTCCCTGATTTCGACACATTTGTTGATTAGAGCGACAAACCTCTGCGGATCGAAATCCACATTGGTCAGGGTTGAAAAGAGGGCCTCGACAGTAAAGACATTCGCCTCCCTGTCATTGACTCCTGCCTTTCTCCCTTCTAACGCATACACCGAAAGGCCCTTCAGTGCGTAAACGAGCAGGTCCTGAAGCGCTGCAACATCCGGCTGCTTCCCGCATACCCCTATATTCGAACACCCTTCCCCTTTTGCTGTTTGTTCACATTGATAACAAAACATGTTTCCTTCCTCCTTTCTATAAATGGGACGTTTTGAATGCAGCTCAACGTTTTCTTAGATGTAATTTACCGGGAAACCAAGAAGATGTCCTTGACTTAAGTCAAGTATGAAAGAAAAAAGCATTTTCATGAGATCTTCATATTCCATTCATTATTCCTTCATAAGATTTCATTATTATAGGATCATGAAAGGATATAAAAACTTTCTTCACTTTTAAGAAAGGCAGCCGGTTTCTTCCCGGCTGCCCCCCTCCTCAAAAAGGCAGTCAGACCCCTCCCTGACTGCCTTTTTATTTCAACCCATCTTAACCAATTAGTATCAGCTGAGATAGAGTATTTGAGCGGATTTTTTTGCAGATAGTCAAATACAGTATATGAAAATATAAAGGCAAAAACCTCGCAGGGAGGAACGACCGAGAATGAGCGAGGATACTCTATTTCAGGTGATCTCCATGAATCGGTTAATAAATATCAGATATTGAACACCACTGCCGTGCATTCTGGAACATCCTGATCCATGGAGAAGCTTCGAGGTCTTTCTTCCAGTCTTCAGGCATATAAGCCCATTGCCATTTAAGAAAAGTCCTCTCAGGATGGGGCATCATGGCGAGGTGTCTTCCGTCAGGCGAACAAAGAGCGGTTATCCCTGAAGTAGAGCCATTGGGGTTGAATGGATATGTTTCAGTAAATTTATTATTGTCATCGACAAAACGGATGGGAGCAAGGTCTTTTTCAAGGACCTCCTGCATCATGTCTTTATCCGGGAAATAGACCCTTCCTTCCCCATGTGCAATCCAAATCCCCAGGGCAGATCCTTCCATCCCCTTTAACATAATGGCAGGTCCCGGCAGAATACGGACTGTTGAGAACCTTGATTCAAACCTGCCGGACTTATTCTGAATGAACCTTGGCTGAACAGCATCAGGGATACCCTTCCACGGAACCCATCCGAGAAGCGCCATTAGCTGGCAACCATTACAGACGCCGAGGCTGAAGGTGTCCGGCCTTTTGTAAAATGTGTTGAACTGGTCATAGAGTTTTTCATGAAACCTGATCACACCTGCCCAGCCCTTTGCTGAATCAAGGACGTCTGCATAGCTGAATCCTCCTACAAAAGCAACTCCTCTGAAATCATCCAGACTTGCCCTTCCTTCAATAAGGTCGGTCATGGTAATATCCCAGACTTCAAACCCAGCCTGATAAAAAGCAGATGTCATTTCACGGTCTCCGTTGCTGCCTTCTTCCCGCAGTATCGCTACCCTTGGCTGTACAGCGTTAAGGAAAATCTTTTGATCGGTATTCTGAGGAGTAAAAGTAAGAATATACTGCAGTCCTTTCCTGTCAAAACTTGCCTTCTTTTCCTCATCAATGCAGTCAGGGTTTGCCTGGAGCCTGTCGAGATGATAACTTGTTTCTTCCCAGGCAGCTCTGAGAACACTCATTTCTTCATTTAAAACAGCCTGGCCGTTTATGCTTATGTTTATTTTTTTATTAACAGTAGTATCTCCGATTATCTGATAAGGTATGAGTTTATCTTTGAGATCTGCTATGATTTTATCTTCATTTTCCGGAAGATATTCTATGACAAGCCCGAGTTCCTCTGAAAATAAGAGCGGGAATAAAGGGGAAGGATCATGGCAATGTATATTTAAATCCAGGCCGCAATTACCTCCAAAGGCCATCTCAAGGAGTGTCACTATCAACCCTCCGTCGCTTCTGTCATGGCCTGCAAGAATGAGGTCATCCGCAATGAACTTCTGAATGAGATGAAAAATCCGTTTAAGAAGCTGTGGGTCTTCAAGATCAGGAGATTCATCGCCCAACTGTCCATATACATGCGCTAAGGCAGTCCCACCCAAACGGTATTTACCTTTGCCGATATCGATATAGATCAGTCTGCTCTGACCAGGCCTCTTTATATCAGGAGATACAACCTTTGTAATATCAGGTGTTGTAACATAGTCAGAAATAACAAGGGATCCGGGAGACTTGACTATTTCAGTCCTGCCGGATGAATCAACCACCTTAGCAGCCATGGACAGGCTGTCTTTCCCTCCATCGATTGCTATTCCGAACTCAGGCAGAAGATCTCTCAGTGCTACGGCTGCATCATAAAGTCTTGCGCCCTCACCAGGAAGCTTTGCTGCCCACATCCAGTTCCCTGAACATTTAATATCTTCAAGGCTGCTCACTTTTGCCCAAACAATATTGGTCAATGCCTCACCCACGCTCATCCGGGCCATTGCCTGTGGATTAATCAGACCTTTTACAGGCTGCTCACCAATCGAGATAGCAGCCCCTGTTGATCCGAAATGGCTTTGAGCTGTGACAGCCACATTGGAGAGAGTAAGCTGCAACGGGCCTACACATTGTTGCTGTGCAATAAGACCTGTAACAGACCTGTCCACCTTATTGGTAAGGAATTTTTTCGAGCCCACTGAAACAAGACGAAGCACCCTTTCGAGGGCTTCATTTACAGAAGTGTTTTCAGGAAGCCGCAAAGGTGCAAGTTCCGGTTTTATCCGCTGCATATCAAAGGTCTTCTGCGGCATCTCCCCAAGGACCTTTGACAGATCGAGATTAACCGGTGAGCTGCCGTCTGTCTCATCGTGAAGAATGATATAACCGTCACCCGTAATCTCCCCGATGACAGAATAGAGGGCTTTTTCCCTTCTGCATATGGCAAAGAATTCTTCGGACCTGTCCGGCTGTATTAAAAGGGCATCCTGTTCCTGGTATTCTGCTCCCCAGATCTCAAGCACTGAAAGTGTGTTGTCTCCAAGCAGTATATTTCTGATCTCTATCTTTGCGCCTGCAGGATAAATGATCTCCTTGACAACATTACAGTTTCCGCCTGCTCCCTGGTCGTGTATGCTGACGATGGGGTTTGCATCCCTCATCTCAACACACGCCCTTATGACCCTGTTCACTTTCTGTTCCATCTCAGCATCACCGCGTTGTACTGCGCTGAAATCAAGCTCTGCTATATTCTCACCCTGTATCATACTCGATGCAGCGCCGCCGCCGATTCCGATCCTGTATGCAGGGCCTCCGATCTTTACCACAAGCATCCCTTTTTCAGGGATCTCCTTTTCAATATGCGTATCATCAATTTGTCCTACCCCGCCGGTAAACATAATGGGTTTAATCCATTCTCTTCTCTCTCCACCCGGTAATCTCAGGCCAAATGACCTTGTAAAGCCCTGTATCACAGGTTCGCCGAATTTGTTTCCATAATCAGAAGCGCCGTTGCTTGCCTCAATCTCTATCTGCAACGGACTGGCAAGGTTCGGCGGATATGCGAAAGAGGGGTCTTCCCACGGAAGAGTATAGCCGGGTATCTGCAGATTACCGACACAGTATGCAGCTGTCCCTGCGATGACCAGGCTCCCCTTGCCTGTTGCATGGACGTCCCTTATCCTGCCGCCGGTGCCGGTTTCTGCTCCGGGGAATGGAGCTACACCAGTAGGAAAATTATGCGTCTCCGCAGTAAAGATTATGTGATAATTCAGGTTTTTGTTTTTAAAGCGGGAAGGGATTGCAGGATATTCAGGGATTATAGTTGATATCTTATAACCGCGTATTGCGCTTGAGTTATCTTTAAAGGCGATCACGCTGTTGCCCGGTCTCGTTTTCAAAGGATGCTTAATTATATCCATGAGTGTATCAGGCATCTCCTCGCCGTCAATGATTAATCTGCCTCTGAAGAACCAGTGTCTTGAGTGCTCGCTGTTCGACTGGCCAAGATCGAAACATTCCACATTTGTAGGATTGCGGCCTATGTCATGGACAAAAAGATTGTAATAGTAATCTATATCCCAGTCATCAAGCCCAAGTCCCATTTGAGTATTGAGCTCTCTTAAAGCCTCTCTTCCTTTTTCGATCAACGGGACAATAAAAAAAGGTTCAGGTTTCATGCCTGTCTCAAAGGCAGACAGTCGCTCCATATAGCGACACTCTGTCATCCGGTCGTGGATAAGATCCAGGAAAGGTTGAAGGTCTAAGGAAGATAAACTGAGGTCGGAATTAGTAATCCCCCCCAGCCCCCCTTTAGAAAAGGGGGGTAAGGGGGGATTTGATTCCTTATTGAATATTAATTTGTATCTTCTTGAACGTTCGATCCGATTTATCTTTTTCAATCCGCAGGCATGGCAGACAGAGACTGCATTTGTTGACCATGCCGTTGTAAAATTCATGCGTGGACCGACCTCAAGAATAACCCCCCACATCCCCCCTTTAATAAAGGGGGGTAAGGGGGGATTTTCTGTTAAAAAACTTTTGTCCGAAAAATCATCCGGCTCAAATGTCTCTGCTAAAAGCCAGCGGAGAATATTTGCTTCCTCTTCGGCAAGGCTATCTGTTGTTTCAATGTTAAAGCAATATTCTGTTTCGATATCCGCTATATCAGGAGATACCTTCTTCCGGGAAACTGATAAAAACCCGTTCTTTTTTGCCTCAGAGAGAGCCGGCCTGCGATAAAGGTGCAATAAACTCATAGAGGGGATTCAGTCATCAATCCTGTCTTTTCTGAATCAGGAATTGCAAAATATTTCTGTCCATAGTGCCTTTAATTATAGCATACAGGAATGAACCCTTTCGGGCATGATGCTGCTTAATGCATAGGGTCTTAATTATGCAAATACCCTTTTGAAAATGTAATTTACATTCTTCAGATAGTATTTCAGGTCAAAGATATTTTCGATCTCCTTTTTATCCAGATATTTCCTGATCTCCTTATCCTTTAAGAGTAATGTCCTGAACTGAGCCCCTGTCTTCCAGCTC
>VGWX01000026.1 GCA_016873615.1 Nitrospira sp. | reverse complement strand
TCGGTCTCGTTCGCCACGGCGAATCCGCCTGAGGCGGAAAAATCGTTGTGGGGGCAACTCCACCCAGGGTTCGTTCGCCTCGGCGAATCCGCTGAGGTGGAAATCCCTGCCCCTCCGCCATCTGATAATTTAAGGTTCATATCTTTGTATGGGTCGGTCTCGTTCGCCACGGCGAATCCGCCTGAGGCGGAAAAATCGTTGTGGGGGCAACTCCACCCAGGGTTCGTTCGCCTCGGCGAATCCGCTGAGGTGGAAATCCCTGCCCCTCCGCCATCTGATATAGCCATGCCTTCACTCCTTCGAAATAATCCTGTATAACAATTTGCCATCCTCCTTCTTATATACCCAACACTCAACAGGCGATATAACATCTATTTCCAGATGAGCATCAAAGCTGATTATGTATAAGAGATCTTCTGTTCTTGTGGAAGGTGTCAGTTCTTTCATCTTTACACTCTTTACGCCTGAGTGGCGGCCATAAACAGTAATTCCCGAGCTTATGGCATTCTTGCAAAGCTGTATCGCCTTTTGCTCATCTTTAGTATCAGAACTTCGCTGCATATTCCCCCTGCTGTCGCTTCTTTCTGTTGAATCGTCACTATCTCCTCTGTATTTCAGAAGATCGCTGTCTGTGAATACCTTTTCAGCATAAAGGGTATCCCCTGCCAAGATACCAACAACAAAAAGCAAAGCTAATATTTGCAGTACAGACTTCATCATATCCTCCTTAAAAAATATTCTGTGGTCATTTTCAATATGAAAATATTTTACTACCAACGAAATATTTCTTACTCTTTTGCTCCCGCATTCTTTAATTCTTTTCGCACTTCAACCATTTCGTGGCCAATGTAGGGCTTCATCAAACTGAGCACTGTTGCTCCGCTTTTTGTTCTTGCATTAACATCAGCGCCCCTTTCGATAAAAAGCTTTACAACGTCAGCGCGTCCGTATAGTGCAGCTGCCATTAATGGTGTTTTACCGTCATTATCCTGGATGTTCACATCAGCGCCTTTTTCAACAAGAGGTTTTACAACTTCAATTCCATACGAGGCTGCAACTGATATTGCCGGCTGACCTTCTGAATTCTTAACATTGACGTCAGCGCCTTTTTCAAGTATCAAATTTAGAATTTTGACTTTCTCTTTTCTAAAGGCAAAAAACAGAAGCGGATTCCCGAGATTCTCTTTTGCATTAACATCAGCACCTCTCTCAATAAGCAATCCTGAAATCTCAAAGTCTCCATCTGATACTGCCCTCATCAATGGTGTCCATCCTCCATATGCCCTGGAGTCAACATCAGCGCCTTTTTCAAGTATTGATCTCACCCTTTCAATATCTTTATTTATAACAGCATTCCATAACTCCCTGTTAATTTCTTCTTTGTTCCAGATTTCCTTTTTTGCTGTTTCTGTCTGAACATTTTGCGCTTCAGTCCCTTTGCCTGCATCCTGTTTTTCAGCCTCCTTCTGACAGCCTGAAAAAAGAAAAATTGTTATACATAACACTGCAGTCTGTACCTGACCTATATGACTTTTCAAATGAGTTTTATTCCTTTGTTTTCGATAGCAATAAGCCGTTTCTTATAAAGAGAGCCTATCGCTTTTTTGTATGTTTTCTTGCTCACCCCGAAGAGGCCGTAGATAATTTCAGGCGGGCTTTTATCGGTTACGGAAACAAATCCGCCCGCTGCTTTTAGTTTATCGAGAATCTTTTCAGATACCTCATCAACCTTTTCATGTCCGGGTTTTTGAAGGCAGAGATCTATCTTTCCATCTTCCCTCAACTTCTTTATAAATCCTTTTATATGTTGTCCTTTTCTTAATGGCTGAAATATCTCGTTCTTATAAAGCATGCCCCATTCCGAGCTGTTGATCATAGCCTTATAACCAAGGTCAGTCCGTTCGCCAATTACCAATTCCACTACCTGGCCTTCCTGAAATCCGGTTGGCTGCTTATCAGGCAACTTGTCCAATTCTTTATCCTCTACTTTTAACCAGTTTATTGAAATATTCCGGAACCCCGGTTTCGAATAGAATTGTCCCTTTGTGCTTCATTTCTGTCCGGCTATAACGCTTCTGACATAGCGCCACAATTCGTCCCTGCCTTCACCGGTCTCACTGGAATAGATGAGCGCCGGAACATGAGCGGGAAGCATTAATCCTTTGCGAATCGCTGCAATATGCGCTGGTCGCTTGCTGCGGCTGATCTTATCCGCTTTTGTTCCGACAATAACATACGGGATATTGAGGCCCATCAGCCATTCTGAAGCATTCCTGTCATTTTTCATGGGCTCATGCCGCAGGTCAATCAGATGCACAATGAGAGCAATCCTGTCCCCATCCCGCAGATAGTTGGTGATGAACTCTCCCCACTCACTGCGCTTTGCCTTTGATGCCCCCGCATAGCCATATCCCGGCAGATCGACCAGATACAACTGCTCATTGACGGCAAAATAATTAATAGTCTGCGTTTTCCCCGGCTGGACGCTGGTACGCGCCAGCGCGCGTCGTGCGCATAATGAATTGATCAGGGATGATTTACCAACATTGGAGCGTCCGACCATCGCAATCTCCGGATACCCGGTGTCAGGGTATTGCTTTGGTCCAACCGCACTCATAATGCATTTAGCTGAAATTATTTTCATCATTTTACCTCGTCAGGTTATCTGATATTTTAACACGACGTGCAGACGAGCAGGAGTTACGAAGAAGTGCATGAGCAATCCCCCTCACCATCTCAGGACATCGAAAGAGGTGGGGATGTACTTTATCAGGGGGGTAGTATCAAATAAGTTTCTCACAGGAGTCGTCGTTTTTGCCTTCCCCTTTAATTCTGCATTGTTCTTTTGGGAATCAATAAATTGAAAAAACTGATATTTCAAGACTTGACCCCAAATACTCAAATATTGACCCTGTCCGTTAAAACGGGGGAAGTGCACCTTTACATAATTTAATGATGTGATGTATTCCTTCTGGAAATTATCATGCCCCATGTTTTCATTTTGACTTTGTTTTTAACTTGAAATTTCATCAAATTACAATAAACAAGCCTAACCTCGCTGTTTCCTATTGTGCAGGAACACGAATGGACAAGTGGATTTCTGCAGTTGAAGAAATTGTGACCGTCGCTGTTGTATCGATGTTATTTAGTGAAGAACTTTCCCCAGTCACGCAAGGAAAATTTGAGGCAAAGCTGGTGTTAATGCTGTCTTCTGTGATAGACAGTCATTACCTTGCACAATTCTGTTCTTGCGGATAAAGCACAAAAAAACATAAAATAGTTAATGGAAAAGATACTCGGGAACCTGCCTGACAGAGTAGCTAAGGCAGTCTCGGTCTATTGGGCAACCCGCGAAAATCAGGCTCAAAAACAGGAAAGTGCCGGACGGGCCGATCAGGGACTAAGGAGCGCTGTTACAGGTGGCGCCCAAATGGACGGTTTTATCACCTTGATGACAGAGATCATTGTCGAGGCCGGAATCGACGAACATTTTATTTTTCATAATAAGAACCTTGAACTGCCCGGCTTTTTCAGGCCTACCAAAGAATGGGACCTTCTGGTTATAAAGGAGGGGCAATTACTCGTGGCCCTCGAAGCAAAATCACAAGTAGGACCTTCTTTTGGAAACAATTTCAATAATCGCACTGAAGAGGCAATGGGCAGCGCAGTAGACCTATGGACCGCATATAGAGAAGGGGCGTTCAATAAGACAGTGAAGCCGTGGCTCGGCTATCTCTTCTTGCTTGAGGATTGTAAGGAGTCGCAAAGACCGGTGAAAGTAAAAGAGCCGCATTTTAAAGTCTTCCCAGAATTCAAGGAGGCTTCTTATGCGAAACGCTATGAGTTATTTTGCAGGAAACTGCTGAGGGAGCGACATTACAGCTTTTCGACCTTTCTTCTGTCGGACAGAAAAAACGGAGCTAAAGGTATCTACAAAGAACCCGCCGAAGACCTAACTTTCGAGCTTTATGGGCGGTCACTTGTTGCTCAAGTTACCGCTTTTGGCAAGGGTTAGTGATGAGCACCCTAACGCAGTTGGAGAAACAAATTACAACTCATCGCGTTATTCAGGGCGATACCCGCTCGCTATCCTTTATTCCCGACGGATCAGTTCATCTCGTAGTTACCTCCCCGCCTTACTGGTCGTTGAAGAGATATAATGAAAGTCCTGCACAGATGGGCCATATCGTTGATTATGAGAAGTTTCTTTCAGAATTGACGAAGGTGTGGCAAGAGGTTTATCGCGTTCTTGTTCCGGGTGGCAGGCTTGTCTGCGTAGTCGGTGATGTGTGCTTGTCAAGAAAAGTGCACGGGCGGCATCTTGTTATGCCTTTACATGCGGATATCGTCGTCAACTGCCGCAAGATCGGTTTTGATAATCTTAACCCTATCATCTGGCACAAAATTTCGAATGCAACCTTTGAAGTGAATAACGGCACGAAATTTCTGGGGAAACCTTATGAGCCGAATGCTATCGTGAAGAATGATATCGAGTTTATTCTGATGCAGCGAAAGCCGGGCGGATACCGCAGGCCTACCGAGGAACAGCGCAGGTTAAGCATGATAGCAAAAGTTGACTTTGCCGAGTGGTTCCGGCAGTTCTGGACTATCACAGGAGCATCCACCCGGCTTCATCCAGCGCCCTTCCCCTATGAACTTGCTTACCGGCTGGTTAGAATGTTTTCCTTCTGGGGCGACACGGTCCTCGATCCATTTTGTGGGACCGGCACAACAATGCTTGCCGCAATGAAATGCGGAAGAAACAGCATCGGCGTTGAGATCGATGAAGAATATTGCCACATGACTTTCGACCGGCTGAAAGCAGAGGAGCGGGGTTCATCTACTGAGGTCAAGATTGATTTTTCAAAAGTGAGTGGCAATGGAGGAAATCTGACTGTAAATGAAGAGACTGCTGTATACAAGGCGGGAAAGAGTAGAAAGGCAGCAAAACACAAAACATGAACATTACATATACACACAGCATTTGTAGAAAATATGGGCTGTAACCAATGTAGGGGAAATATTTCTCTTGAGTGATATGCAAGAAATAAGCGGAGGTGACTATGCCGTCCTTACTTGAGCAGGCAACAGAACATCGCAATCATATTAAGCATGAAGCGCTTACCTTTTCTCTCTTCGAATTGGTGAATATGTTCAGGGCCGAGCCTAAAGAAATTCAGATTAGGCCGGATTTTCAGCGCCTTTTTAGATGGTCTCGTATACAACAAAGTAGTTTTATTGAGTCGCTAATATTGGAGATGCCGATTCCGCCTCTTTTCTTTTTTGAAACTCCTGAAGGGTTGTGGGATCTCTTGGATGGTTTGCAACGGTTATCCACAATAATAAGGTTTATTGGCACAGGCAAAGATACACCCGTGGAAGTCCAAGGGAGTAATGGTAACGAGAATATGTGGCATTACGATAATCAAAATAATCTTGAGGAACCCTTGCAGCTTCTTGCGGGTGAATACTTAACCGAATTGGCTGGGCTAACATTTACACGCCTACCTGCACAATTACAACTCAATCTAAAAAGGGCACGGCTACATGTCTACGTTCTTAAGCGTGAAACAAAACCTATGTATAAGTATGAAGTTTTTAAGCGGCTCAATCGGGGTGGAATGCTGCTTGAAGATCAGGAAATGAGAAACTGCAGCGTCAGGATGCTCGACGAAACTTTCCCCAATTTCCTGCGTGAAATAAGCCAAGACAATGGGTTCGCAAAAGCACTGGGGGTAGAATATGACCAGCAGAATGCGTATTACCTTGAAGAATTTGCTCTGCGTTTTTTTACAATGAAAAATTACAGTAATAATTTTAGGCATGAGGTTAGCGATTTTCTGACAGAATACATGGAGGCAGTTAGCAGACAAACATTTGTTTTTAATTATGACGCCGAGCGTTTGCTTTTTACGGAATGTTGGTCGCAAATAAATAGAGCACTGCCTGATGGAGAGGCATTTAGAGGAAAGAATAGAGATGATCACAAAAGTTATGGCCCTTTTTCTCCTGCTCTATTTGAAATGATAAGTATCGGAATTGCAGCTAATATTGCCAACGTGAAGATTATTGGAGATACAGATCTTAAGAATAAAATAGTTGATTTGATAATTACTGCCAAAGATCGAGGATTGACAGGAGGCGGTTCAAATTCGCGGACTAAAACGCACGGACGATTGACGCTTGCTAAAGAAGGTTTCGCAAGCTAATCAGGTCTGCGCACAATGCCAACTCTATACATGACAGAAACATTTGAACAAAACTCTAAAATATTTCTTAATAATACTGATGCGGCTTATGATGAATGTGCCTCCGGTATTGCAAATCTCGACAAGATAATTGTTAGTGTGAGTAGCGGATACAGTTCCATGACAAGGGGGTATTTGCTGCCGATTATCTATGCCTATTGGGAAAGATTTTTTCGAATTGTTTTCTCCGAATATTTGCGTTGCGTGGAGCTTAGCAATCTTAATCTGATTTCTATTCATCCACAACTTGCGCAACTCAGGTTAAAGAGGGAAATAAGTGATACACTAAGGAAACATGGAATCAAACAGTTACAGGAGACAGCATCATCATTAAGCATCGAGACGGCGAAAACTTTTTTTGACAACTTGACTGTAATCTTTCAGCGCCCTGTTACTTTTGCCGACCCATCGAATTTGGTCGAAACCGAGTCTAATGTCAATTTTACTGTATTGCAAAAAAATTGTAAGAATATGGGAATAGATATTGAAACTGTCAAGACACAGTTGGAAGAATCTGCGATTACTTTATCTACCGTTCTTAAAGAGTTGGTTGACGTGAGAAACCAGATTAGCCATGGAGATACTTTTAAGGCAATACGTAGCGATGAATGGGAAAGTTTGAAGAATTCCATTTTAAGTGTTATGACTGCCGTGCAACTGGAACTCTATGAAACGCTTCGCCAGGGCCGATGCCTCAAGTAAGCTTCGAGTGCTCTAAACGGTCAGGTCTACGCATGTGACGAAGAATATTCTCTAACTGAGAAACTCAACAGTTCAAATAGAAATTATCATTTTACTTCAATTGTCCTCTTGCGCACTTGCAGGTGTTAGAAACTATGTGGCGCGAGGGGTTGTCGCAAGATCAGAGAGCGCCACGCATAGATCAGGAGGAGTTAAAAAAAGAATAACACCCGCACAAAATTCGGCACATTTATTAATCCCTGCTATCTACCATTTCTCCCAGTGAATATTTTCAGGTTTGTATTTGTCTTTTGGTTTATCTGTTCCCGTAGGATGTCCCACAGGGATAACATTCAGCGGGATGATGTCCTGCGGGATGTTCAGGGCTTTTCTTGCAACGTCCATCCTGTCTTTATACGGATATGCCGCAGTCCAAACCGCGCCTAATCCCAAGGCTTCGGCAGCCAGCAATATATTCTCGCTTGCACAGGTGCTGTCAATAACCGCGAATTCCATTCTCTTGTCATGTGCCTTTTCCGGTATGGCACAGACAATAATCGCAGCTCCTGCCTTTTCAAGCATTTTGGCATACGGCAATCCGGCAGCAAGGGTATCAAGGGTTTTACGATCGGTAACAACAACAAATGCCCACGGCTGCCTGTTCACAGCAGTAGGCGCTGCCATCCCTGCCCTTATGATTTTATCCAGCGCTTCTTTGCTTACACTATCCCCGGTAAAACTACGCACACTTTTACGGTTATGAATAACAGAAAAAGCATCAGACATTTTCCCCTCCTTTTGTGCGAAAGCAACAGACCATACAGTCAGCAAAACCATGACCATTACTATACTTATAAAGAAACTTACCCTTTTCATATCGCCTCCTTTTTCTCTTTAACTTTTTGTTATAACTTAAGCATAGAGAACATAATCAACATTACTATATTATATAATTCTTTCTGCTGTGTAACGAAGCCTTCAAACATAGTGCAAACATTAATCATCATTTTTCATCATGCGATGGGGATACATAGTTGTAGGAGGTGGAGTAGAAACGCAAAGGATGAAAAATGAACGCCTTTTTATGCCGCAATCACAAGTATGGGGTAGCAGAGTTATTTTGAGCTTCAGGGCTTGTAGTACATAAGCTGGCGTGAAAATGGTTTGACTTTTTCGATGAGATCCCTCATCTCTGCATTCGGCATCGGGCTGAACTTCAGGGCAAACTCCACATTTTCTTCAAGCTGCCGGACACTGTCGCATCCGATGACCACTGTTGAGACCGACTGTGAAAGGGCAAACTGAAGAAAGGGCTCCATGGACTGAAACCATGGAATCCTGGCTGCAAATCCCCTGAAATAGACCTTCATGCCGATTATTCCCATGCTCTTTTGTCTGGCAAATGGTATAACTTCATCAAGAAAGCTCTTATAGTGCGGCTCGGCAGGATTAACCGGCAGCAGGACTGTGTCGAAATCGAACAGGCTGATGCACTTTTTCAGTATCTCAGGGTCGTGGTGCCCTGTTACTCCGATGAACCGTGTCAATCCGTTTTGCTTCGCCTCTGCAAATGCTTCAATCGCGCCTTTCGGTCCAAAAATCTCTTTGACATCATCATCTGTCCTTACATCATGCACCTGCCATAGATCGAGGTGATCAGTCTTCATATTCTTCAGGGTTTCCTGCAGATGTTCGAGCGCTCCTTTCCTGTCCCGCGCATGGGATTTGCTTGTGAGAAAAATCTCTTTCCTCCTCTCACGCAGAGCCTTGCCATAATATGACTCGCTTCCGGAGTATGCGCGTGCAGACTCGAAATAATTTATGCCGAGATCAAGCGCCCTGTTGATCAGCGCGTATGCTTCATCATCATTTCCGAAAGTTCTCAGGACACCCTCGCCGCCGAGGCCGATTAATGTCACGTCAACCCCGGTCTTCCCAAGTTTTCTCTTCTGTATTTCCATAGGGAAATCTTACCACAGGTGATTCATTGCGTACTTGCAGGTATAGCTGTTTGGAAAATCCTCAGAAATTTCTTTTTTTGCTGCTCAAATAAAGCATTGAAAAATAATTGTACCGGATAAATTAGTCGGGCCCGTGATTCTTATGAAACACAGGCCCTTTGGTTAAGTATCCGCAACCGAGGACTCAGCCTCTTTTTCTAAATTACTGTGTGGCTCTGTGAAAGTCAATGGGAATCTTCAATTCTGAGCAAGAATGATTATTGCGGGTTATCATACTTCTTGCACTTCATTTGGGTATCCAGACCTTGCCTTTATCAATTATATGATCAACTTCCCAGCCTCTTTTGTGTAATTCTCTCGAAATCCACTTTCTGTGGCATTTCCATGGCAGCTTTTCAGCGCAGATTATGACAGACATTTTATAAAGTGCAATTGATTCTATCAGATCAATTCCCTTATTGAATTCATCAGTAATGATGTAAGAGGTATAGCCGCCCTTTCTGAATCCACCGAGTTCTTTCCCGAGGAAATGATATTCTATCCCTTCGCGTTTGAGAAGATCTTCAAGGTTTTCCCTGCTGAATACAGGGATTTTACTTCTCGGAAAACTGCGCACATCGATTAAAGACTGAATGCCATATGAAAGGAGGATCTCTGTAAAATCCTCTTCACTCCTTCTGTCTGTCCCGAGGGTATATATTTTTTTCATATTCTTTTGAAAGAATTATACCATCACGGCATAAACCAAAAAAATGCATTTAGATAAAACCACAGAGTGCACAGAGGAAATTATAAATATTTTTAGGTTCTCTTTTATTATCAATATGATTCTCCGTGTTCTCTGTGGTTAATTTCATTATTCGGTTTAAAGGAATTTGCCAGTGAATAGGCAACGTCCTGACGTTACATCCAGGCACTGAATAATTCCCCGGATCATATTTTCTTTCGTATGAGAACCTGTCTGACTTCGATCAAAGGTTGACAATAGTGTGTGGCAAAGTGTTATTTTATAAGCGGTTGTGGGCGATTAGCTCAGTGGTAGAGCGCTTCCTTCACACGGAAGAGGCCGCTGGTTCGATACCAGCATCGCCTACCAAATTTCTTATAAAATCATAATACTCGCAAATTCTGCATACCGATGTTTTCATGCACACGTTCCTGCTGTCAAAGTGGATTACATATCGTTCTGCCCTTATTTCTTAACGCCTGGAGTATTAAATTATCATTTGATTTTTCGTTATTCCTTTCTGTATATTACGCTTATGCATGCCAAAAGCTCGCATTCTCATAAAGGTTTGAAAGCTTCCGCCGGTTTTCGCGGCCGTATCTGGATCGATGGGAAGGAAGGGACTTTCCTGGGATACGGGAGGGTCATCCTGCTTGAAAGAATCCGTGAATATGGCTCTATCACTCAAGCGGCTAAATCAATGGAAATGTCCTACCGTCATGCCTGGGAGCTTGTGGCCTCGATGAACAGTCAGTCCATACGACCTCTTGTTGAGGCTGCTACCGGCGGCAGGGGTGGTGGTGGCGCCTGCCTTACTGAAGATGGAGAGAAGGCTGTTAACCTCTTCTGGCAGTTCTATACTGACTTTCAGAAATTTCTTAAGCAGGAAGAGAAAAAACTCATCTCATTAAAACAAATCGGCAAAAGAAAGAGGAGATCATGAAAAAAACTGTATTGATTATTATTTTATTTCTTGTTGCAGCAATCCTTTCCGAAGTCAATGCTTCGTCAGACAAAGAGATAATCTGTGCATCTACCACAAGCACTGAGAATTCAGGATTGTTCGGGCATATTTTGCCTATATTTGAAAAGAAGACAGGGATAAAGGTCAAAGTTGTTGCCCGTGGCACCGGAGCAGCAATTGAGATGGGGAAAAGAGGAGACGCAGATGTTGCATTTGTCCATGCAAAGGAATTGGAATTGAAGGCTGTTGAAGAAGGTTTCTTTGTTAACCGCCATGAAGTAATGTATAACGATTTCGTGATTATTGGTCCTACGAACGATCCTGCAAAAATAAAGGGCATTAAATCAACTATTGAGGCATTCAAGAAAATTGCCGGCTCAGCCTCGTTCGTTTCAAGGGGGGATAACTCAGGAACTAATAACATGGAGTTATCCATATGGAAAAAAACAGGCATAGTACCAAAAGGACAGGAGTGGTATCTTGAGGTCGGCCAGGGGATGGAGAAGACCCAGAGGATAGCCAATGAAAAGAGAGCTTATACCCTTACCGATAGAGGCACATGGCTTGCCACAAAGGACAAAGATAACCTTGATATGGTTATTGTGCTTGAAGGCGATCCCACATTATTCAATCAGTATGCCGTCATGGCTGTTAATCCCGAAAAGCATACACATGTAAAATACAAAGAAGCCATGGAATTTGTTAACTGGCTTATTTCAAAGGAAGGTCAGCAGGCCATTGGTTCGTTTAAAGATAAAAACGGGAATCAGCTCTTTATTCCGAATGCAAAATAACAAATCCTGTTATTTCAGCCCGACTGATAACCCCCTTTCATCCCCCTTAAATTAAGGGGGAAAGAGGGGGTTAAAGGATTCTAACATACATGAATGATGGTAAAGTTTTCTTGAAATGAATTCAATGACAGAAGGGTTTTTAAAGGCATTTTCCCTTATCTATAATCTCGATCAGGAACTTCTGGGGATAATATTGTTATCTCTGAAAGTTTCAGGTGCAGCTCTTATTATATCATCCATAATAGGCGTTCCGGCAGGCGCTGTTATAGGCCTGAAGAAATTTCCGGGGAGGGGGTTCATAATCACCCTTCTGAACACTTTTATGGGGCTGCCTCCTGTTGTAGTAGGTCTTTTCGTCTACCTTTTACTGTCAAGGAGCGGGCCTCTTGGCTTTATGGGTTTATTATATACACCATCTGCAATGGTTGCTGCCCAGATTATTCTTGCATTGCCTATTGTAGCATCTCTTTGTCATTCAGCAATTGTTGCTGTTGACCC
This sequence comes from Nitrospira sp., assembly GCA_016873615.1. Classification (GTDB taxonomy): domain Bacteria; phylum Nitrospirota; class Thermodesulfovibrionia; order Thermodesulfovibrionales; family SM23-35; genus VGWX01. Next base: position 19,991 of record VGWX01000026.1, on the reverse strand, counting down.
TATAATCGGACAGGCTTCAATAACCCTCGGCGCAACTCCATATCAGAAAGCTGTTGCCATAATAAAAGAGGCAAGATATGGAATTTTATCATCTGTTATTGCCGGATTCGGCAGGGTTATGGCTGAAGTCGGCGCAATACTGATCGTGGGTGGAAATATTGCAGGTTATACAAGGGTGATGACAACCACAATAGCGCTTGAGACAGACAAGGGAAATTTTGAGCTTGCGCTTGCGCTGGGAGTAATCCTGCTGATTATCTCTCTTATTATCAATATCGCTTTGCACCTTATTCAGAGAAAAGGAATGGCAGGAACAATCAGATGAACCTTCAGTTAAGGGCCTCAAATATTACGAAAAGTTATCACGGCGATCGTGTTTTAAAGAACACTTCATATTCGTTCAATAAAAGCGGAGTTTATGTTTTGACCGGTCCGAACGGCAGCGGCAAATCAACCTTCCTCAGGATATGTGCGCTCCTTGAAGAACCTGACTCAGGAGAAATCAGCTTCCTGTCGGATGGAAAATTATTGATGAATGATATTGCAATGAGGAGAAGAATTACCCTCCTGCTGCCGAAAATCGGCGTTTTCAATACATCTGTTTTTAAGAATGTAGCCTATGGACTGAAAATAAGAGGGCATAAGTCTGACGGGATAAAAGAGAAAGTTGATAAGGCATTGGATTTTGTTGGGCTTAGCCATAAAAAATACCAGAAGGCGATTACTCTGTCCAGTGGAGAGACACAAAGGCTCGGCATTGCAAGGGCGCTGGTTATTGATCCTGAGATACTTTTCCTTGATGAACCAACAGCGTCTATTGATCAGAAAAATACTAAGATCATAGAAGACATAATTATAAGGATAAAAAGAGAGGAAAGGGTAGTTGTTGTTACAACACACGATATGGCTCAGGCAGAAAGACTTGCCGATTTCATGGTGATAATGAAAGAAGGGAAAATCAATGAACCTTAACCCAAAAAATGCATTTGGATAAAAAGACGGCAGGCACATATGCATCAAAACCTCTTGAACGCAGAATTTACGTCTGTACAGTATCGAACGCTGAGGATGAAAACACACATGTTATCCAGTACATTAAAGCGCTCACAAAGGTGCTGTCCGCCTCAGCGGATTCGCCGGGGAGAACACAGCGCTTTTGCTGCACATATGCCCGCCGTCAATTGCATTTTTGAGGTTAATTTTAAATTCTGCTTCTCTTATTTAAAAGCTACGGTATAAGAACTCGGCGGGTTTTAAAATTGTGGTTTGAAAAATTTGCATTTTACAAAGACCTCTGAAGTCGCGTTCGTTCCCTGTCAGGTATAATAATAAATCCTATTCCAAAGGTGGTTAGTATGTACCAGGAATTAAATGCAGTCGATATGCCGAACGGCTCCATTCAAATGGAACGGACAGACACCGGAGTATGAACAAGAAATTCTTCAAAAGAACCCTCATCATAGCGGTCATATTAGGCATTGTTGTCGCTTTCAAGATCTTCAACCTTGGAGATTATTTCACCCTTTCTTATATAAAAGCATCACAGTACAGATTTGAAGTCCTCTATAAGGAGGTTATTAATGGCCAATTATGATTTTGACATAGGAATTCTTGGTGGAGGAGCTGCCGGACTTACTGTTGCTTCAGGGGCTGCACAGTTTGGAGCAAAGACCCTTCTCATTGAAAAGGAGAATAAACTGGGAGGAGACTGTCTTCATTTCGGGTGTGTTCCGAGCAAGACGCTCATCAGGACTGCTCATATATACCATCTTCTGAAGAATGCTGAAAAATATGGTCTTCCGGGCGCCGACTTCAAAGCAGTGGATTTTCAGGCAATTGCAGAAAGGATTCAATCGGTAATAAGCGCTATACAAGAGCATGATTCGAAGGAAAGGTTTTGTAAACTCGGGGCAAGAGTCGAATTCGGCAATGCGAATTTTATGGACGAACATTCAGTCCAGCTGAGCGGCAAGATTTACTCTGCAAAAAAATGGGTTATAGCCACGGGGTCATCTCCGTTTGTCCCTCCGATAGAAGGAATTGATAAAACACCTTATATTACTAATAAGGAACTTTTTTCTCTGAAAACTCTTCCGCAATCCATGATCGCAATCGGCGGCGGTCCTGTATCAATCGAGATGGCACAGGCATTCAATCGCCTCGGCACAAAGGTAACCGTGGTTGAACTTGCGAATCAGATTCTCGGGGCTGAGGACAAAGACATGGCTGAAGAGCTTATGAATATTCTGATTTCCGAGGGCATAAGATTTCATCTGGGCTCTCTGCCCCTCAGCACAAAAGACCTTGGTAATGAGAAAGAGGTAGTCATTAAAAATGCGGAGAGTAAAACAATAAGCCTGAAGGCCGAAACCATCCTTGTTGCAGTCGGAAGGAAGGCAAACCTGCAAGGCCTTGGACTCGAAGACATTGCAGTGGAAAGAGATAAAAAGGGGTTGAAGATAGACAACAGGCTCAGGACAAACCATAAGCACATCTTTGTTGCAGGGGATGCAACAGGTTCCTATCAGTTTACACATGCAGCAGGGTATGAGGGTGGCATAGTGCTCAGCAACGCTATTCTTCATCTGCCGAGAAAAGTGGATTATACCTATCTGCCGTGGTGCACCTATACTGACCCTGAACTTGCAAGTATAGGAATGAACGAAAAAAGGGCGGCTGCAGCAGGCATATCCTATTCTGTCTGGACAGAGGAATTCAGAACCAATGACCGGAGCCTTGCAGAAGGCGAAGAGACTGGGAAGATAAAACTTCTCCTTGATGAAAAGGAAAAGCCCATCGGTATCCAGATACTCGGACCGAGGGCTGGAGAACTGATCAGTGAATGGGTTGCGGTCATGAATGGAGGGATAAAATTGTCTACCCTTGCAGCATCCATCCATCCTTATCCCACCCTTGGAGAAATTAACAAAAAGGTTGTCGGAACGTTTTTTTCCAAAAAGATCTTTTCCGAAAAAGTGAAATGGGCGTTAAAATTTTTATTTAACCTGAAAGGAAGGGCATGCGGATAAAAATATTATATCTCAAAATTGGATTATATAGACGCCCTTTGCGTCATGAAAATTGGAGTAGATGCTAATATTCTTTAATACCTCTTCTCCTTCTTTACAACCTTCCCAATAATCCTGTATTGATGTTTGTCGGATAATTCTATATCCTGATACTTCGGGTTCAGCGGGTGAAGCAACCTTGTCTTGCCATACTTCTTCAACTGCTTGAAGGTAAGCTCGCCATGAGCGTTTTTTACGATCACAAAATCATTCTCCCCGGGAACTGTGCGCGGGTCCACAACGATCGTATCGCCCTCATGAAACTCCGGCTCCATGGAATCATCATTTATTCTCAACGCAAAGACACTTGCGCCGCCGACATCGCTGGTGATCCATTTCTCGGTATCATCAGAACTAAAAGCATAGGATGATTTTTCCTGCTTCTCCGCAACTGACCACGAAACAAGAGGCACTTTGTAGAGTTTTTCAGAATCGGCAGGTTCCACATTTGGAGCCAGGTAGCCCGTCTCTCTGAGGAATTCGTCTGCATCAACCATATAGGCCCTAAGGAGATTCATCACCTTGTCAAATGAAGGTGACTTCTTCCCTTCCTCGATCTCCTTCACATGTACATGCGACATTTCGGATGCTTTTGCAGCCTCGCGGAGTGACATTCCCTTTCCTGCACGCTTTTCTCTAAAGAACTTTCCTATGCTTTTCATTTTATGTTCATTATAGCTTACTTTTTACTTGACAGCAACCCATACTTTTTGTAAGCTATTGCTAACAATAAGGAGGCCGGCAGAATGAGAGTGTTTTCGCCTGTCAAGATCGGTGGAAGGAGAACGGAGACAAACCTGACACAGGCAGAACTGGCGATGGAAGCCGGTACTTTCAGGGTGTATATCGTTGAACCGGGGCGCTCCAGGAAAATTCCAAAGGTTACGATGATAGCGGGAATTGCGCATGCTCTGGATGTGCCGGAAAACTTTTTTTGCTATCAATGTTAACAATAGTTAACGATTTTGAGTGCAGCTGTAGGAGGCCGCATGTGGAGAGTACCTGAGAAAAGTTTGAAAGTTGCCCTTCCGCCGGGGTTTTATCTGATGGAGGAAGAATACTTTGTGCACCTGTTCCACGAGGAAGAAAAGATAGCGTCCTTTTTATGCACATGTGCACACCCCGAGATTTTAAGGGCTGTCGCAGATGAATACAAAAACAGAATTAAGCCTTAACACTTAAATCAATCAATCTGCCAGATTTTTCAAGCCCTGACAGGTTTGAGATAATTGTCCGCATTCCGGGCGCTTTAGGTATATTATCAACTATGTTTTAATGTTGTTGCATAACTATGTGATTGTGTCCGGATATATTTTGCTTTCCTGTTATTGATATAAAAGAAAAAATGGAGCCGGTGGGGCGAGTTGAACCCCCGGCCAGCTGATTACGAATGGACTATATGACAGTGTATAAACTAACTGTCCTCAGGAATCGATGCATATTATGCCGCTGAAAGCTCAGGTAATTTAATCTCTATCTTCTTACCCATCACCTTAGAAGCCTCTATTACCTCGATACCTATGATCTTACCATCCCTGTCAAAATCCGCATGTACGCCAGGCCTGATAGTAACAGTCTCAGCCGCCTTTGTTTCAATCTCTGCAAAAAATATATAAAGCAAATCCCTGTCATGGTCGTATTCAATTTTCATCTCTTTTTTCCTTCCTTAAAATTCTTTCCGTACCTTGCTTTAGCAGTTAACAAAATAAACTGCTTTCCCTTGTACTTATAATATACTGTAACCTCTTTTTCTTCAAAGAAATTCCCTTCCCATTCTGTATTGTAAGTGAACACGGCTACTTTACCGGCAGTACCTTCAACAGCATCAGTAGCTTGCCAGCCCTTGTTCAAAGTTTCTTCTATTTCCGTTACGGAAATCCCACTTCTCGATGTGCGTCGTTGTTAAAGTAATTTGCCCTCAATGATTCCGTTTCTACTCGGCAGGGATCTCAAAACCTTCAGGTCAATGTTGCAATTTGTCAATAAACTCTCTAATATTAGTAATTTAGCAAATGGGAATTTGGAGAGAGAGCCAAAGAAGAAAGAGGATAGGCAGCCGAAAAGATTATAGCGGTAAAAAAAGGAAATATGGCGTTAAAATCAGTTGAATCCCAGAACGTGGAGTTTAAATCCAACTGGCGGGACGAATATCTTAAGGTGATCAGCGCTTTTGCAAATACTGAAGGTGGAGTTTTGATTCTGGGCGTTGACGATAACGGAATGCCTTCAGGATTAAAAGACATAAAGAAATTGCTGGAGGATATGCCGAATATTATAAGAAACAAACTCGGAATAATCCCGTCGGTCAGTATTGAAAAGAGAAAGAACAAAGATGTGCTCTGTATTCAAACGTCTCCCTCCGCAGTCCCCATATCATACGACGGAAGGTTTTATATAAAAAGCGGAAGCACAGTTCAGGAATTAAAAGGGCAGGAGCTTGCCAATTTCATAATGCGAAAAATGGGTAAAACCTGGGATGAATATATTGAAGAAAGAATTACCCTTGACGACCTTGATATTGAAACAGTTAAGGAATTTAAGAGAAAAGCCGCTGACAGAATACCGTCTGTTGTTGCTGAAGATGATACTGAAACACTTCTAAAAAAATTGAATCTTCTCGAAAACGGGGAATTAAAGCGGGCAGCGGTTCTTCTTTTTGGAAAATCCCCGCAGAAATTCTATCCTCAGGCTGTTGTGAAGATCGGCAAGTTTCTGTCCGAATCAGAGATTCTTACTACAGACATAATCAAAGGAAATCTCTTTGAGCAGATGGAAGATACTCTTGAAATCCTGAGATCAAAATATTTGATAAGTGAAATCAGCTTTGAAGGTATCCACAGGAGAGATATTCTTGAATATCCTTATGAAGCATTAAGGGAGGGGATTATTAATGCTTTGATACACAGGGATTATCTCGGAACTTCTCATATTCAGGTCAGAGTGTATCCGGATAAATTATTAATAATGAACGAAGGGAAATTGCCACCTGAAATACCTGTTGAAACATTGAAAACCAAGCACCTTTCCCGGCCACGGAATACTTTGCTTGCGGAGGTTTTTTATTATGCCGGATTTATAGAGGCATGGGGGAGTGGAACGATAAAGATAGTAGACAATTGTGTGAAGCAGGGATTACCGGAGCCTGATTTTCATGAGGAACACGGAGTAATGACGGTCGATTTTTATAAGGACAGGTTTACAGAAGAGAATTTGAAAAAAGCGGGCCTGAATGAGCGTCAGATTAAGGCAGTGATTTATGCCAAAGAGAAAGGGAAGATAACAAACAGAGAATATCAGGAATATTGCAATACATCTGACAGAACGGCCACTCGAGATTTAACAGATTTGGTTAACAAAGAAATTCTCGAACAGGTGGGAACTACCGGCAAGGGAACAAAATATATATTGAAGACGCCACAAAGACGCCAAAGCCGCCAGAAAGGCGCCGCAAAGACGCCAGTCAAATCCAAAAAGGGAAGTTAGTCAAAGAGGACTTGTTACAAAAAAAGTGGAGGCCAAAGGGGCACATAAAGGAGTCGTAAAGGGGTCAACTCACAGCGTATGTATTGAACATAGCTGGCCAGTTTCTTCACAATATTGAGAAAGTTTCCATATCTCCCAACCGGCACATGACAAACTTGCCCGGTTTTTTTGTTCTTAAAACACCTGAAATTCAGGAGCATATTAGCCCCCTTAAATTTAAAAATAGTTGGAAATTAGTTAAACCGGACAGAGCATACAAAGGAAGGCTTACTAACTCGCTGTTTTTTAAATAAGAAACTGTGGAGCCGGTGGTCGGAGTTGAACCGACGACCTGCTGATTACGAATCAGCTGCTCTGCCTCTGAGCTACACCGGCGTTATATGAGGATGTGGCTGCATGCTATAGGAATTATGAAATTACTGTTTAATTCTAATGTATTCTTTTCTTCCCTTGCAAGCAGACACCGAAGTTAACTCCTGTATTTTGGGGGTTAAGGGAATTGAATTAAAGATATTGCAGTAAGGACAATAATCTTTGATATACGAGCGTCAAAAGGCACTCTTATTCTTACTGTCTAATATCCGATACGGAGACCGGTTTCATAAAGCTTTGGAGGCAACAGGCCTTCTCCTTCTGAAACAGATGCCCTGGGAGTTGAAACGATATTAGACCTTGCTATTGTGATAAAAATTCCTTCATAAACAATGCCGATATCCGCAATGAATTCCCTTTCAGGAACAGCATCCATATAAGTTCTGCCTATCCTTTCAGTCACAGGCAGATCCAGGCAGCTGTTTGCATCGCTTTTATTGAAATCAACTTCTGTAATATCGTATAACCTGATCTGAAGGCCGCCTTTAAAAATTTTCAGGGTATCCTCTCTTACTTCCCAGAAGGCAAAAAGCTTATAGGGGTCAACAATCATGAGTGTGATGTTATTTTCACCGTACTCTGATGGTATTTCTTCTGATGGGGCCAGAGGGACTTTCTCCTCTATCGAAGGAGAGACTTTTTCTTTTTCCTTTACCTCTTCCTTTACCTCTTCCTTTACCTCTTCCTTTACCTCTTCCTTTACCTCTTCCTTTTCCCTTATCGCTGCCTTAACCGGTCTTCGTACTTCTATCTCTTTTGCTGCTGCGGGAAGGGCCTTTTCCTGAACCTTTGCAACAACCTTTTTTACCGCCTTTTCCGGTTTTGCCTTTGTTCTTTTCTTTGCCGCAATCTTATCCTCAATCTTAACCTTTTCCGCTGTTTTCCTTACAGGTTTCTTTGTTGGAATTTTTATTGTCTTTTCGGCAGGGACCTTTTTCCCAATCTTTGAGACAGTCTTTCTTATCTTCTTCTCAGTTTTTTCCTTCCTCTCAACCTTAACCTCAGCCTTAGCCTTGATCTTGGCCTTAGCCTTAGCCTTAGCCTCAACCTTAACCTTCCTCAGAGGCAGAGGCTTCTCAGCAATCTTTTTTGCGCCGGTTTTTTTTGCTGATTTCAGGAGGATTTTCTCTTTTATCTTTGCAGCAGTCTTCTTTTTAATCAGCCTGGCAGTAGCAGCTTTTCCTGCTTTCGCTTTTCTTTCATCTTTCTTAAGGATTTGTCTCTTTTTGGTTTTCTTTTCTACCTCAACCTTAGCCTTAACCTTAGCCTTTCCCCTGACTTTCGGGGCAGTCTTCCTGCTGACATTTTTATTAATTTTCTTTTTGGGGGATGTTTTTTCAGGAGATCGCAGATCCTTTCTTAACTTTTTTTCTATTTCTTTTCCCTTTGATTTATCAGAAACCCTTTTGACAGACGTCTTTCTTGCCATCTCCTGCCTTCCCTCCTTATTAAGCCTTATTTTACCTGAAACATACAGTAAAGTTAAGAGTTATAAATAAAAATATCAGCTTTCAACCTTTCACTCTTCACTTTTCACATTTTTAGTGAGCTTCTGCCCAGTTCTTCCCGTAACTGATGCCGACACTTAAAGGCACAGAGAGTGTTATAACTCCTTCCATCTCTTTTTTCACAACAGCCATTACTGTTTCAAGTTCCTGTTTCCGGATCTCAAACAAGAGCTCATCATGGACCTGAAGAATCATCTTTGACTTCAGATTTTGCTCTTTAAAACACTTCCATATGTTTATCATCGCTATCTTAATAATATCTGCTGCTGTGCCCTGGATAGGAGAATTTATTGCAAGCCTTTCACCCAGTTGTCTCGTCGCTGAGTTCCTGCTCAGGATCTCCGGGACAGCGCGCCTTCTGCCGAAGAGCGTTACAACATAACCTTTATCCCTTGCCTCTCCAAGGCATTTCCCTATATAGTCCTTAACACCGGGACGCCTGAGAAAATACTGTTCAATAAATTTTTTCGCTTCTTCCCGGGATATGCTCAGTGTTTCCGATAAACCAAAGGGCGATATGCCATAAATAACACCGAAGTTCACAGTCTTTGCAACCCTCCTCATTTCAGCAGAGACCTTATCAACAGGCAGACCAAAAATCTCCGACGCTGTCCTTGTATGAATGTCAAGGTTATTCCTGAATGCAGAGATAAGACCCTCATCATTGCTCAAATGAGCAAGAATCCTTAATTCCACCTGTGAATAATCCGCAGAGAGCAGGAGATTATCTTCTTCTGCAATAAATGTCTCACGCATCCGCCTTCCCCACTCTCCTTTTACAGGTATATTCTGCATGTTCGGCTCACTGCTGCTCAGCCTGCCGGTTGCTGTTGCTGCCTGATTAAATGAAGTGTGGATACGGCCTGTCTCCGGATTCACAAGCGCTGGAAGCACATCTATATAGGTAGTTTTCAGCTTATTCAGACTCCTGTAATTCAGTATTTCCCGCGGAAGTTCATGCACTGCAGCAAGTTCTTCAAGCACCCCCATTTCTGTAGAAAAACCGGTTTTCGTCTTTTTCCCCGGCTGAAATCCAAGGTTGTGAAATAGAACATTGCTCAGTTGTTTCGGTGAATTGATATTAAACTCTTCACCGGCAAGGAAATAAATCCTTCTTTTAAGACCCTCAATCTCTTTTTCGAGCTCTTTTGAAATCTCTTCGAGTTTCAGGGAATCAACCTTAACGCCTGCCATTTCGAGATCTGCAAGCACATAAATCAATGGCATCTCGATATTAAGATAGAGATCTTCAAGGCCGCTTTCTCCCAGTTTCCTGAAAAGCGCCTCTTTCAGTTCAAAGCTGAGACCCGCATCATCACAGGCATAAGGAGCAGCCTCTTCGAGCGGGACCTCTGAAAAAAAGCTCCTCTTTTTCAGAACCTCCATAAAGGTCTTCTTCCGGTAAGAAAGATGCTCCAGCCCGGCCTCTTCAAGACTGTGAATTGGCTTGTTCGGATTTAATAGATACGATGCGATCATTGTATCATACAAAAATCCTTTAACCTGAATGCCGTCCTGCCTGAGCATCAGCATGTCATATTTTAGATTGTGTCCTGTTTTTGCAATCCCCTCATCTTCAAAGTTTGCCCTAAGTATTTCCAATGCTTTTTCTTTCTTCACCTGCAGAGGCGCTCCGGGATATGAATGGGAAACCGGGATATACGATGCATGCCCCTTTTCTGCGCATAAAGCAATACCGACAAGATCTGCGGTTACAGGATTCCTTCCTGTAGACTCGATGTCAAACGCAAACTCATTCTTTATTGACGAAGATATCTCTCTGAGCCTTTCTTCTGAAAGGACTGTTTCATGATGGATTTCTCTTGTTGTTTCTGACGGTATCAGTTTCATAAGGCTTGTGAATTCGAATTCGCTGAAAAGCGAGAGGAGCGCAGGCCAGTCAGGTTCTCTCATCCGGAACTCTTCTGTGGCAATCTCCAGCGGCACAGATGTGTCGAGGGTTGCAAGCTTCCTGCTCAATTTTACAAGGTCAATGCTTCCGGAGACGAGTTCTCTCAACTTCTCTTTTTTAATCCTGCCTGTATTTTCAAGCAGATCCTCAAGGCTTTTAAATTCTGTCAGAAGTTCTCTTGCTGTCTTTTCACCAATCCCTTTGATGCCCGGGATATTATCAGCAGTGTCGCCTGTAAGGGCCATGAACTCTGTTATTCTCTCCGGACCGATGCCAAACTTTTCCCTTACGAATTCCTCATCAAATACCCTGTCTTTCATCGGATCGTATACTTTTACCTTATCGTTTATAAGCTGGAGCATATCTTTGTCTCCGGTAACGATGAACACATCCATGCCTTCAGAAGCCGCCTTCTCAGCTATCGTGCCAAGAATGTCATCTGCCTCGTATCCGGGCATTTCGAAAATCGTTATGTTAAAAGCGGAGATTATTTTCTTTATATAAGGAACCTGTTTAATGAGATCTCCGGGAGCTTCCGGCCTGTGGGCTTTGTATTCCTCATACAACCTGTGCCGTTCAGTCGGAACCGGGGAATCAAATGATACGACAATGCCATCCGGCTTCTTCTCCCTGATGATTTTCATGAGCATATTGGTGAATCCGTAAATCGCGTTAGTCGGAAAACCTTTTGAATTTGAGAGATCACGGATAGCATAGAATGCGCGGTAGACGTAGGAATTGCCATCAATAAGATAAACGTTCACAGGAGATTATACCTTATAGCATATAGAATTTTTCTGTTTCCTTAAATTGACAAAGGATTCATGCGTATTTTACAGTAAAAGAAATATTCAGGAGGTTGAACTTGCTCAAATCAGTTGAAGACATCACCACAACAAAAAAACGCATACGGATAGAAATACCTTCAGACATCATTGAACGCGAGATAGGGAGTTCCTTTGAGAAACTCAAAAACAGCGTCAAAATACCCGGCTTCAGACCGGGCAAGGCGCCTGTCGCTTTACTGGAAAAACGTTTTGGCAAAGAAGTTGAGGCAGAGGTCCTTGAAAAGCTTGTTCCTGAACATGTCGGATATGCACTACGGGAGGCTGCGCTTAACCCAGTGACAATGCCGGCATTGGATGAAAAATTCGAGTTCAGGAGAAATAGTCCCCTCAACCTTTCATTCACACTCGAAGTCTTACCTGATATCGGGAATTTACAATATGAAAATCTCACGGTAAAGGATATCCCTTTTGCTGTTGAAGATTCAGATGTGGATGATATGCTCAAACGTCTTCAGAATCAGAAGGCTGTCTTTGAGGTGGCTGATAAAATTATAGAGATGGATGACTTTGTCTCCTTTGATTATGCAGATGGTGAAATACTCGTCGGCGAGCCAGTGCCTTCTCTGAAAGAAATAATATCGAAGCTCGGCAATGAAATATTGCCGCCTGATTTAATCGAAAAAGCAGTCGGGAAGAAAAAGGGTGATATCATCGAGTTCACGACACAATTCGATGAGACCTTTAAACAGAAGGAACTTGTCGGTAAAACAGCCAATATAAAATTAACCATAAACGAAATAAAGAAAAAGACTCTTCCTGCAATTGATGATGAGTTCGCAAAAGATCTCGGGCTCGAAAATATGTCCGGGCTGAGAGAAAAATTACAGGAAAAACTTCTTGAAGCAAAGAAACAGCATATCCAGAGATTACAAAAGGCCGAAATCATAAACAAGCTCATTGAATCCCATACCTTCGATGTGCCGGAATCCCTCATAAATAAGGAGCTTGAATCTCTTATGATGGAGAAAAGCATCGCTGAATCAAAAGAAGATTCCGTGCCTACAACCTCTATAACGGATATACTTGAAACAGCAACTGAAGGAAAAAAGAAAGAGGAAGGCGCCGATGATCCTGAAGCTAAAATGAAACATCAGGCCATGCGAAACGTTCAGGCCTCTGTTATCATTAACATAATCGGCAAAAAAGAAGGCATTACCGTAAGCGAAAACGAAGTGAATGAAAGGGTGTCGGTCCTTGCGAAAAAACTCTCGGCAACACCAGAGGCAGTTAAAAGCTTTTACACATATAAAGAAGGGTCCCTTGACGGACTAAAGCACTCAATATATGAAGAGAAGGTGATGGAGCTGCTTCTCTCCAAAGCAGCTATTGAGACAAAGGAGAACTAATGAGTATCATTCCAATTGTCATAGAACAGACAGGACGTTCGGAAAGGGCATATGACATTTATTCGAGACTTCTCAAAGACAGGATCATCTTTATTGGCACAGGGATAGATGACAATGTCGCTAACATAGTCATTGCCCAGCTACTTTTCCTTCAGACAGAAGATCCCGGCAAAGATATTCATATTTATGTCAACTCGCCCGGTGGAATAGTATCTTCCGGCCTTGCAATATACGATACGATGCAGTACGTTAAGCCTGATATCGCAACATACTGCATCGGGCAGGCAGCAAGCATGGGCGCCCTTTTGCTTTCAGCAGGCGCCAGGGGCAAGCGGTTTGCATTGCCACATTCACGGATAATGTTACATCAGCCTATGGGAGGTTTTCACGGCCAGGCTACTGATATCGAAATCCATGCGCGGGAAATACTCAAGATGAAAGAAACTCTGAACGGAATCATCGCACATCATACAGGTCAATCACTTGAAAAGATCCAGACTGACACAGACAGGGATTTTTTTATGTCCGGCCAGGAGGCAAAAGAATACGGGATCGTCGATGAGGTGATCAGCACCCTTAAGGTTGGTAAAGCCAATGGCTAAGAAAGACGAAAGCGCCCTGAAATGTTCATTCTGCGGCAAGGGGCATAATGAGGTAAAAAAGCTTATCGCAGGTCCTACTGTCTATATATGCAATGAGTGTGTTGATCTCTGCAACGAGATCATTGCAGACACGCTCCATGAAGAAGTCAAAATACCTTCCCTGCCCAAGCTGCCGACCCCAAAGGAAATCCATAATTTCCTGAGCGATTATGTCATCGGTCAGGAAAGGGCAAAGAAGATCCTTTCAGTCGCTGTGCACAACCACTATAAGAGGATTTACTCCCCGGCAGAAACAGACGTGGAGCTGCAGAAAAGCAACATACTGCTCATGGGGCCGACAGGCACCGGAAAGACTCTTTTTGCACAGACATTGGCAAAGATCCTCGACGTGCCATTCGCCATAGCTGACGCAACAACTCTCACAGAGGCAGGGTATGTCGGTGAAGACGTTGAAAACATCATCCTGAAATTGCTGCAGGCAGCAGATTATGATGTTGAAAAGGCGCAGAGAGGAATCGTATATATAGATGAAATTGACAAGATAAGCAAGAAATCAGAGAATCCTTCCATAACAAGGGATGTATCAGGCGAAGGAGTGCAGCAGGCGCTTCTGAAACTGATAGAGGGCGCTACAGCCAATATTCCTCCTCAGGGCGGGCGGAAACATCCTCAGCAGGAATATATACAGGTTGATACAACGAATATCCTTTTTTTATGCGGCGGCGCTTTTATCGGCCTCGACAGCATCCTTGAGCAGAGGACCGGACAGAAGATTGTCGGGTTCATCTCCGACTCTACAATAAGAAAAGAAAGAAGGATCGGTGAGATACTCAGTCTCGTTGAACCTGAAGATCTCATAAAATACGGTCTTATCCCTGAGTTTGTGGGAAGGATGCCTGTTGTTGCAACACTCGACGAGCTTGATGAACCGGCGCTAATAAAGATACTGACAGAACCGAGGAATGCACTCATGAAGCAGTATCAGAAACTTCTCTCTTTTGACAATGTCAGGCTGAAATTTACAGACGGCGCACTCTCGGCAATAGCGAAAAAGGCCATAAAACGAAAAACGGGCGCCCGTGGATTGAGGTCCATCCTCGAAGAAATAATGCTCGATGTGATGTATGAGATACCGTCGCAAAAAGGGATCAGTGAATGCCTGATAACAGAAGACACTATTGTAAAGAGAGAAAGACCACTGCTGATATATGAAAAGCAGGCAGAGACAGCCTAAAGCTTACTGAACATTAATTATCCTTGCAAACGTTGTAAACGCAACTTATATCTTGTCATCTTATCTCGCTCAGAATATCGCAATATTTCACCTTCGTACTAAACGCACTGCTTGCTATTCTGTCATCAGGGATTGCAGATTCCAGCCACGAGTGTACGGAAACTCCTCACCTTATGTAGTAATCATTTCGAAATCAAACATATTTCATGAAATCAGGAGACCCAACATCCGATGAATGCTCTTGCTTGATATTTTGAGTTTGCTCGCCGGCCCCGCAAATGTAATCGTTGCATTTATATAATCGCGGAGAATGGACTTGCCCGCATTGAGGTCTCCCCCGAATTCCTGCTGCGTTTTGGTCGGTTCCTATAATGGCGCATGCTCTTGTAAAGCTTTTACTGCTCCATGTTTTCCGACAACAATCAGATAATCCCTCCCCTGCAAGCGCTCCGCAGGATTTATCGTCGTGATCTGTTCCTCGCCTCTGCGTATGCCGACAAGGGTCGCGCCGAACTTTTGCCGGAAATGAAGCTCCGCCAAAGATCTGCCTGAAAGGTCCGAATCCTCCGCCACCCTGATTTCGGCAATTTCAAAGCGATCTGTCTCTTCCATGTCTCTTTGCATCTCAAGTTGATTCAGTATGTTTTCAGCATCTTTCAAACCATCCGGGTGTCCCATGAGGAGCATACGGTCTGCCGGAAAAATCCTAAAGTCCGGTGGCGGCTCGTAAAAAATGCGCCCTCCCCGACTAACCGCCAGAACAGATATTCCCGAAGCCGATAATGGGAGTTCTCTTATGGTTCGCCCGGCAGCCGAAGCGTCCGTACGAATGCGCAACTCAAGAAAAGAGACAGGCCAATCAACACTTTCCGGCAGGAAGTCCATCGCATATGTTAACGCGTCGGCCGCCTGTTCCGTTGCATCCTTAAAAGGCCTAAACACCAAATTGGCGCCGGCTTTTTCGAACTCAGCGGCTTCCTGACTGTTTGTCGCCGTCAAGGCCACCTTTCCAGTATAACCTTCTTTCTTGAGATTATGGATAAGCGCCAGATTCATCTCTTTGGAACGAACGGCGCTGATAACCCATCGCGCCTTTTCTAACGGCAACTGTTCATGCATCTCCGGGTCAGCTATGTCCCCGTATAGAACAGGCACTCCCCTCTTTCGCCACTTATCCAAAGTGCCGGGGTCGAAGTCGATCCCCACGACGGCATTTTTTCGCCGTAGAAGATGTTCCATCAGCCCACTGCCATAATTACCCAATCCTACCAGAATTACGCCGACCGCTTCCGTTTCCGTAAGGGTGTCTATGGACGCCTCCCGGTAGGGATTTCGTTTTTCGAAAATCTTCAAGGGGGAAGAAAGAACACGATAAAGCGGGTATGAATAGAGGATCATGTATGTTGACAGGAATATGGTCACCACTCCCACAAGGGTGATCAGCCCCACCGTCTCTTTGGTAATGTGGCCGATACTCAATCCCAAGGCCGCCACAATAAGCGAAAACTCGCTGATTTGGGCTACCGTGAGGCCAGCGAGAAAACCGGTGCGACGGCGATATCCCATCACTCCCATGATGACCAGAACAATCAATGGATTGCCGATGAGTACAAAAATTGAGAAAACCAGCGATGCGCCCAATTGCGACCCCACCATGGACCAATCCAATCGTGCGCCAAGATCAATGAAGAAAAATAGCAGGAGAAAATCCCGGAGGCTTGTGAGCCGTGCACCGATTGAATCCCGGTACGGCGTGGACGCCAGTGAGACTCCGGCCAGGAATGCGCCGACCTCCTTGCTGAATCCCAACAGCTCGCTGCCCGCTCCGAGAAAGACTGCCCATGCGATGGCGGATAGCGTCAAGAGTTCCAGCGAATGGGCAAGACGCTGGGTCAGGTACGGGATGACATATTTCATCAGTAGAGCGACCGCGCCCAATAGTCCCACGCCTTTTGCGCCGATCATCAGAAACGAGAGGTAACGCGAACCCTCCCCGCTAACAGATGACCCGAATGTCGTCAGCCCGACCAGAGCCAAAATGGCGGCGATATCCTGAACAATCAGAAAGCCAAGAGCAATCTGGCCATGGAGAGAGTCGATTTCTTTTTTGTCCGACAGGAGCTTTACGATGATGATCGTGCTTGAAAAAGTAAGCGCAACCGAGACATAGGCGGCGCTGAGATATGATATACCCATGGCAATGGCGATGACAAACCCGATAAGCGACGTAAACACGATCTGTCCCAGGCCGGTTGCCAAGGCTACGGAACCGGTGGTCCGGATCAGATTCAGATCCAGTTTGAGCCCAACGATAAACAGCAGAAGGGCTATACCGATATGGGCCAGAAGCTCAATCTGCTCATAGCTGTGTATGATGCCAAGAAACGATGGACCGGCCAGAATGCCCGTTGCCAGAAACATGATGATCAAGGGCTGCCGTAATTTCTGCCCTATGATTCCGGTCAGCGTCGCAATACCTAGAATAGCGGCTATTTCAACGAATACATTTTCACCGATCATTTCCTACAACCCCGTTGCATCCACGGAATTTTCTCAAAAAACCGCTAAAAGGAAACGTGGAATTCTATATAATATTAAATTTTATTGATATACAATACGCTGAATTATAAAATCCATAGCAGCCTCAATCCGGCCTTAAAAATGTCATTCGTCCAATTTCACCGGGGTTTTAAATCCAGGAGGCTTAATGGCAAGCACCGAACACGTAAGCTGGTTGAGAATGGACTCTGCGGTATTGCCTATGATCAGTCCTGAGATGCCGGTTCGAGCGACAGTCCCCATAACAACAATATCCGCCTGTAGCTCCGCCGCCAGAGGCGCGATCACTTTTTTTGCCGGTCCCTTGGGCAGATGGAAGCTGGTGGAAAGCTTATTATAGGCATCGATGCCTATGCGGTCACGCAACGCCTCACCAAGTCTGTATAGTTCTTTCTGGTGGATTGAGTACTGTGTTTGCACATGAGTAGCAACACTCTCGCTCGAGATGTTACTCTGAGTCAACATGATTCTTTCGGCAAAAGCTTCCCAGGCATGAACAAGATGCAAGGAGGCTCCGTCAGAAAGCGTGAGTGCAGCGGCCCGATCAATAATTTCATTGTTGAACGCCTGTTCTGATGCAACTTCTTGCAATGGATAAAAATCGACAGCCGCCAGAACACGTTCGTACTTTGATTTTTCGGATGGCTTCATAAGCCATATCGGGCATGGGCATTTGCGCAACAGATGCATATCGACGCTGCCAAACAATCTCTTCATGAAGTCAGATTTTTCCGCAGCCTTGATCACCAGATCATATGCATTGCGCAGTACGGAACGAATTACCTCAAGGAATATCGTACCTTCCAATACATCGATTTGAATTTTCAGGCGATTACGGTAAGGTTTGATCAAAGATTCCAACCTTTGCATGTGGTAGTTTACTGTGTCTGAAAGGTTAACATCAGGAACTGGAGAGATCACATCAATGACAGTTAGTCTCGCCTGATTGAGTTCCGCCATGGACACAGCACGCCCGATAACCGACCCTTGATCCACCGTCTCTTCAGCCACGTAAAGAATGTTTTTGAATTGCTTCATATTATGCACCTCCATGTTCAGACGCCCGCAACCATCGAAAGCAACACCGATGTTAGAGGTGTGATGTAATATGAATATTAAAATATATCGTTATTGGTTTGCAATGGAATAGGGGAAAGAAACTATATAGTGTCTATCCATAAAGTTGTATTTTGTCATGTACGGCTTGACCGGACAATCCAGAACCTATTGAAAACACTGGATTCCCCGATCAAGAGGCTGTGTCGCAATGGTAGTCGCAGGCTTTAGCCTGCGTATATTCTGCGCAAACTAAAGTTTGCGGCTACAATATATTGGGGCGTCAACGTAAATTTTTTTATTGCGACACAGCCTCCAAGTCGGGGAATGACGGACAACTTAATTCTTAGTTTATGGACAGACTCTAATTAGAGTCTGTGTATAAACTGACAAATTCGTAAAAAAGTGTCATTCCTGCGGAGGCAGGAATCCAGTATTTTCAATAGGTTCTGGATTCCGCATCAAGTGCGGAATGACGAATAAACTTAATTTATACACAGACACTAATTAAGGCACCCTGTAAGCAACGTAATTTAGCGGTTTCAGTTTTCCTTTTAAAAGCCCTTAGCTACTTTATTTTCATCAAATGCCCAGTACTTGAAAGCAGTACCGAACACTTGACACAAGGCTTAATAACAGCTATCTTAAAGCTATCTAATAGATGTTTAGGGGGAATTTTGTTATTCAATATATTCGAGTGGGATGAGGAGAATATCGAACATATATTCCGCCATAATGTCATCCCTGATGAGGTTGAAGAAGCCTGCGTTAATAAGCCATATGTCAGGAAAGGCCCCAATAACAGATATCTTGTATATGGAATCTCTGATAGCGGCAGATATATCTTCATCGTTGGTATCAATAAAGGGAAAGGTATTTTCAGAACAATAACTGCGAGAGACATGACCGAAAGAGAAAAATCTTTATATAGAAGGAGGTGAAACGGGTGAAGAAGATTCCAAAATTTAGATCGGAAAAAGAAGAAGCTGATTTCTGGGCTACGCATGACAGCGCTGACTATTTATCCGAGACAAAAGAGGCGAAAGTGAAATTCACTCGCCCCCCAAAAAAGTTAGTGTCGCTCAGGCTCGATGAAAATACTATTGTGAAACTGAAAAAAATAGCAGAGAGCAAGGGAATCGGCTATCTCGAGCTTGTAAGAATGTGGGTTCTCGAAAACCTGAACAAGACAAAAGCTGCTTAAGGTTGTGATAAATTATGAGGTCTGTATAATTCTGTATAATAATGTCAGGCTTTATGAAAGATAATTTGCGATTGCACTGTTCGCCATTTCCCGGGCCCTTTAAACGCAGCTTTGATCCGAAAATGCTTAAGTATCGCTGAGGCCTAAGAATCACAATAACTATGTGAATACTTGTCTATGAAGGAACATCAGACGAGAGTTTAGTATAGAGTTATGTGGAGCTCAACATATAGGGAGAAAGCAAAGGGGGAAACCTGCTTTGAGATAGGTTCAAGTGAAATCTATATTACAAACATTGACATGAAACTTTCGATTCTAATCAACCTTTGTCTTGCCTGAGGCGATCGCCTTCTCAATCGTATTCTTCATGGTCCACTTCAGCCCTTCGTCATCTATACCTGAGACCATCTCTTTGACAATCTCGTGTTCAGCGCTTGAGAGATGTTTAATACTTGTCTTCCGGTTTCTTACTGTCTTTTTTGTATTTGCAGGAATTCTGCCGAGCCTGAAGCGCACTGATTTAACAGCGTAGGGTGCAAGCTTTCTGCATATCTCCTCTCTGAAGAAACTCAATTCCTGAAGCCAGGCAGGTGAATCGACAAAAATGAGCAGCTCACCGTTGGAAAACATGGATGGAGACATATGGAATGAAAGGGGCCGGTCAAAAAGAGAATTCCAGTCCCTTTTAATCTCAGCGAACTTTACACCATCTGCAATACCTAAATCCTTAATAACAGATGCGAGTAAAGAATCGGCCCTTTTCACTAAACAGCTTTTTTAACTGCCTTTGAGCGGAGAC
>VGWX01000025.1 GCA_016873615.1 Nitrospira sp. | reverse complement strand
TCTCACAGAACCACTCCATGGTCTCTTCATCATTGTAGATTTTATATTTCTGCTCATCATTCGTTTTGACTATAAAAAATCTCTTCCTTGTTTTATCAGACAGATTTTCTTCAATCCACCTGTCCGGGATTTCTACAATAAGGTCAACGATATTTCATTATAGTTCTTTGTATTTTCCAAATAATTCGTTGACTCAATCGTTTTATTTTTCCGGCAATCCGCTGTTCGAAAGTCCATCCGTTCTTGGAAAAGTACCGACGCGTTTTCCATTGTTTCTGATATTCTCTCTCGTCATAATTTTCATATCTTCCGGAATACATGTCAATAATCAAGTCCATGTAACGTTGAAACCTGCTCTCTTCTGAAAAATTATCTTCCCAGACCTTTCGCGCATTCAATCCAAGTCTTATAGCATCTTCCCTGCGTTCCTGCAATATTTCCGGGATTAAACGGATCTGGGATTCCCTGACCTTTATTGAACACTCATCCCATGCAATCCCTTCTATAGGAATCCATGCATCAGAGATGATCACAGGACATCTGGCCAGAGCCATAACTTCATATAGTCTGTATGAAGAAGGAGAGAAGCCCCCTGGACATAAGACAAAATAACTGTCGAGTATTTCCCGGATATAGGACTTTTTTTGCTCTGCGGTATATTGATGGTGAAAGAGATTAATAGCTGTCACCTTACTGTCAGACCTGTTTGAATATTTCATAAATATTCTCCTTCTGACCGGATGGTTATCAATATTTCCGCGAAAAGAGAAAATAAGAGAGGGTTTTGTTGATAATGCCTCTTTATAATAACCATCTATGAATTCATTTGCTGTTCCTGCATAGCAGCATGTTCTGTGTCTTAATGGATCATAGTTTCCTGGTCTCAATGAAATATATAAACCGGGAAGGAAACAACAGGGGAAATCATCATCATTCATAGTGAAGACTTTATTCGGAAAATCCATTACAAGAGAACACGCGTAAAGTTCATCAATATATGTCTTAACTCTGTTAAAAGCCCATTTCTCAAAAAAAACTATAATATCAGCTTCTTCAGGACCTTTAACAAAAGATATATCATCTCTGTAAGCATTGTATCTATTAAAATTACGAATGCGCTTCATATCATCAGTGATTAAAGGCGAATATTCTTTGGCAGGCACAAAGATTTTCATTTTTAGTGCTGTATTTTCACAATCTCCAGCGTTATTTCTCTATCCCCCTCATAGCCTTCTAAAGCCTTTTCTTTTTCTTCCATTCTTCCAATAAGCCTCAACTTTTCGATCAGACTTTTCAATTGCTTTGAGCTGAGGGTTACTCTCAAAACATCTTTATCTGCAAAAGATTCTGTTTTAGTTATTTCCCCGTTAAGCTGTGTGACAAATTTCACGATATCCTCTCTTGCTTTTTTAATATCCTGAATATGAACTGTTAAGTAAAGACTCTCCTTTTTACTTTCTGCCAAAGCCCTTAATGCCGGAGCAGGTGAAAGAGCCCTTTGTTGTGATTCGTCCTTTGCCACAGCGCCTGCTGACGGCACAGCCTTTTCTTTTTGCACGAATGATTGAGTGGTTTCTAAAGGCGCTGTTTGATGTTGGTATACCTGTGGAGCTTTGCCGCTAACAATGTCATTTTTCCTGCTCATCAGATCTTTGTCGGTTGACTTTGTCTCTTTCAAAGGAATCCGGGATGTCATTTCCTCTACCGGCGCCTTTGCCAGTTTCATCTCCGGTTGCATGGTTTTGAAGATATAAATCGTGGTTACTGCCAGTAAAACAGCAACAGCAGCCTCAACAGGCAGTTTTATATGGAGGGGATAAAACAGTTTCCGCCATATGCTCTTTTCCTTTCCGGCCTCGGATCTTATTTTTGTCATTATCTTTTGTGTCAGCCATGCAGGAGGCTCAATATCGCCAAGATCCCTGACATACTCAGTGGTTTTCTTCATCTCAGCAAGAGTTTTATTACATTGCTCACAAGACTTAAGGTGTTCGTCAATGAGCATTCTTTCTTCAGAAGAGATGTCTCCATCTATATAAGCAGACAGCTTTTCCTGAATATCATTGCATTGCATTCAAAACGCTCCTTTAATTTTACCTAAACACTCCCTGAGAACAGACCGCGCCCTGAAAAGCCTTGATTTAACTGTACCTTCAGGTATTTTAAGCATACCACTTATCTCGTCATAGGGAAATCCCTGCATATCCCTCAAAACAAGCGCTTCCCTGAACTCACTCTCCAGTGAGTCTATACATCCCTGCACCTTTTGCTGAATCTCCTTTTTCTCAAGTCTCTCAAGGATTGAAGGTTCATCCAGTGCCGGCGTTCTTTTAATCTGATCATCTTCTGTGAGAACAGGCTCATCCATTGAGAACTCTTCATGATATTCCCTGACGCGCAACTGTTTAATGCGGTTCTTCGAAAGATTCATGACTATCGTGCAAAGCCACGTGGAAAACCTGGCCTTTTCTTCAAACTTCCGGATGTTTTTATGCGCAGAGACGAATGCATCCTGTACGACCTCGCATGCTTCCTCATAATTCCCGATCATTCTGAAAGCAATATTGAGCATTCTTTTCTGATGCTTTTTCACTAAAAATTCAAAGGCGTCAATATCCCCCTTTTTGCATAAAGACACTGAAGCACTATCTTCGTCTGCGGTATATTTATTTTCCTTCATATTATTAGACAATCTTTTTGGAAGATTAGTTCCTTCCGGAAGCCTTTCCTTATTACTAATGCAATTAGTAAAGCCACATTCATCACCCTCCCCTTCATCCCCTCCCCTCTCCGCACTCAGGCGGATTCGCCGAGGCGAAAAGGGAGGGGTAGTATTACAACCCTCTCCCCTGGAGGGAGAGGGCAAGGGTGAGGGGGTTATTTATGAACTCCTTAGTAAAGCATAAGGTGAAAACTACAGGCGGATTTTGTATTCCTTGATCTTTGTTCTTAAGGTATTCCTGTTAATGCCAAGCGTCTTTGCGGCACGGAGTTGATTGCCTTCAGTCTCCTTAAGGACTATTGAAATAAGTGACTTTTCAACCTCTGAAAGAACCGTATCATAGAGATTGCAGTGTTCGAGCTTGGTCATCTCTTTAAGGTAACGTTTAAGCTTCTCTTCGAGGAACTCTTTAATCGAGCAGGAGCCCATGTCTTCTATTAGCAGATCTTTTTTACTTATTATTTTGTTATTTGAGAGAATTGCAGCCCTCTTAACAGTGTTTTCAAGCTCACGCACATTGCCGGGCCAGTCATATCTCACAAGATAGTCTCTTGCTTCTTTAGAGAATTCTTTTGGACCTGTTTCAAATTTTTTAATCGCTTCTTTGAGAAAGTATGCTGAAAGGGAGAGAATATCCTCCTTTCTGTCACGGAGAGGGGGTATTTTTATGTGAACTGTATTTAATGCGGTATAGAGATCTTCTCTGAACAGTCCTTTTTGCACAAACTCTTTAAGGTTTTTACATGTTGTCGCAATTATCCTTACATTCGCCTGAAATGACCCATTGCCTCCGCTAACACCCGTCTCCCTTTCTTCCATAAAACCGAGGAATTTTTCCTGCAGAGATTTATCCATCTCGGATATTTCATCAAGGAAGAGCGTTCCTCCGTCTGCCTCCTCAATCTTATTTGACCATTTTTTTTCAGCGCCTTCTGATAAGCTTTTATCATTGCCGAACAAATGTACATTTGCAAGATCCACAGGGATTGAAGCCAGACTTACCGCTATGAAAGGGGATTTTCTGCGTGGACTGTTATCATGTATTACACGGGCGACGAGCTCCTTGTATGTTCCGCTTTCACCTGATATGAGAACTGACATGTCCTTAGTCGCTATCTTTTTTATCTCTTTAAAAGCCTTAAGAATTTTTGGGCTTTTTCCCAGGATATAGGGAGGCTGAATCAGTATATCACTGTCCAAAAGAAGCTCCGTTCATATTAATTGCGTTAAGATATTTGATAAAAAAAAAGCATGAAGGCATAGCAAAACACAGTATAACCCCCCCGTTCTGAAACTTCTGAAACTTTATCACAAGAAATCAAATTTTGCAAGAAGTTACATTGACAGTAAAACTGTTGAATTGTTAAAATTATCTTAATTTTCAAACAGGGAGGAGGGGTTTATGAATGCCCTATGTAAGGGTAAGGGAGAGTGATTCTTTTGAAAATGCTCTTAAAAGGTTTAAGAAACAGTGTGAAAAAGACGGAATACTTTCGGATGTAAAGAAAAAAGAGCATTATGAAAAGCCAAGTGTTAAAAAGAAAAAAAAGGCGCTTGCTGCTCGTAAAAAGGCACTGAAAAAAGTCAGACTGGCGGTCAGGTAGTGTCCCTTCTGCAAAAACTTGACGATGAGTTAAAGGCATCTTTCAAAACATCGGAAAGTTTAAGAGTATATGTTTTAAGGATGTCTGAGGCATCCGTGAAAAACAGGCAGATAGATAAAGGGATAGGATTGCCTGAAGAGGAGATATGAAGTTAAGGGACCTCCACAAAAAGGCTATACAAACCGGCATCGAAAATGATCCTCGCGGCAGTCAGGCTGCCCTGAAGGATCTTGATCTGAAAAAGAGAGATTTTGAAGATCTGAAGCCTGATGAAAAGGCATTTTTTGATACTGAGTCACTAACTAATCCTTATGCAGATTCAAGGATACTGCACGGCTCAGGTGACGAGGAAATAAAAAATATCCTTGTCGGCATCGATATCGATGTCGGAGAACTTCTCCTTGCTGATAACTTACGGACTAAAGGTCAAAGAATAGACCTGCTTTTATCACACCATCCTTCAGGGAAAGCCTTTGCAGATCTCCATGCAGTCATGCAGATGCAGTCCGATATTCTCAATCTATTCGGTGTGCCTATCAATATTGCAGAAGCTCTCATGGATGGCAGGATAAAAGAGATGGAAAGGAAGCTGATGCCTGCCAACCATACAAGGGCTGTAGATGCTGCAAAACTCCTGAATATCCCGTTTCTATGTCTTCATACCCCTGCCGACAATATGGTCGCAACCTATCTCCAGAGGTTATTTGATGAAAAGAAACCACATTATCTATCTGATCTCCTTGATTTACTTAAAAATATCCTTGAGTATAAAACAGCGATGATGAACGGCGCCGGGCCAAAGATCATCCTTGGTTCAAAGACCAGAAAAGCCGGGAAAATTTTCGTTGACATGACAGGCGGGACTGAAGGGGCCAAGGATATTTTTGAAAGTCTCACCAGCAGCGGGGTCAGCACCATTGTGGGAATGCATATGAGTGAAGAGCATCGAAAAGAGGCGGAAAAAAGCCACTTGAATGTCGTAGTGGCAGGACATATTGCAAGCGATAACCTCGGGTTGAATCTGCTTATAGACGAAATCGCAAAAGAAAATCCTTTGGAAGTATTAGAATGCTCCGGCTTCAGAAGATTCAATCGATGACTCAATGAGCATATTGAATGAAGTCTGAAAAGCTCCTTGAAGAAATAAAGTCCAAAATAGATATTGTTGAATTTATCTCTGATTATGTACATTTAAAGAAATCAGGCCAGAATTATAAAGGCCTCTGTCCTTTTCACTCCGAAAAAACCCCGTCGTTCATGGTCAGCCAGGCAAAACAGATATTTCACTGTTTCGGATGTGGTGTCGGCGGCGATGTAGTCAGTTTTTTCATTAAACATGAACATCTTACATTCCCTGAAGCAATACGGTATATGGCCAAAAAGGCAGGGATCAAGATCACAGAATTTAAAGCTGATAAAGAGATTTCTGAAAAACGTGAGCGAATACTCCAGCTAAATGAAGAGGCCATGAAATTTTTTATAAAAGAACTTAATAATTCACATAAAGCTCTGGCCTATCTCAAAGGCAGGGGGATCAATACAGAATCCCTTGAGAAGTTCTGCCTGGGCTATGCATCTGATGAGAGAGACAGCCTTTTCAGGCATATGAAGAAGGCAGGATATTCTGATTCAGCGCTAAAGGAAGCAGGACTAATCGTTGTTGACGGAAACGGGCACAGGGATGCTTTTCGAAGACGCATTATCTTCCCCATACTTAATCTTAAGGATGATGTTATAGCTTTCGGCGGCAGGGTTATGGATAATTCCCTGCCGAAGTATATTAATTCACCCGAAACAGAAGTATTCAAGAAAGGCGAAACCCTTTTCGCAATAAACCTTGCAAAAGATGAGATAAGGAAAAAGGATTACACAATAATCGTTGAGGGATACCTTGATGCAATTCTATGTCACCAATATGGTTTCAGAAATACTGTTGCGCCCTTGGGAACAGCGCTGACTTCAAGGCATTTGCAGAAGCTCAAACTGTTGTCTAAGAAAGTCGTGCTGGTCTTCGACAGTGATCAGGCCGGTATTGCAGCTGCAAGGAGGTCTCTTGCAATTCTCTGTGAGAACAATTTCAAGGCAAAGGTTCTTTTACTGCCGGAAGGCGAAGACCCGGACAGTTTTTTGCGAAAAAATGGCAGCCATGCCTTTAAACAATTATTTTCCCATGCCATGTCTATGACAGAGTTTCTCATGAATACATCAAAGGGAGATAAAACAGATATCGTTAAGGAATCACTCTCCAATATCGCTCTTATGAAGGACATGATTATTGCTGATGAACTCCTGGGTGAACTTGCCGACAGATCCAGGATTCATGAATCTGTCCTGCGGAGTGAACTGGAAAAGATAAGGAAAAAATCCGTTTTACATGGCGCTGAAGCTATGAAAACAGCTAAGAAAGTTGCAAACAGAGAAGAATGCCTTCTTTTAAGCGCAGTTATAGCCTTTCCTGAAAAAGCAGGGAGCGTGCTTTCAAAACTGAACCTTGATGATTTAAGTGATAAAACTGTCAGGTCTGTTTTTTATAAAATAAAAATGCTGTCAGGTGATCTGAATACGGATTCTTTATTGAATATGGCTGATGAAGCAGAGAGAACTCTTATCACGGAATTTTCAATAAAGCCCGGATTTGACCTTGAACACGTCGACAGAAATATTGATGATTGCTTGCAGACGCTGCAACAGAGACAATTTGAAGAGAGGAAAAATTTAGCGGAAGAATCCGGCGATGTGACTCTTATGGATTCATTACTAAAAGAAAAACGCAGGCTGACGAAAAGGGTGACCACATGAAAGACTATTTCGACTATTTTGAGTATCCTGATGAGTATAACGAAAACAGGAACAATCTTCTTTCTGAAGCAGAAGAGGGAGAAAAGTCATTAGAAGAGGAAGAAAAGGCAGCGGATCTTTTGGGAGGCGAGAAAGATCCCATACGTATCTATCTGAAAGAGATGAGCGCTGTTCCGCTCCTGTCAAGAGAAGGAGAGGTCGTGATCGCGAAAAGGATAGAAGACGGAAGAGAGAAGATCTACAGGGTGGTATTTTCACTTCCCTTTGTGCTGAAGAAACTCATCACCCTGGGAAGGGTATTCAGGGATGGAGAGGTTCCTGTTGCCGAGATTATTCAGAACGGAGAAGAAGAATCCGAGGAAGACCTGCAAACAGAAAGAAAAAGATTTTTTAAGATTACTGATAAAATTGATCTGCTTGACAGGAAAAGGACAGCATATCTGAAAATGCTTAAGGAAATTATTTCGGAAAAAGCATTGAAGCAGGCTTCTCCGAAACCTGTTAAAAATGATAATCGTGAATTGTTCCGGCTGCTCGAACAGAACAGAAATCAGATACTCGAAAATATACGCGCCCTCAGATTAAAAGAGGGCGTTGTATTTGTATTTTCGGATGAATTAAAAAAATCTGTAGCAGAAGTAGACGATATGCAAAAAAAGATTCTGCGCATCACCAAAAATACACGGCATTCAAAACCTGCAAGAGAAAAAGAAATCCTGAACTGTAAAAAGAAAATTCAGCGGAAAGAAATCCTCTTCGGCATGAAATATGCCGAGATGAAAAAGGCCCTCAGGGTGCTTGTGGAAGGCGAGCAGGAGATTTTTGAGGCGAGGAAAGCCATGATAGAGGCTAACCTCCGGCTTGTCATAAGTATTGCAAAACGATATTTGGGCAGGGGATTGAGCTTTTCCGACCTTATACAGGAAGGCAACAGCGGTCTTATGAGGGCTGTAGATAAATTCGAATACAAGCGTGGCTATAAATTCAGCACTTATGCTACATGGTGGATAAGACAGGCCATAACAAGGGCTCTTGCAGATCAGTCAAGGACTATAAGGATACCGGTGCATATGGTTGAAACAATCAACAAGATAACCAGGATGTCAAGGGAACTTGTTCAGGAACTGGGAAGGGAACCGGCGCCGATTGAGATTGCGGAAAAACTGAAAATGCCGGTTGAAAAAGTGAACGGGATACTGAAAATATCCAAGGAGCCGATATCTCTCGAAACCCCTATCGGTGAAGAGGACAGTCATCTCAGGGACTTCATAGAAGACAAAGCAATGTTGTCCCCTCTTGATTTTGCTATAAGGGATAATATGAAATCTATGATAGATAAAATATTGTGCTCATTGCCTGTTAAGGAAGAACAGATTATAAGGAAGAGGTTTGGAATTGGTGAAGACTCACCACGCACCCTCGAGGAAGTCGGCCTGGAGTTTGACGTTACCCGTGAAAGAATAAGACAGATAGAAGTTAAGGCAATTAGAAAATTAAAACATCCCTCCAGGAGCAAATGGCTCAGGGAATTTATCGAAAAGTCTTGACCTGTTATCCATATCAAGTTTATATTAAATATTGCTAATTGGAAGTTATATGTTGAAAGTTAAGAATTTTCTGTCTTTGATTTCGTAATTTTTAACTGATAACCGCCTTTAAGAGGGGGCCCATAGCTCAGCTGGTAGAGCTACCGGCTCATAACCGGTTGGTCCCAGGTTCGAGTCCTGGTGGGCCCACCAAAATGCTGACACTCGATTGAGTCAAAGGATATTAAAAGTGAACGATCAACTCGAAAGATTAATCAAGTTGCAGGAAATTGATTCAAAAATCCTTGCGATCAATCGCATAATTGCAGAATTTCCCCTGAAAATAGCAGAAGCAGAACTCCCGCTTAAAGAATCTTTGGCTTTCCTTGGCAATGTAAAGCAGAAATTTGAATCACTTGATAAAAGGAAGAGAGACAAGGAGAGAGCCTTAGACGATATAGATGATAAAATCAAGAAACTGAAGGCGCGTACAGTTGATATAAAAACAAATAAGGAATACCAGGCATTGCTGAAAGAAATAGAGTCAATAGAAAAGGAGAGGTCTGCCATAGAAGAAGAGATCCTCGCTATTATGATTGAAACAGACACGGTCTCGAAACAGTCAAAATCAGAAGAATCAAAATTCATTCGCGACAAAGAAAAAGTTGAAGCACTGAAGAAGAAACTTGAGGGCGAGAAATCAGAAGTGGAGAAAGACCTGATTGCTGTTAAGGAGATACGGTCAAAGATTATAGATGCTATTGACAGGGAAATCCATGATGAGTATATAGAATTGTTCAAAGCGCTTAATGGTATTGCCGTTACAGAAGCAAAAGAAGAGATCTGTCAGGGATGCAATATGAACATACCGCCTCAACTCTTTGTCGAATTGAAAAAGAACGAGGAGATTATGCATTGTCCCCAGTGCAGGAGAATATTGTATTTCAAAAACAGCGCATAATTATTCCCTTACCGTAAAGTTATCATCCTTATTCAAAACTGACCTGAACTCATAGGGTTCTCACAAATTTCATGCAAAAATATCTCTTTGAAAATTTTAATTTTTATTATATACTAATAAAATAAAATTATAAGTCAGAGCAGGATAGGTGGTCGCCCTACCCGCCTTTGGCGGGTGTAAAAAGTGAGGAGTGATCTGAGCTTTTTACTCCGGGGAGGAAAGTCCGAGCTCTTCAGGGCAAGGCGGTCGTTAATAGCGACTGGGGGCAACCCCAAGGAAAGTGCCACAGAAAGGGAAACCGCCCCGACATTCGTCGGGGTAAGGATGAAAAGGTGAGGTAAGAGCTCACCAGTTGGGGTGGCGACATCTCAAGCTTGGAAAACCCCGCCTTGAGCAAGGTCGAATAGGTTCCGCGTTGAGAAGCGCCCCTTCAAATCCCGCCCGTTAGAAACGGATTCGGGAGGCGGAACGGGTAGTGACCGCAAGAGTCTGGTTGTAACACCAGGCCTTAGATGAATGACCACATAAACAGAACTCGGCTTAAAGCCTGCTCTGACATTTTTTTAGGAGGTTGTGAATGGATCATAAATTGAAAGTCTTCTGCACGGTAGCTGAAACAAAGAGTTTTTCAAAGACCTCTGAAATTATCCATCTCACACAACCGGCGGTAAGCCTTCAGATACAGGCTATCGAGGAGAAATATGAGACAAAACTTTTCGACAGGTCATCAAGCACTGTCACCCTTACACCTCCGGGTGAAGTTCTTTATAAATATGCAAAAGAAATCCTTACACTCTACGCTTCAGCGGAAAAGGCAATCGGAAAACATACAGGTCTGCTGAAAGGGAGTTTAACTGTAGGCGCAGGTTCAAATATAGGCAACTATATCCTTCCAAGCGTTATAACAGACTTCAAGAATATACATTCGAAGATAAAGATCTATCTGATCGTCGGCAATTCAAAAAAGATTATCGAACTTCTTAATTCAGGCAACATCGACATCGGCCTTTTAGAAGGAGATGTTTCAAAACAGAAACTGCCTGTTAAAAAACTCTTTTCCGACGAACTCCTCCTTATCGTAGCGCCCAATCACCCATGGTCAAAGAAAAAGGAAGTCTCTATAGCAGACCTTGTAAAGGAGCCATTTCTGTTCAGAGAGGCTGGTTCAGGAACAAGACAGATGATAGAGAAGTTTCTCAACCGATATGGTATTACAGTCAATGATATGAAGATCTCCGCTATTCTGGGAAGTACAGAGGCTATAAAAGACGCTGTTGAGAACGGATTAGGTGTTTCAATAATTTCCCGCTGGGCTGCAAGAAAAGAGAGCAAATATGGCACATTACGCTTACTCAGTCTGAAAGAGGAAAAAATGTCAAGGGATTTTTCACTTATCGTAAATAAGAATTCAGTCCAGACAAATTCCCTTGAAGAATTTGTCTCATTCCTTAAATCATATCCCTATGACAATCTGCTGTCATAGTTTCTGACTCCTGTTTACTCTTTACTGCCAAAGACCCTGTAATCAAGGTCCGGAAATATCCTGTCCTCATCTTCTATTGCCGAAAGCCATTTTTCTGAAATATTATCCGAGAGAATAGCCTCATAGAAAGTGTTGAATCTGCTGATATGCTTTTTGAGACGATTCCTCGCATATTCAGCAGCAGTATTGTTCTTAAGGGCAAATGTCCAGTCACTTAATTGTGCTAAAAGTATCTCCCTTGCAGCCTGGTTAAGCGCCCTCTGATGAATTGCATCTGCAATAGGAAATCTGTCGGCAAGGTATATCATACGTCCTGTTGCCTTGAGAAGATGCGGATAAATATAGTCATTAGAACTGTTCAGCCAGACCTCATTATAGCCTTTATCACCCCAGCTCGACATTGAAGGCTCACAGGTCTGCAAGTCTTCAGGATGGCATTCGCCGGAATCGAGAAATTCGCAAGGTGTTATTGTCCTGAAGTTTCTTTTGCCACGGCAAATACCCCTTAATAGAAAATCGAGCCATTCTGTGCCTTCAAACCACCAGTGTCCGAAAAGTTCAGCATCATATGTTGAGACAATGAGCGGTCTTATACCGAGGGTATCAGAAAGATAATCTACCTGATTCTCCCTTTTTAATATAAAATTTCTTGCGTGTTCTTGAGCCTTCTCCATTGCCCTTTGTAGTACATATGGCTGTTTATTGTCGGTTTTTCCTGTAATCCTGTAATATTTGAACCCCGTATATGTCCTTGCCCCAAAGAGATGAACATATGCTTTTATATGCTCTGATTCAGAATCAAATCCTGTATCCCTGTAAAAATCCCTGTAATCGAAATCACCCGGATACCCTTCGACTGAAGACCATACCTGCCTCGAGGTTTCAATATCTCTGCCGAATGCAGCAACACCGGAAGGGCACCGTACAGGAACATATACACCATATCGTGGCATTGGTTTTCCATGGATTATCCCGTGCGTATCAAGGAAAAAATATCGTATTCCTTCTTCATGGATATAGTTGTCAGAACCAGGCACGAAACCGCATTCAGGGAGCCAAATCCCATTTGATGTTCTGCCGAAAATCTTTTTATGGTACTTTGAGCCTGTCTTTATCTGTGCCCTGACTGCCTGTGGATAGAGGGACAGGTTGGGAAGAAAGGCATGCGTTGCTGCAGATGTTATGATTTCTATATTACCCGTATCCTGTAATTTCTGAAAGGCAGATACAAGGTTCCCCTTATAAACATCTTCGAAAATATATCTGACATTTAGAAACCGTTCCCGGTACATCCTGACAACCGGTTCTAAATGGATATCTCCTTTTGTCCGGTAAATTTCTCTTTCTGATACCTCTAAAAGGTTTCCGATATGCCTTTTATATCTCTCCACGAGAAAATCATCATTCAGCATCTCTATTACAGACGGGCTGAGCGAGAGGGTTATCCTGAAATCTATGTCGTCATCTGCAAGCCGTGATAAGAGGCTGATAAGCGGTATATAGGTTTCTGTTATCGCCTCGTAAAGCCAGTTTTCTTCAAGGAAATATTCATGTTCAGGATGCCTGATATAAGGCAAATGGGCATGGAGTACCAGGCAGAGAAACCCTTTATATAAAGCAGACATTGTTTATGTCATTCCGGTATCTTGCTGAACAGGTACAGAGCAGCTGTTCCAAAGAGTATCGGGACAATCCATGTTGCAGCAAATGGCGGTATTATTCCCGCATATCCCAGTGAGAGCATAAATGTATATAACAGCCAGTAAACAAAGCTTATAAACAGTCCAAGGCCTGCAGCAAAAAGCCCGTCGCCAATCCTGTTCGTAGCAGAGAGAGAGATACCGAGGAGTATCATAAAGAAGTTTATAAGGGGATAGGAGACTTTTGAATGCAGATCCACATCAAGTTTCGTATCTTTGAACCCTGCGCGTTTTAATCTGGTCATGTAAGTATAAAGTTCACCGATACCCATCTCTTCAGGATTTTTAATCCCTTTGCTGAAGAGGTCAGGAGATTCAAGCTCCGGATACTCCATCTTGACCACGTGATTGATTTCCCCTTTTTCAATGTCATAAATAACAACCTTTTTCAGTCTCCATATACCCTGCAATCCTTCTCCCTTAACCCATAGCGCTTCTTCTGCCTCTATCCTTTTACTAAGAGAAGCATCTTTCGTAATGAAAATACTCACTCCCTGCGCTGATTTTTTCTCGGGTATATATAGCTCTATCCTGACAAAAGCCCCGTCTGTGCCCTTCAGCCAGATTGTCCCTTCTTTGAACTGAAGTTTTTCAGATTTCTTCAGAAATGTTTTTTTAAAATCAAGGGTGCGCTCTGAAAAATCAGGGATAATCACTTCGCTGATAATAAATCCAAAGAGACTGAAAAAAATACCCATAAAAACAAATGGGGATAAAAGTCGTCTCAGTTTTCCTCCTGTAGCTTTTATCATGGTGAGCTCTCTATGACGAGATGCCTGACTGAATATAAACAGGCTGCATATGAGCAATGACATCGGCAGTAGATAATAGAGGTATTTTGGAAAATTCAATACAACATATTGAAAAAGCTGAAAAATTGACATCCTGCCCGGCATAAAGTCATCAACCTTGTCTATGAGGTCTATTATGCTGAATATCAGCGCCATACCGAATGCAAGGATGCTCAATATCTTAAGGAATTCCCTTATATAGTATCGCTGTATAACCTTCATTTTTTGCTTTCCTTCCTGTATATCAGCAAAGCATAAAATGTGATAACAACCGTCGGAGTCCATGCCCCGATATAATGTGGAACCTGTTCAGTTCTCAAGAGATTTTCACCATAAAGAAGGAGCATATAGTAAAGAGTGAATACAGCAAGGCCGATGGTCAGGCCACCGAGTTTGCCTGTTTTTCCTGCTATCATCGAAAGCGGCGGCCCGAAAAATATAAGGACAATACAGAGGAACGGAAGCGAAAACCTCCTGTGCAGTTCAGGGTATAAGATCAAAGCCTCGCGCTTATTTCCCGTGTTTAGTTTGTCAATAAGTTCAAACGGCGTGAGGGCTGCGTTTCTCTTTGCCGGTGTTTCAGCCTCGAGTTTCAGCACCATGTTGTATTTTTTGAAAAAGAGTTCAGTTGTGATGTCTCCTTTCGAAATATTGATGTGTCCGTCCTTAAGAAAAAAGTTAATATTCAATCCCTCCTGCGTGGAAATTCTGCCTTCGTTTGCTACCATTACCCTCGGCTCATTTTTATTGCGTCCGTCATATATAAAAATTCCCCGGATAGTATTATCAGGCGTTCTCTCTTTTACAAAAATAAGCGTGTCTTTAAATGCTGTATTAAACCTCCCCTCCTCAACGGCCAATGGGGTTCGTGCCTT
This sequence comes from Nitrospira sp., assembly GCA_016873615.1. Taxonomy (GTDB): domain Bacteria; phylum Nitrospirota; class Thermodesulfovibrionia; order Thermodesulfovibrionales; family SM23-35; genus VGWX01. The sequence goes on along the minus strand of VGWX01000025.1, from coordinate 17,499 downwards.
AATAATATTTATTATCTCATCCCTCAGCTTAATGCTGCTTAGCGGACCCAAATAAAAACTGACAGCCATATTCAATAAGAAGCAGGAAAGTCCGAGCACGGCAACAGGCATTGTGATGCCCTTGAAATTCATCCCGCTCATCTTCAGAATGACAAGTTCGTTATCGATATTGAGACGACCGTAGACAAGTAGGGTTGATAGGAGAAGCGACATCGGTATTGTGAGTAAAAATAATTGCGGCTGGATGTAAAGGATAAGTTTTGCCATATCAATAACTGATGTTCCAATACCTGAAAGAAGGCTTGTGACTTTGAGGAGTTTCTCCATCATAAGGATAAAATTCAGTGAAGCAAGGCTGAGAATAAACGTAATGGCCAATTCTTTCAGTATATATCTGTGTATTATTTTCATGGATAGTTTATTGTAGCATAATCCAACTTGCTTCCAGACAGGTGCCGGTATCGTAATTCATGGTATCATTAGGTAAAATCTCACATAATAAAAAGAGGTGAGCTAAGATGCGCAGAGGCATGAAGAAAATGTCAAAAAAGGTCGGCCTTCCGCCAGGGACACTTGTCCATATCGGTGAAAAGAAAAATGAGAAAATCAGGATTTCCGTAATCGAGTACAGCGAAGAGCAATTCCAGGAAAAAGAAATAGACAATATTGAAGTCTGTTTCCCTCCAAAGGATAAAAACACTATAACCTGGATCAATATAGATGGCGTTCACAACCTGAACTTTATAGAAAATATCGGGAAATGCTTCAACCTCCATTCGCTCACGTTGGAAGACATTGTTAACACAGGACAATATCCAAAAATAGAAGATTACGGGAACTACCTCTATATTGTCCTTAAAATGCTTTATTATGACAGGATAAATAATGAAATTGAGGTGGAGCAGGTCAGTCTCTGTCTCGGCTCAAACTTTGTCATTTCTTTCCAGGAGGAAACAGAGAGGGATGTTTTTGACGCTGTCAGAGAAAGAATCAGAAACGGTAAAGGCCGTATGAGAAAGATGGGGGCTGACTATCTGATGTATTCCCTTATAGATGCTGTTGTCGACAGCTATTTTCTCATCCTGGAAGATATCGGGGAAAAGATAGAGATTTTTGAAGAACAGGTTGTCAGCACACCAACAGAAAAGGTCTTTCATGAAATCCATAATTTTAAAAGAGAGATGATATTCCTGCGCAAATCTGTATGGCCTCTACGTGAAGTGGTCGCTGCCATGGAAAGAGGAGATTCATCACTTATACAGGAATCCATGCATATTTATTTCAGGGATGTCTATGATCATACCATACGGGTTATTGAAACCATTGAGACGTTCCGCGACCTGCTTTCCGGGATACTGGATATTTATCTTTCGAGTATCAGCAACAGGATAAACTCTGTGATGAAGGTACTGACCATTATTGCCACGATATTCATGCCGCTCACATTTATGGCCGGTGTTTACGGGATGAATTTCAAATATATGCCGGAACTGGAATGGCGTTGGGGCTATCCTCTGATCCTGACGGTAATGGCTTTCATAGGTATTTCTATGCTGGTCTATTTCAGGATAAAAAAATGGTTATAAAAAAGCTTTACCGGAGCATTTTTTCAGCGGTTACTCCCTCATTTAAAATAACTACTTCCACACGGCGATTCTGCTGTCGTCCTGCCTGAGTGGAGTTGCCCGCTATTGGATATTTTTTCCCATACCCCTTTGTGGTAATCCTTTGAGCGCTGACGCCATTCGACATAAGGGCCGAGCTTACTGCATCAGCGCGTCTTTGAGAGAGTCCCAAATTATATATATCACCGCCGACGCTGTCAGTGTGACCTTCGATCAATATATTGCGGTTCGGATACTTATTTAAGAATTCAACAAGCTGATGGATTGTACGGATAGCTCCGGGCAACAGATTATCTTTGCCGGTTTCAAATAGTATGTCGCCGAGAGTGAGGATTATTCCCCGGTCGGTCTGCTTTGCCTTTAATTCTGCAATCTCGCTTTCAAGCTGCTTTCTATGTGCCACTGCCTGTTCGGTCAGTAATCTGGCTTTTTCAGCTTCAAGAGCTCTCGTCTCAGCTTCTTTTCTTGCCTTGTCAGCCTGGAGCGCTAAAGCCTCGGCTTTGCCTTTTGCGTGCTCAATTTCACGTGTCTTGGCCTCGGCTGTTTGTTTTGCCTGCTCAGCTTCATGTGCCATGCTATCGGCTTCTTTTCTTATCTTGTTTATTTCATATTCACGGGCGTCCATTAAAATCTTGTCTTTTTCCTCAGCGAGACGCTCTCTTTCATTTTCAGCTATCTTCTGTTCCGCCAGCGCCACAGCAATCTGGGCCTTCCTTTCTGCAATATAGGCAAGATGTTCCATTTCCCGGACATCCTCTGCCTTTTCAGCCTTACGCAAAGCCTGCTCTGCCTCATACATTGCAACCGGAGCGTTTGCATTTATTGCCGGATTGGCTCGTGCTTGCTCATAGGCTGCCCTGGAACGTTCCAGAGCCTCATTTGTTTTAGGCATTGAGGCGCACCCTGTCATGAATACTATTATTGAAAATATAAAGAATCCGGTTTTTATTGAACGAAGAAAAAGGCAAAAATATTTCATATCTTTTTTCTCCAGTTTTTATTTTTGTTGTTTAATCTTTTGGGTCCGTTCGATTTCCTGACGTAATGTCTCTATATTTTGTCGCATATCTTGAGCAAGCTTTTTTGCCTTTCCGGACAGCGCCTTTGCCTCTGCGAACCGTGCATCCATCAATGCCTCTTCAGCCAGACGCCGTGCCTTCTCAAATTCCTCTTTCTCAACAGCTGATTTGGCATCCTTTAGTTTATCTTCCGCAAGCCTCAATTCCAGAGGGGAATAGATTGCTGCGTTTCTTTCCTGAGCTATTTTGATCGCCATATCTGCATTCGCAATGCTTTCGACCGGCGCCACTTTTGCAGCGCAACCACCGATCATTAATGCACTGAGCACTATTCCTGTACCTGTCAGTTGCTGCAGGATTCTTCTCATTTCAACCATTTCTGTCCCTTTCTGTATTTAAATAAAATGATAGCGCATTCTCTATTCCGCCAGCCAGGCCATACCCTGTTCTTGAAGATTGAACAGAGAAAGGTTCAGTTAACGTACAGAAAACGTTGTTTCTTTGGAATCTCTTGCGTTTGGAGCCTTAACAGTCATGATGACCTTGTATGTGCCTCTTTTCGCATCGGATGGCAATGTTATCGGGATATTGGAAGAGTATGTACCATCTTCACGGAATATTGTAACTTCTGGTTTACCATAGAGTTCATCCTTGAAGCGTATCTCTCTGGTTTCTGTAATCTGCAATTCAGCGCCTGCAGGGGCGCCGAGCACTGCATAGGTTATTCTAAGTTCAATTTTATCACCAGGCTTTGCAGATACAGGATGCACAGATGCGTCTTCAATCTTCACCATCATGCCTTTTGATGGATTATATTTATATTTTTGAGCAGTCTCTTCTTTTGACTTCTTTTTGTCATATCCATAGTGCCCGATCAATCCACCAGCGAGTGCGCCTATAAGGCCTCCGAGTATTGCCATCTCTGTCTTTGCACCGCTTGCTCCAAGGAGTGCGCCGGCTACAACACCGGTTGCAGCGCCTATTCCGGCTCCGGTTGCTGCGCCCTTATGCTCCTGAGGTATCGATGCACAACCAAACACTCCGCTAAGAAAAGTCAGGATTACTATAATGGAGATTATTTTCCGAAACATATCTTGTCCTCCTGTAAATATTATAATTACATCATATCAATAATGATTCAAATCTTCAACACCATAATTGAAGTTGATCATATTACCGTCAATTGATTATTATTTTTAATACGAACTATTGTAAACTTTCAGGGATTCGCAATTGGAGGTTTCGTATTGTAAAAAATGGTTATGAATCTGCTTAAGGGATTTGAACATTATTTAGCTATAGAGAATGATAATTTATCGAAGAACATAGCAATTCTTGAAAAAGATATTAATCTTATTCTGGATTTAGATAACTTGTATAATGTTTGCTTAAGTATTTCACTCCCTGATGATTCCAACTTAAGGATTCCTGCATTCCTCTCCCTGATCTCACATCAGGAATTTTATTCCGGAATGGCTGCCTTTCTGAGGCTTCATAAAGCAGGGTCTTTTCGTTGCCTGAGAGCTGCGCTTGACAGTACTTTTACTGCCTACTACCTTTTAAAATTTCCCGATGAAACGAATATCTATCAGGAAAAAATCGTGAATTCTCAGAAATGGGAAACCCTTTTCCGAAATATAAAACTCACTATAAAGAATAACCAGAGAGATTTTCCTTTGGCTGTTGGACTGCCGGGGATTCATGACCTTTGCAGTAAATTTGCTCATGCTGACCCGGAGGGCATTTTTCACAGATACTTTGAGGACAAAAAAGAACAGAGATTATATGTTCATTATTTTGATTATGACAAAACACCAGACGACTATAAAAAATGGTACGCCTTTCTATTATTCTATTTTTACAAGATATTTTTGATTTACTGGAATGAAATGCTTTCAGAGAGAGCCGGCAAAAGGAAAAAAGAAATCCGGCATCTAATAAAAGAGTATAAAGCCAAAATCTACAGCTTCAGAAAAAAATATCCCCTGTCATGAGGAAACTGATGAAAAACACTGTCCTGTAAATATATAACCTTGGGGCAGGATCAGTGATGCCACTTGAACTTACTCATTATTTTTTCTTTATTATTTTCATTACATCTTCACCAATAAAAAGTGCAGCGCCAAATTCCTCCTTCAGGTTGCCTTGTATGGTTAAAGGAAGGCAATCGCGATCATTTACGTCTCCGACAAGGTCTGCTACTGCCTTTGTATCAAACTTTAGCGTCAGGTCCGTATAGCCATCACTTCTCTTGGTTGTACAAGCATTGCAATCTACCTTACCAACATAAGGTTCATAGGGTGTTGCAACATCTTCAATTGCCCAACGAAGCGGAGCAACAGTAATATTGGAATCTTTTTTGCTCAGTCTTACAGTCGCCGGATCGATTTGGGTCACATCAAAATCATCCGTACCTAAAATAGCAGCGGGTAAAATACCGTTCGGCCTGCTTACATTAAAAGGATTTGGACAGGAAGTGGGATGAATGTCTACTGGAATCTGCAGAATGGTTTGAGCATGGCATCTTATATCCGATGTATCACTATAAGAGCCGGTATAGTTAGTTTCACCATTGCCGGTTGCTCCACCTATTACATACAATTTAAAGTCCTCCGGTGTGCCGGCGGGGTCAAGGTTTTCGTAATCGCTAAGAGTGTCACCATCAACTGGTTTTATTCCGAGAAGACTATAATCACTGCTGAACTGTGTGTAGACAGCTGCAGCCCATTCCTGTTCGATTGTTATGCCAGGCGTATCAGACATAAAGGTGCCGGACCATATAACCGGGTTGACACCGCCTGGCAACCCATCAAACGGAACCTGCAATGCCATGCCGGATAAAAAGACATTGCCTGCATAATTTAATGGGACTGCCATGAACCAGTCAGTGCCGGTAAAAACTATAAAAGATTCTGTCAGCATTGGAGAGAATACAACTGTGCTATCCGGCACTGCATAAGTCATTCCGTTGAATTTTATCTCTGAATCAATAAGGTGAATTGTAACGTTGCCGGTAACAAAATCCATTCCTTTTATTCTGACGATACTATTGAACCAGATGTAATTATCAGCTGCTATTGGAATCATGTTAAACCTGGATTGAATCGAGCTGGCTTCATCACAGCTAAAAGGTGGTGATGCAGTGCCATATGCTGCGAATGCAAGAAGAATATCCCTCCCCGTCTCTATTTTCTCTATCCCGATTTCTTTTAACGGTATTTTAAAATTATAGACCTTGTGCTGATACACAACCCTATCGGTATAGGTAAAGTCAGTACTACCCCACTTTGCATGAGATTCTGATATTTTAAACTCTGTTAACCCTTTGTCTGTTTTTACATAAACTTTTGCATAATCTTTATTACCATCAAGAGTATTATCAGGGGTGAAATCCATTTTCACATAGAGATTACTATCATCATTTGTTACCCATCCATAGGTGAATCCTGACGGGTGTCCGGAACCCGTAGGCGAGTATTCTTTAAAGAAAGGTTGTTTAAGAGAAGCCACGCTGATTCTATTGTTAATTACAGGACTGTCTTTTTCATTATTAAGCTTATATGTATAGAATTTTGATTTCGAATCCATCTCTTTATAGAGGTTTTTTGAAGGAAACTGAAATGGTATCTCACTGATCCTTTTGCCCTCTATCCTTGCTGTAAGACTAACGGTTTTGTTTTTTTCAACTGCGGGAAAGATAAACTCAAAACTTTTTTGAAAGGCATCTATGACATCATAATCTTTCATAGACAGCTTCTTTGCCAACAGATCATTCCTGATACCATTAACCTCTTCAGGAGACGCTCCGCCAAGAGATATAGAATCGATATGGGCAGCGCCACCACCTTTTTGAACCAGCCTCATTTTTACTTTCCCGGATCCGGATAAATATCTGCTTAGATCTATCTCCTGTTCACGGAAGTACTTATCAAATTTTAGATTTCCTGCTTCTTGCCACACCCTATCTTTCAATAAAAAAATATCAAATTCACCATTCGGTTCCATCTTTTCTATTGATTTCATACCGAAAGATTTTGTTTGGGCTGCTTTAACTAAAGATGGGTTTAATGCAGGGAACAATAACAATGCAAGAAATGACATGAAAATAGTTATTCTCTTATATGACTTCATAAATATCTCCTTTTTTTTATGAAATTAAGGAATAGTTATACTTATCCCGACAGAATTATTTTTTTATGCAGCTAAATAAAAAACCGAACTGCCAAAGTTTGATCCTTCAGCAGTTCGGCCGTCTTCTTTTTGAAGACCCGTTACTTTCCGACTTTCTCCTCACGGAGAGGTTGGCTTTTTCGGGATAACCGTATTTATGGTATCACATCCTGCGTAATTTTCAAATTAAAAATATTACTCAATATTAACCACGATTCTGCGGGTGGGAACAATTACTATTTGGTATGAGGAGATGTTCGCCGTACAGTACCGTGCAGACAATGATTGATCTTGATGTAAGCGCTATGTCGTCAACGCTTCCTAATTGCCACTCCTTAACCCGGAGATTGTCCATACCAGTTGTAGAAGAATATGATTTTTCCTTCCTCATTCCACTTAATATGAAGCGCGTTTTCCATTGAAATAGACCCACTCTTAACTCGGACAACCATTGCAGCAGAGTTGCACTCTACATCGATGGTACGGTTTGCATACTCAACCGCCATGTCTGCTACATTTGAGAAGAAGTCCTCATAGATCTTCGTGATTCCTTCCCGATCGGTCTCTCGTTTCGTATTCCAGGGGTTATTGGTATCTGTTCCCACACCATGCACTATATGATCAAAACGTTCGGCGAACAGTTCTGAAACAGCCTTTGGGCTTCTGTCCCTGACAGCCTTTGCATATGCTTCGATCCGATCATTTATCTGTTTTCGGGTTGTCACTATTATTTCTCCTCAATATTTCACATTACAGTATACTCAACGAGAATCTTATATGTATCGTCTTTTACACAACGAAAAAGCTAACCGGCATGCGGTTTTTTACGCGTCCGGGTTGAGCGCCTTGATATGCGCTTTTCTGCCTTTTTTTGCTTCTTATAGAAATTCAAAAACTCTCTCGGAGAGTAAATCATGGTTCCGAGACATAATTCGGCAGGGAAATGATTCTGATTTCCTGTGACAAGACATGCCGCCTGACTTGCCATAGTAGTTTCAAGGAATGTCTCATCGTCCGGATCGGGAAGCGAATTGGCCAAAGGAGAAGTTGCTACTGTCTGCCCCCGATGTCCAATATAGTCTAAAAGTGCCTTTACCTTTTCCTCTTCAAAGTTAAACTTTGGACGACGGAGCACCTCATCATATTCGGCGAGAATGCGGGCATTAAAAGAAAGCGTAATCTCGCCGGACGAAACCATAAGGACAATTTCACCGCAAGCTCCGAAGGGAGATAAGAGACCTGCAACAAGAACATTGGTATCGGGCACGATATTCATCGTGCCCGTTTCTTACGAACAGCTTTTATCTCGGCGTTGATTTCCTCCATCGAAATTTTATCAGTTCCCTGCCGGGCAGATTTGCGCTGCAGAGAGATAACTGCCTCAACCGCACGCGCCTGACGGAATGCCGATAATGATTCCTCAAGGGTTGATTCGGTTATCGCAGCAAGGATAGCTATGGGACGACCATTGCTTGTAACAATCATTTCCCTTTCTTCAGGAAGGTTCTTCCAGACTTGTGCTGATTTACCTCTTAAATCCCGGACGCTTAAAAATTTCACGGGGTTATCCTCCAATTGTGTGTACTATATTATGTACACAAATGTCACCCATTGTCAATTTACATTTTAGGTACAACAAGTTGGCATATCATAGGAAATTTGCCTATATTGATTTATGCTAAAAAATCTCTTTTTCTGAAACAATCTCTTTTTTTATTCTTGCAACAAGCTCCTCAAGCACGGGGATCACTATTGTCCTGAATCTGCCTGCGACGAATGCATACATAATATTATCCCCGACATTAAGATCTCCTTCATTGATCCAGGCTTTTATTTCAACAATACCGTCTTTTTTCCTCAATTCATCTATCAGGGACGCCAATTTTTTCTTGTCATAGGAGAGATGCATCCCTTTGACGGGTCTTCCATCCTTTGATGTAGCCCGCACCATCCCGTTGTGAACGAGAATCATCCCAAGGTCTTTAAAATCAGACTTTTCCTTAGTCTCTTTAAGCCACTCTTCAATCATATTATTTCATTCAAAAGGATAACGACTTATTATTTATGATAGAATAATTTTATTTCAAGGCATACAAAATGAAAATCGCAAAATTATACAGCTTTAATGATATACGCATCGAGGATGTCCCTGTTCCTGAAATCGGGACAAAAGATGCATTAATAAAAACAAAGGCATGCGGCATATGCTCAGGAGATGTGATGCCATGGTATATCGAGAAAAAGGCCCCGTTGGTTCCCGGCCATGAGCCATCAGGAGAGATAGTAGAGGTTGGCCGTGATGCGACGTCTTTCAAACCCGGAGACAGGGTATTTGTGCATCACCATGCGCCATGCTTTACCTGCAGATACTGTAAAAGGGGAGATTACGTACAGTGTGATACCTGGAGAAATACACGGATAATCCCGGGCGGAATATCCGAATATATTCTTATCCCGGAGATAAATCTTAAAAACGATACCTTAAACCTTTCTGACAACCTGAGTTATGAAGACGGCACATTGATAGAACCTGCGGCATGTGTTGTTAAGGCGTTAAAAAGAGCTGATATAAAGCATGGGGACACTGTCCTCATTATTGGTCTCGGCGTTATGGGGCAGATCAATGTTTTGCTTTCAGGAAAATACGGCGCCGGTAAAATCATCGGCGCAGACATGGTTCCGTTCAGACTCCAGAAGGCCAGGGAATTTGGAGCCTGTGAAGTTATTGATGTATCAAAGCATAATCTCATCGATGCCCTGAAAGATATAACAGATGGAGAGATGGCGGATATTGTTATCGTTGGGCCGAATAGCGTTGATGTTATGAAGCAGGGCATCTCGGCAGTAAGTTCAGGCGGCAGTGTTCTGTTTTTTACACCTGCAAAGCCCGGAGAACAACTTACTATTGATCCGAATGACCTGTATTTCAGGGATATAAATATAATAACCAGCTATTCCTGCGGCCCTGCTGACACAGCAGAAGCACTGGATATCATTGAGCAGGGGACTATAAGGGCTGAGTTGCTTGTTACGCACAGATTACCCGTAGAAAAGACTGCTGAAGCTTTCAGACTGACTGCAGATGCAAGGGATTCATTGAAAAGTATTATTCTATTTGATTGAATTGAACACAGCGGAGGATATTTCATGTCACAAAGAAAAGACGTCCCTGTAACCTGCGATTGGAGGGAAAAACCTTTTCAAGCAGGAAAAGCACCCAAAGAAAACAAAACAAAACTTTACACATATAAGAGCAACTTCACCTGGAAAGATATCAGAACAGAGAAGTATAAATCAGCAGGCAAAGGCTGGGCTGATATTATAAGGCAGACATTGATCGGCAACCATGGTGAATCCGCGAAATTTCACCTAAGATATTTTGAGATAGCTTCAAATGGTTTCAGCAGTTTCGAGAAGCACAGGCACGAACATGTTGTCATCGGGATAAGAGGTGAAGGGACCTGTATTGTGGGAAAGAAAAAATACAGAATCTCTTTTCTTGATACCCTTTATATAAAACCTGATGAACCCCACCAGTTAATAAATCCTTACAATGAACCATTCGGATTCTTCTGCATAGTGAATGCAAAAAGGGATAAGCCAAAAATTATCCGTTAATTGCTTTATTAAGATTTACAAAAACCTTATCCCAGGTATATTTCTCCCTTACCAGCTTACGTGAATTATCACGAATGGCCTCCCACTTTGCTTTATCCTGCAAGAGAACTCTGCAAGCTTCAACCATTTTCTCCTGAGTGTCTGCTATGGCAATATGACGCATATCCTGCACTTCGAGGCTTTCAACACCAGCCGGAGTTGTGACAGCCGGTATGCCACGGTACATGGCGTTTATAACCTTTACCTTCATTCCGCTTCCGAACCGCAGGGGAGCTAAAAAAACCCTGCATTTTGAATAATACCCTTTCAGGTCTTCCACAAAACCGGGGAGAAAAATATCCTTTCTGCTGTTGCAGATTTTTTGCAGCCGCGGGTCCGGATTACGACCCACTATGTAAAGCCTAAGCTCAGGGAACTGTTGCTTGAGGCTATCCCAGGCATTCCTGATGAACCAGAGCAATCCGTCTGTATTAGGTTCCCAGGTTAATGTGGCCACGCAGAGAAGGGCCTCCTCTGTTTTGTCAAATTCAATATCCGGCTCCTGCAGAAGCGCCTCATCCCCAAGGTGATACGTCTCATAGAATTTATCATCTTCAACTCCTATTTTTATCAGGCATTCAATATCCTTGGGAGCTGCTAAAACAGCATGGGCTTTTCTGCAGATAACCTTTTCATATTCCCTGATTTTTCCTGCCTCTCTAAATGCAAATGTCTTTTTCAGGATATTTTTTTCATTCCGGGCATACTCTTCCCAGATAACATGCTCTGCATTATGCATGTGCAAAACCACCCGCCCTGAAAACCCATCAGGCACATATTGAAACATCAGGTATGAATCAAGAAACAGTATCTCATAGTCTGCTGCGATTTTCTCTATATGCCTTTGGAAGGTAGCAGAGTAATTTCTCACCAGAGAAAGCGGGACTTGCCGGATATAGCTTTTCAGCAGATTCGAAATATTTCTTTTTTTGAAAAGATGCTCTTCATAAACAGAACTTATATTAAACCTTGAGAAGAGCTCATCTCTGCAGGAGATTCCCTGATCCTGATAAAAGAAAGCAAGTGCAAGAGAGCTGTTTTTTGAAAGATATTCAATAATCTTCCAACGTTTTATTGCCCCTCCGCTGACAGGGGGATAAGGACACTGATGAGTCAGAAAAAGTATTTTTTTCATTGAAAGCCTGTATCCATTTTCGATCTCTGGTATTATTATATCCTATGCCGGTGAAGTCAAAAAAAATACTTATGGTACAGCCAAATCTTCAGCCTCCCGGAGGCGGGAATGGAGTATGTGCATGGATGCTTGAGGCATTGAAAGATGAATATGATATAAGTGTCCTGTCATGGCAGCCGGTAGACCTTGCCTCTATCAATTATTACTACGGAACATCGCTCACCAAGGCTGATATGGCACTTTACACAGTCAACCCTGTCCTGAGGAGGCTTGTTGAATGCATTCCCACTCCTGTCAGCCTGCTAAAATGGGCACTGCACCTCCGTAGTTGCCGGAAGATACAAGAACGTTTTGATATTCTGATCACATGCAATAACGAGGCAGACTTCGGCCGAAAAGGGATTCAGTATATCCACTTCCCATGTCTGTATTTCCCGCGACCCAAGGTCGATCTGCGATGGTATCACAGCATCCCGTTCTCTGTATCGCTTTACCGCAGTTTTTGCTATGCGCTTATACCATTTTCATCCGAAAGGGTAAAACAGAATATAACTCTCGTAAATTCAGACTGGATAGGTGCAATGGTCAGGGAGCAATCAGGCGGCATTGAAACAACAACACTTTACCCTCCGATAGCCGGGGACTTTCCTGACACAGACTGGGCAGAACGTGAAAACGGATTTGTCTGCATCGGCAGAATATCACCTGAAAAGGAGATCGAAAAGCTCATTGATATTATTGGCAGATTACGGGCTGCAAACAGTAATATGCATCTTCATATAATCGGAACTCCTGACAATCCCGCCTACTATGCCCGCATTGCCGGAATAGTCCGTCAGAATCCCTCATGGATATCTATTGAACATGATCTGCCGCGCAAAGCGCTTATAAGCCTTATTACCAGTCATCGCTATGGAATTCACGGGATGATTGATGAACATTTCGGCATGGCTGTAGCCGAGATGGTAAGAAGCGGCTGCATAGTCTTTGTGCCGAACAGTGGCGGCCAGACAGAGATCATCGGAGATTGTGAGCGCCTGAGCTACTCTTCAGTGGAAGACGCTGTCGCTAAAATCTCATACGTGCTGGCAAATCCCGATGAACAGGATGAACTGAGGTCATACCTTGCCCCGCGCCGGGACCTCTTTACTGTGGAACGATTCATAAGTGATGTTAGAGCTGTTGTGAGAGAATTTGTTGAAAAGCAACTTATTGCTGTCACTAAACATTCACAAGCTTAAAAAACTCGGGGCTGTTTTGTAAGAGTTCATCCCATCCTCCTGTGGCCTCTATTCGACCATTACGGATAAATATGATCCTGTCACAGTTCTTAATAGTCTGTATGCGGTGCGCTACAAGAATAATTGTTGTATGACCGCGAAGAGAGTGAATGGCATCTGCCAGATTCTGTTCGGTACGGCTGTCCAGTGCAGAGGTAGCTTCATCGAATATCAGAATCTCAGGATTAAGATAAAGCGCTCTGGCAACTGCCACGCGCTGTTTTTCTCCTCCTGAGAGTGTTACACCACGTTCGCCGATTACGGTATCAAGACCTTTGGGAAGGGATGAGACAAAATCCTCAAGCTGTGCCAGACGCAACGCTTCAAGCACTTTATTTTCTGATATCTCTTCGTCCGGTATGCCAAATGCAATATTGCGGCGGAGCGTATCATCGGTAAGGTATATGTCCTGTGGGACATACCCGATCTTTTTCCGCCATGCTGATACCTTATTGCTGATATCTATGCCGTCAACAGTAATCTTTCCGCTGGAGGGAGGGATAAGTCCGAGTATAATATCAATGATGGTACTTTTCCCGGCTCCGGTTGCTCCTGCGATAGCAACATATTCTCCGCGTTTAATCGTCAGACTCAGATCGTTCAGAACTTGGCCGGTTTTTTCATTATAGGAAAAACAGACATGTTCTGCCGACAAGCTATTTTCAAAGGATAAATGCTGATCAATATCTTCCTGACGCGATCTGTCCTGAGCAATACTGAGAAGAGTGAAATCATCATAGAGCAAGTCAGCTACAGCTCCTCCGTACCTGATATTATTCACATGCATGGTTATGCGGTTAAATGAAGGAATTGCGCGGAATCCTGCATAGGCATATAACCCGAGCAGCGGTAGTATTGAATGACCGTATCCTGCTTTATTCCGTGTCAGAATTACCATTACCAGTGGAATGCAGATAAAAACAGTTTCTACAAGAAAGCGTGGAGCAGCATGCAATGTAGAATACCACTTCCTTATCGATGATATGCCCTGCTGGTATGAAGAAAAAAGGCTGTTCCAGTATTGCTCCCGTCCCATTACCTTAACCTCTTTGATTCCTCCAAGGGCCTGCTGCACAGCCTGCTGGGATTTTATGCGTAGTTTCTGGTGTTCTGCACCAAGCCGGTAGAACCTGGAGTGGGTCGCATAAAGGAGCGTGCCGAGCAGAAAAACAATAATCGCCAGTGAAACAAGTGTCATTAAAGGCGCGGCGATCACAAGAATAATAATAATGCCGGAGAGCACCAGTATTTCTGACATGCATGCAACTGCTGATTCCAGCACCAAACGCACAGCATCATCTGCACCTCTGATTGTCCGGTCAATCAAGGAAGCTGAATTACGCCTGAAATGAAACGTGAACGGAGCTTTAAGATACCGGCTCAAGAGTTCGCCTGAAAGAAATTTGATTGTCGTGCTGGTCACTGAACTTCTGAGATATGCAGAGACCAGCAAAAATGCATTCTTGAGTATATAGAAAAAAGTCACCATGATCGTAAATGAAAGAACAATTGATGAAGCACCCTTAATATCAAGTGTTTCATACAACTGTGATACAACGGGGATTGTATAAATACTGTTCGGATTATCCAGTATCTTTATGAGAGAAAATATAGCAACTGCTCCAATGCTCTCCAGAATTGCCTCGACAACAGAAACAGGCACCAGCCCAAACCAATACATACGCAAGCGTTGACTGAGTAAAGAAAACATTCTTTGTATCCTTCTAACCATTGCTTCGTCTCTTGATGATATCTCCAATGATGCTGTTAAGCCTGTCACCGAAAGCTGCCCGGGAGAATTTTGCAGCTACCCTTTGCCGGCCCTCTCTTCCCATGCGCTCAGCTGCAGCCGGGTCTGCTGCAATTCGGGCGATAGCATTTGCAAAGGCAGCAGGAACAGGATCACATAGAATGCCGGTTACATCATTCTCAATCGTTTCGAGAGGCCCACCCTTATTAACTGCTACAACAGCACGTCCGGCAGCCATCGCTTCAACAACTCCGATCCCGAAATGTTCGTTTATGCTTGTGTAGACAAGGCATATGCAATGATTCAGAAGCCAGTTGATCTCTGCATCTGTAAGAGACCGCAGAAATATAACCTGCTCCTGAAGATCAAACATCGCTGTCAGTTCCTGTAAATGCCTTAATGTTTCCCTGTTTTCCGGCAGACGCTCATCACAGGCGCCGGCAAAGACAAGCCGCATTTGTTTGAATGTTTCTGACGGCACTATTCCTTTCAGAGCTCTGAATGACTCTATTGCCAGATTCAGGTTTTTCCCGGGATCGTACCTGTTCAGTGAAAGAATGATCTTTGAGTCAGCATCAGTTGCTTCAGGCAATGAAGCAGGCTTTGTCATATCTCCGGAGTACCTGGACAGATCAACTCCGGGGTACAAAATATCCACACGTTTTGTATCAAGCATAGGAAAAGCTTTGCGTAAAACCCCGGCAGTAAATTCGCTGTTCACAAGAATACAGTCTGCCATACCCAAGCCAAGCTCTTCCATACGGTCGACAGGATACCTGTAGAGAGAATAGATACCTTTACGCACCGGCGCAAGAAGCATATCAGGATAATGACAGTAATAAATAATCCTTGATGATGAGGCGAGACGGATAAGCGGAATGATATGCGGCACCAGATCACAGAAGACTATGTCATAATTACATTTACTGATTGCCATAGCCAATGCTGCATATGCCATACGTACAACTGAACATGGGGCTCTTAAATGATTGGCTATCTGTGAAGGAATAAAACTTCCCCTGACACGGATATCCACATATCCGCTGCGTGTTTCTTCAAAGCAGTAATCCTTATTATGCCTTGCAGTAAAAACAGTCACTGCGTGACCTCTATGCTGAAGTTCAAGTGCAGCATCAACCACCAGCCTTTCTGCACCGCCAATGCCAAGTTCAGGATGCAAAAAGGCAATATGAAGCTTCCTTTTGCCCGCATGTATGACATTTTTTTTCAGATGTTTTTTTTGGTTCATGAGATGATCGAGAGTGTAAAATAAATCTTTCGGATTTATAATATAGCCACGGTGTATATCTGTCAATGTAAATGCAGGAGCAGGCTCAAGTATGCCGTATTCTCAGCAACAGTGTGCTTTTCATATGGGTTCAAAGAAAAAACTTTATAAAGCTAAACCGGACAATTCAGAGAAAGCAATAAAAATACCCACTGATGCCACGCCCGCGGGGGAGAATATTCTTAAAATCTGGCAGTGGACAGCTCTTTTTTTATTGGCCTTTTCATTATGCTTTGCGCTCAGGCTAATTGAAGTGCCGGCCCGGCAGCTTTCCCTCCGCCAACTCGATGGTATCCCGTTAATGCAGAATCCTGACAGCTATGCATGGCTGGCAGGAGCAATAAAAATCAATCAATATTCAGACAGCCTTTTATCCGGGATTATTCGGATTATTCATAATATTACCAGTCTGGACATCGGGTTTATTGGATTCTATCTTCCTCTTTTTATGGCCCCTTTGGTTATTATACCTGTTGGTCTTTTAGCCATGAGGTGGCGCATGCCGGAAGCTCTACTGGTATCAGGGGTAATGACCGGTGCATCATTTGGATTCCTTCTCCGCACCCAGACCGGATGGCTTGACACCGATGTGTTCACTCTCTTCTTTCCTGTTTGCTTTGCTGTATGCGTTATCATTTGGCTTGAACCGCTCATACGTATCCCCGTGGGTACCAAAGAGGCTATCGACCGGAGAAAAGTCTATGCAGGCGCATTGCTTCTCGGCACACTCCTCAGAATCTATTTTGCGCTCTATCCAAGCGGTGAAGTCATCGGACTGAGCCTCCTTGCCTGTGCAGCTTTCACAGGCCTCGTTTTCGCAAGAAAAGGGCTCAGATATGACATTGCTGTTTCTTTGGGGATTATTCTCATTGCAGGTGATGGCACCATACATGGGCTTATCATTGTATCCGGAATCGCTCTGCTGGCAATAGCCAAGCCTGATTATTTCACGAACAGAAAAGTAATGCTCGCCATAGGGGCAGTCCTTGCGTTAAGCTTTTTTCTATCTTTTAATTTGCATAATAAGATATCCGGTATCTGGTTCCATCTCAGCCGGTACGGTAAAATTTCATCTCATTCCGATATTCTTATGCTGCCTTCGACTATTGAGACCGTTGCAGAGGCAAAGGCTACAAGCATGATAAACGTTGTAAGATTACTTGCATGCAACTGGATTCTCCTGATAGCCGGGATAGCAGGATTTCTATACTGTATCTGGCGGCGCCCATCTGCACTTGTTTTTGCCCCTCTGCTTATTGTTGGTATTTTCAGTACAAAACTCGGTTGGCGTTTTACCATGTACGGAGGGGTTGTTTTGGGTATAGGGCTTGGATTTGGGATTGTCAGTATGCTCAGGTCCTTTGGCTTGAAAACTTCCTTCCGATGGATTGTTCAGATGCTTTTACTGATTTTTGTTCTCTGGTCGATAAGGAGTACTATATTGACTGAAAAACCGGCTTTATTCCTTACAAAAGAATATGCACAAACTCTTAAGGAATTACGTTCAATGTCCTCTCCTGATGACCAGATATGGATCTGGTGGGACTGGGGTTATGCTGCCCAGTATTTTACAGA